>JBARVS010000397.1:0-19556 GCA_049646385.1 Phormidesmis sp. | reverse complement strand
GATTATCAGCAGCGGGCTCAAGGGGCGATCGCGCAAATTCACCAGCAGGGCAATCGCTCTCCGCTGTTAGTGGGCGGTACCGGGCTTTATATCAACGCGATCGCCAAAGGCTTGAAAATACCTCGGGTGCCGCCTGATAGGGCATTGCGATCGCAGCTAACTCGGCTAGGTCAGCCCCATTGCTACGATCTTTTACGGCAGATAGACCCTCAAGCTACCCAGCGCATTCACCCAAACGATCAGGTGCGATCGCTGCGAGCGCTAGAAGTTTTTTATGCGACGGGGCGAACCATTTCGAGCCAGCAAGGAGAAAGTCCACCGGACTATCCCATCCTATATATAGGACTAGCTTGTGAGGCTGAGGCGTTGCGACAGCGAATAACGACGCGCACCCACCAGATGATAGAAGCTGGTTTTGCTGATGAAGTTGCTCGGCTCATCGAAAAGTACGGCTCAGATTTACCGCTATTAAAAACTTTGGGATACGCAGAAATGCAGCAGCACCTTGCTGGGAAGATTTCTTTAGAGTCTGCTATTTCGCAGATCGTGCAGCACACCTGCCAGTTTGCAAAACGCCAGCGCACCTGGTTTCGCAAAGAACCCAGTATTGAATGGTTTTCTGCTGATGACCCCAGATTGAAGCAGCAGGTTGTAGAGCGCGTCGAAAAATTCACCCGTCACCGTAGGTCGAGCTAGGGTTTGCCGCAGCCCAGCCTACAGTTCTTCGGTTTCTAATTCTTTTATCGGCACCGCTATTTCCTTTCTCTCTACAGGCTCAAACTCCGGAGACCTTGCCGGAATTAATTCTTTTTGTCTTTCAGGCTGTGTCTCACGCTGTCGCTCTTCTAGCTTCAGAGGCAGTCGCATCGGCTGCTGCTCTTCTACGGCCCGAGTCTTCGGCAGGCTGCGCTCCAAATCATCTAGCGGTCTAGGAATCACCATCACTGAATTTAGCTCGCCAATGCGCTCAGCCTCGTTCATACCTGCCTCAACCGCAATTACCACATCAGAAAGCGAGCCCTGAATGATAATCGTACACAGCCCTTCTCCAATGGTTTCGTGAGAAAGCAACGTCACTTCAGCCGATTTGGTCATCGCGTCAGCCGCACCTACCATGGCTGGAAAGCCTCGGGTCTCCAGCAGGCCAATTGCACTTCCCCCCATAGACTGACCCACCCCCTCAAGAGCTTCTAGTCGGGTATTGATAGGCAATACCGCTTCCAGGTTCGCCATCGGACGAGGAATTAAAGAAGCTGAAACAAACTGACCAAACTGCTGGGCCGTTTCTTCTCCCGCCTTAACAGCCATGCGAACATCGGCAACGCCACCGCGAACAATCGCTGTACAGTGACCGCCGCCCGTTTTCTCGTAGCCTACTAAAAATACGTTAGCCGACTTCATCATGGCATCAGCAACGCCAATAATGGCTGGAAAACTCGTTGTCGATACCATTCCTAACGCCGTATCGTACAGCCAGTTGCGAGCGGTAATGGTGGGCTTCCTAAGGGGGGTGGCCTCTGAGTACATAACAAGCCTCTTTTAAAAGCAATCAGCGCTGTTCGCGGGGGGGGGGATGGCCTAGCTCTGGGAATGGTTGTCCAAAGGTTGCCGATGGGGAAATAGGGTGGTAATAAGCTGTGAAACCTGATCGCGGCCATATACCCTGTCGCTAGAAGAGTGTACGGTCAGCGACGATGAATCACCGATAGGGCTACGGGCACCGCTATTCTGAAAAGAACCGCTGCCGCCAGCTGAGCTACCGTTTTCTACCTTCCCATAATCTGATTGTACGTTATTAGTCTGGTTACTTAGGGGGTTGCTGTACGAGCCGTTTGCTTGGTTAAATGGCTGATTCAAAGACGGCGGGCTAACGAATTTATTAGGCTGCTGCGGAATATCAGGAATTTGAATAGATTTAGGCATAATTGGCTCGGGCTCAACAAAGGTGCTAGCTGGGAAAGGATCAGCCTGCGAGGTGCTTGGTGCTGGCTGATCCAAGCCATTTGTAAAGCTATTAGCAGAACCGATTGGGGCCGTAAAGCTGTTAGCCTTAAACCCAGATGAAGGCTCAAATGAACCCGATTGAGACGGCTTTGCTCCTGTGTTAATACTTGCATCCATCAAGGTATCAGGCGGGAGAATTGCTTCTGCTTCTACTGCCGGGTTGATTACTGTACTGCCCGCGCTAATGCAGGCGTTTGCCCCCACGGTGCCACTGCCTACTATCAGCACATTAGCCCCTAAGCTAGCGCCCGCTTGAATAGTAAGTATGCCGTTGCGAGACTGAATACAAACGCCTGCTGCTAGGCAAACGCCTTTGCCCACCACGATGCGACTACCTGTAGAAGCCTGTAAGACAACACCGGGCGCGATCGCCGCAGTAGCCTCTATGGTGACATCACCCACCACACAGTAGTGGGTATCGCTCACTAAACTAGGGGGCCGCTGGGACATAGCGTTTGCAGCTCAAAAACATCAGAGGGGACGTTGAATGGTTGTTTCCAAAACGCGGCGCTTAGCCTTAGGATCTACGCCGACGAGCCGCACGTAGTCGCCTTCATGCTGAGCTAGCTGCTTGCCCAGCGCAGAAATTGCCTCTGCTGGACGACGCGCATCAATCGATGTGCCTGTCTGCCAAATGCCACTGCGGAAACGGCGCTTGTCTGCAAATTCGATGGCAATTTTACAGCCCTGGTTCACCAGCTGAGTAACCTGATCCATCACTTTAGAATCTACCGGGTCACTGCCGCTGCTGCCGTATCCTCCATTGCCACCACTGCTGCCATAACCACTGTTTCCGCCACTATTGCCATAGCCAGCACCCTTTTTGAGGTAAGCCGGATCGTCGTAGTGAGGAGGATTGGTGTTGATCGGATCTCTGCCTGCTTGAGCAGCGTATGGGCTACGCTTTTGATTGCTCGACTGGCCACCGCCTGACTGATTACCCGACTGGCCCCTCGACTGGCCTGGTTTTTGAATGGTCACTGCCGCGCCGCGCGTTTTTAGCGAATCATTCACCCCGAAAACGCGCACGTACTTATCAGGGTGCTGACTCAAAAAGTTATCTAGCTGATTTACAGAGCGCAAGGCGGGTGCGGTCTGCCAAATTCCGCTGCGATAGCGACGCGCATCGGCAATTTCGACGCCTACTTTACTACCCTGATTGATGATTTGACTAACTATCTGAGCGGCCTCACTGTTGTGGAAGTAGCTGTTGTCACCGCTATTGCTTGATCTACTATTGTCACCGCTATTGCTTGATCTGCTATTGCTTGGGCCGCCCCCCTGAGCGCTGTGCTGACCGTAGTGCTGGCTGCCCTGCCGCTGAGTGCCGCCATTTGCAGTGACCGAACGACTAGGCGAAATATCAACAGGTTTACCGTCGGCTCTTTGAATCGTTGTTGTTGCCGTTCGGCGCTTAGCTTTAGGATCAATGCCAAACATCCGCACAAATTCGTTATTGTGCTCATCAAGGCAGTGTTCCAATCGAGAAAACACCTCCTGCTCATTGTGAGAAGCAATTGGCGAACAGCTTTTCCAAACGTTGCTGCGATAGTGACGAGTATCAGCATGTTCGGTACCAATAATATGGCCGCTGCGCAACAGGCCACGCACTTCTTGAACAACCTCCGGACTTAGGCCACCAGCAGATCTATTGGCAGATTGGTTGTCATTGCCCCTCCCACCGCTCGAAGATCGGCCACCACCATAGCTAGACTGACTAAAGTCGCCACTGCTGTCGGCACGTTGGCTGCTGCTGACAGGCTGGCTATCAGGGCGCTGAACGGTCGTCATGCCAACTCGCCGCTTGACTTTAGGATCAATGCCAAACATGCGCACGTATTCGCCCGTGTGCTCTGCGAGGCAGCGCTCTAGTGCTTCAAATACCGCTGGCTCTTGATTGGCTTGAACGGGCGTACAGGTTTCCCATACGCCACTCCGGTAGCGGCGCTTGTCAGCATGTTCCATGCCGATGCGGTAGCCTTGGCTTAAGTGCTGGCGTACTTGCTGGACGATTTCTGAGGACAGTCTCTGGGCTTGCATGTTAGCTCCTTTAGTGGCGTAAGTCGCGTAGGACGAATGACGAGTTGAATGGGTTTGGCTTGAACGGGGTTGGCGCTCAGGTGGGCTGTGAATGCTAGAAGCTCGTGAGCCACTGTCGCGGCTTGAGCTGTTAATGGGTACGACTCTTCCTTTTGAACGGCTAAAAGAGCGGTTAGCGCTAGATCGCTGGCTGGGGGAATTGTGCGACGAAATGCCCGCTATTTCTGCGGCTAGCGCCAAGTCTTCCGGGGTGACTTTAGGCAGCTGATCGGCCTGATGCTGGCTGGTAATAATGCTGCCAGAGGCAACGCATCTACCGGGAGGTATTTCTACGTCTTGAACGAGTGCGTGCATCATCACAATGCAGCCATCGCCTAGTCGAGCATTGAATATAGTGGAGCGAAAGCCAACAAAGCAGTCTTTGCCAAGAAAGGCGGGGCTGTGGATGATTGACTTGTGAGCGAGGGTAGTGCGATCGCCCAGCCAAACAGAATAGCGACGGTTATTGCTCATCACCTGAGCGCCCGCCTGCCCTTCTACAATGACACCTGGGAGCAGCAAGCACTGCTCGCTAACCGCAACAGAAGCACCCGGCATGGCTGTAACCGCCGTACCCGGTGCTAACGTTGTACCTGCGCCAATACTCACGTCACCTTCTACCAGTGAGAACTCGTGAATATCGGCTGAAAGATGCACCTTCGGATTTACCAACAGATCTAACCTTGGAACAGTTGGCCTTGGAACAGTTGGCCTCGAAACAGCCGGAACCGCCCTTTGGTTTGTGCTGTGACCTATACTCTGGCTTATACTTTGGGCCACCATGCGCCCCTCTCGCCTCGCCTAAAACGTCTTAGTCGGATGTTTTACCTATCTGAAATCTTCTCGCTTATCGTAGAGCAAGCCAGAGTCCAGGCTTACGGTATCAACAATCGCGATGATGGCAGCATCGACAGGCTTGTTTCCATATCGCTGCTGCTGTCTTGCCGAGCTACCCCGGCTCACTAGAACCCACTCACCGACGCCCGCACCGACAACATCAGCGGCAACTTCGTAGTCGTCTTGGAGGCCACCTGACTCATCAATTAATTGAACGAGCAGCAGCTTGACCCCCATAAGGCTCTCATCTTTGACGGTGCTTACGACCGTGCCTCTAACCTTCGCTAGGCGCATAGATATTTATCCCAATCGGGAGAGCCTAGCTTTACCTTCCGTAAGGACGAATGCCGCTAACGCTTTCACGAAACTGCTCTACCGCTTCGGTGTAACGAATGGGAAGAACAAATTCGAGGTTTTCGTGGGGCCGCGCAATGATATGCGTAGAGAGCACCTGACCGCCATTAACACGCTTAACGTTCTCCACACCGGCGGCCACGGAAGCCTGCACTTCAGAAACATCGCCTCGTACAATCACGGTGACGCGACCGCTACCGATTTTCTCATAGCCAACTAGCGTAACGCGAGCGGCTTTAACCATCGCATCAGCGGCTTCTACGACTGCGGGAAAACCCAAAGTTTCCACCATACCTACTGCAATTGCCATACTTTTTTCCTAAAAAATGAGATCAAAACAACAAATCAACCTGAAGCAAGTATCCCAAAAGATCATCCTCTTAGACCAACTTCTTCAAATCAATCACCTCAGACCAACCACCTCAGACCAACCCAAGAAAAATAAAGCCCAAGAGAAATAAAGCTAAGAGCGGAACTGCTCTACCGCTTCGGTGTAGCGAATGGGTAGGACGAACTCTAGGTTTTCGTGAGGCCGCGCAATGATGTGCGTAGAGAGCACTTCGCCGCCGTTAACTCGCTTCACTGACTCAACCCCTGCTGATACAGAAGCTTGAACTTCAGAAACATCGCCGCGCACAATCACAGTGACCCGACCACTGCCGATTTTTTCGTAGCCAACCAGCGTAACGCGAGCGGCCTTAACCATGGCGTCAGCCGCTTCAACTACTGCGGGAAACCCCTTCGTCTCAATCATTCCAACGGCAATAGGCATTAGTCGAAATCTCCTTCAAATAAATAGTCATACGCAGGTTAAATCTTTGGTGTAGAAGAACTTGTTTTGATCGCTCTACTTTGACCCCTTCCACTTCGACCACAAGATCTCTGCTACAGCAAGTACAAAATCAGTTGCTAAAACCAGCTGTCTCTACGCCTGATTTGCGCTCGAAAAGAGCATCAGGCAAGGTTGAATTTAAGAAAACTCAAATCAGCATTTCAGCGCTCGATTCCTTAAAAAACAACCTCAAAAATCAATCCCAGGCGAACCTGCAAAATTTCCACGTCATACTCAAGAATAAAGTGGCGGTGTCGCTTTGACAACATAAGCCTCGATGATTACCGCTGATATCGAGCATTATGAATACTTATGCCAGTATCTTTGCCATTTGTGTTTAAACGTAAAGCTGTGTTAAGGCGCTAATCGCCAGATAACAGGCGTAGGCGTCCATCAGTCAGGTAATATACAGAAATATGAGAGGGCTCACACTGGAATAAATTAGGGGGCGTCTCGTCAGCTCTCGCGCTGAAAATCTATCGGGCGGCTTTATATTTGGGATTTCACTGAAATGTCTGGCTAAGTCATGTTTGACTAAGGTGTTTGATTCACTGCAGATTCACTGCATTTGAGCTTTTGGCGATCGCAACGCAATAATTTAGCAAATAGTTCAGCAACAGCTTAATTGTGAACCTGTCCTGTCTTGACCTGAACATTAAAAGTGCTTTGAGAAGAAATTCAGTTATGTCTTTGGGTTTAAGGCCATTGCTAAAGTCTTTGCCCTGATATTCTCCTTGAGTGTTTAGTTCTCTCTTTAATCCACTTTCTAGTTAGTTTTTGGACGAGCCATCAAGGTGGCCGAAAATAAGGATGCTTTGGGAACCAACCTTGAGCCCTTCAACATAATCGCTAAACAATCGCTCTTTTAAAATCTGACGTGTCAGTGATAGAACCCGTGATGCAGTTTCTTATTCAGTGGAGTTGGTTAATTCCGATGTACGGTCTAGTGGGCGCACTGCTGGCGCTGCCTTGGGCGACTCGGTTAATTCGCATGACAGGGCCTCGGCCAGCAATGTACATCAACGTCTTTATGACGGCGCTGGCGTCTTTGCATGGGCTGCTCCTTCTGCAGGTGATTTTGAGCAATGGCACTCAGGTCGTGAGCTTCGAGTGGCTACATGTCGCCGATCTGAGGCTGTCGGCCTCTTTAGATTTGTCGGCGGTCAACCTGATTTTTTTAGAGCTGACGGCAGGACTTAGCCTGCTTGCCCAAGTCTTTGGCATGGGCTATTTAGAAAAAGACTGGGCGCTGGCTCGGTTTTTTGCGCTGATGGGCTTTTTTGAAGGGGCTATTAGCGGCGTAATTCTCAGCAGCTCTTTATTCTCTAGCTACTTTCTGCTAGAGATGCTGACGGTTTCTACCTACCTTATTGTGGGCTTTTGGTATGCTCAACCGCTGGTGATAACGGCTGCTCGCGATGCCTTTTTGACCAAGCGAGTGGGCGACGTTTTATTATTTATGGGGCTAGTGGCGCTAAGCACCTACGCAGGTAGCCTAAGCTACAACGACCTGTACGTATGGGTCAAAAGCGCTGACATTACGCCACTGGCCGCAACGCTAACGGGGCTTGCCCTGATCGCTGGGCCAACCGGAAAATGCGCTCAGTTTCCGCTGCACCTGTGGTTAGACGAGGCCATGGAAGGGCCTAGTCCAGCCTCCATCTTAAGAAATTCGGTCGTGGTGACCTGCGGCGCTTACGTGCTAATTAAGCTTCAGCCCGTCATCGTGATTTCTCCGATCGCCCTAGATGCGCTGATTGCGATTGGTGTAACCACCGCCGTCGGTGCTTCGTTAGTCTCGCTGGCGCAAATTGACTTTAAGCGAACGTTTTCTTATTCAACCAGCGCTTACCTTGGCTTAGTCTTTATCGCGCTAGGCACGCAGTGGCCGGGTGTGGCTTTTATGCTGCTATTTACCCATGCAGTTGCCAAGGCGCTCATCTTCATGAGCATTGGCGCAATCGTTTTTTCAACCAACAATCAAGATCTCACAGAGCTAGGCGGAATTTGGTCGCGGATGCCAGCGACGACGATTGCTTATCTCACCGGGGCATTGGGGCTAACGGGTGTGCTGCCTTTTGGCTGCTTTTGGTCTTTCTGCTTTGGCATTGAGTTTTTGTGGGAAGAGCATCCGCTGCTAGTCGGCGTGTTTTTGCTGGTGAATTTTGTCACTGCCCTGAATTTGGTTCGAGTGTTTCGGCTGGTATTTTTGGGTGAGCCTCAGCCGAAGACGCGGCGGACGCCCGAGGTGGGCTGGCTAATGGCCATACCTATGGTGACGCTTTCGGTGATTGTGCTGCTAGTGCCCGTAATGATGTGGCGGCTGTCGCTGCTGCCGCCGTTTGAATATTTTAACTTGGCGGCGGTGGCGCTGCTGGTAGGATCTGGCGCTTTAGGGGCGGGGCTGGGGCTATATTTGCCGCTAAATCGGGCTTGGTCGCGCTCCAGTTTGGCTCCGCTGCGAGTGCTCCAAGACGTGGTGGGTGATGACTTTTACACCCGCAAGCTGTACGAAGCTACGGTTGTAAGGTGGGTGTCGGCGCTGTCGGCAGTGAGCTATTGGATAGATCGCTATGTGATTGATGGGGCGGTGAATTTTGTCGGGGCGGCTTCTTTTTTGGGGGGCGAAGGATTGAAGTATAGTGCTTCGGGGCGATCGCAAAACTACATTCTCACGATTGTGGCAGGGGTTGGGCTATTGGTACTTATGACGACTTGGAAAATGTGGTGAAAAAATTGGCGGCAGCGACAGACAGCGGTGAGCGAATTGAGCAGATAGGGAGACGGGTGTGATATTAACTTTGCTGTTGGTAGTGCCGCTGCTGGGTGCTTTGCTAATTAGCCTTTGGCCAACCGAGCTTAAGCCCTATCAGGCTCGGCTAGGGGCGCTGATTACGCTGGGGGTGACGCTAGCGCTCTCGCTTTATTTAGCCAGTCAGTTCGATATTCATAATCCTGGCTTTCAGTTTGTAGAGCAAGTGAGCTGGATAGAGCCGTTAGGACTCACGTATGGTTTAGCCATTGATGGCATTGCGCTGCCGTTGGTGGTGATGAATGGTTTGCTGAGCCTTGTCTCGGTATACATCAGCGGCGAGGTTAAGCGGCCAAGGCTTTACTATCCGCTTTTGCTAATCATTGCTAGCGCAGTCTCGGGCGCTTTTTTAGCGCAGAACATGCTGCTATTTTTCTTGTTTTATGAGCTGGAACTGATTCCGCTTTACCTGTTGATTGCGATTTGGGGCGGCGCTCGGCGCGGCTATGCGGCCACCAAGTTTTTAATTTACACCGCGTTTTCAGGCATTTTGATTTTGGCAGCCTTTTTGGGGCTGGGCCTACTGTCTAGAACGGGTAGCTTTGACTACGATCCGGCGCTGGCTCAAAGCCTGTCGATGGCGCAGCAAACGGTGCTGATGGGGGTGCTGCTAGTTGGTTTTGGTATCAAAATTCCGCTGGTGCCCTTTCATACGTGGCTTCCGGATGCGCATGTGGAGGCGTCTACTCCTATTTCAGTGCTCTTAGCAGGGGTGCTGCTAAAGCTGGGAACCTACGGCATTTTGCGGTTTTGCGTGGGGCTGTTTCCCGCTGCTTGGCTGTCGGTTTCGCCCTGGCTAGCTTGGTGGGCGGTGGTGAGCGTTCTGTATGGCTCTTTGGCCGCGATCGCCCAAACCGACATCAAAAAAATGGTCGCCTACAGCTCGGTCGGCCACATGGGATACATTCTTTTAGCTGCCGCCGCTGCTACGCCTTTAAGCCTTTTGGGTACCGTTATGCAAATGGTGAGCCACGGCCTGATCTCAGCGCTGATGTTTTTGCTAGTTGGCGTCGTATACAAAAAAACGGGCACTCGCGACCTGACGATATTGCAAGGACTGATGGCTCCCGAAAGAGGACTGCCGTTTATTGGCTCGTTGCTAGTGCTAAGCGCAATGGCCAGCGCTGGCATTCCTGGGATGATGGGCTTTATTTCGGAGTTTATTGTGTTTCGCGGCAGCTTTGAAACCCAAGCGCCGCAAACGCTGCTGTGTATGGTGGGCTCGGGGCTGACGGCGGTATACTTTTTGCTGATGATCAACCGGGTATTCTTTGGCAGGCTCAGGGTCGCCCCACCCGATGAGCTAGGGGTGCCAGTAGATACGATGATTTCTCGGGTGAAGTGGCGCGATCGCCTCCCCGCCCTAGCCTTGGTTGCCCTCATTTTTGCCTTTGGCCTTCAGCCAGAATGGATGACCCGCTGGATGGAATCTACTACCACCACCTTTATGACAACCTCCACCCAAGTTGCCCTCACGACTTCTGTATCTCCGCCTAGCCAGTGACAGCGAATAAACCTCCAAATAAACCTATGGCTCCATCCCCTTCAACGCAGCCCAAACCGGCGCTCGTCCATTCCTTTGCAGACTACATTGATCGCCTAGTTGCCGGAGACACGCTGCTACCCGAATCGCCGGATAACCTCAAGGAAGTAGTCGGCGTTTTAGAAGCCTACGGCATTGTGCTAGATGCCTACGCGATTAACCTCAACTACATTGCCGAACATCAGTTTTTAGTGCTGGTGCCCATCTTTAAGTATTTCAACGGCAGGATGACGCCCGAAAAAATTGTCAAGCACCTTTGGCACGACCGCATTAACTACGAATACGCTGAATACGTCATGCGAACGATGATGTGGCACGGCGGCGGCGGGCTAGATGCCTATTTAGATTCGGATGAGTTTTGGGCATGCTGCGGGCCAGCGATTCGAGCCAAAATGCGAACGAATCCGATACTCAAGGTTTTTAACAGCATTTTTCCTGACTTTTTAGCCGAGCAGGTGCGTCAGATGTGCTACTACTCAGGGCTCGGGCAGTTTTGGCGGGTGATGAGTGACATATTCAAAAATTTATCCGAGCAGTATGACAAAGGCAACATCAAGTCACTAGCCGAAGTTGTAGAGCTGATCAAGTCGGGGCTAGTGGCCAGCGCGATGATGCCTATCACTTATAAAGTGACCATTAAAGGCACTGAGTACGACATTATTCCTAAGTCGGTGGGGCTGACGTTTTTATCTGATACGGCAGTGCCCTATGTAGAAACTATTTTCCTTAGAGGAACCCCGTTTTTTGGCATTGTTTCCTACAACGCTCAGGCCCAGCAGGTGCCGATAGACCAAGCTGAGTTTTCCTATGGCGCGCTTTTTGCCGATCCTTTGCCCATTGGAGGCGCAGGCATTCCGCCGACGCTGCTCATGCAGGATATGCGTCACTACGTTCCGACATACCTACGGGAGCTTTATCAGCGCTCTAAACGCGGCCAGGAAGACATTCGCGTTCAGCTCGGTCAAAGCTTTCAAAGGTCAATGTTTTGTGTGACGGAAGCAGCCGTGCGAGGCATGATGCCCTACCCGACGAACACCGAAGATCCCAAAGAGCAGGTTGTTAACCGCGATTATTTAAGCGGCTGGATGAAGCGACTGGCAGCATCACGGCTAGATGTGGTGCAGTCAAAACGCATTATCAAATCTGTGACCGATTCTCAGGATTAGTCCTTCGTTTTGCCATTTCCCTCTTGCCATTTAATAGAGAAAACTATAGAGCTCCCAGCACGGTGCGGCGAATGATTTCAGTGACGGCAGCAGCCATCAGAGCGTCTACATATTGGGCCTCTTCGTTAGCATCGCCCAAGCCCTGCTCGGCGATTAGGGTAAAGCAAATAGAATGGCGTTGATAGGCGGCGGTTGGATCGGGCGCACTTTGGCCAGTAGCTTGATCAGTATCTCGGCCAGTGATTGAGCGCGGCAGGCTGAACTGAACGAGGGCGCAGTAGGTAAGTTCGGTGCGATCGCGCTCATCGCTCCGGCCAAACCCGCTTTTAGAAACAATCACAGGCGACTTCACCACGCCAGTTAGCCCTAAGGTCTCTAGCGCCACCTCACCATAGCGCGCCGTATCTAGCCCCATCGCGCGCAGAATGCTCTCCACGCTGCGAGCTTGCAAACCGGGAATTCTAGCATCTGCGGGTAGCTGCCAGTGCCAGCCTGTCATGCTCAGCAGCCGAGTTAAGTCGTAGGTAGACATCAAATTCTCACCCTGATGCTTAGCGCCCGGTGACTTTAGCAGCGTTTTATTCGCCTGAGCGCTCCACAGCTCAGGATATTGAATAAAAGCCACCTCACCATAGCGGCCCTGAAAAGACAGCGACTGATTGCCCGTCATTTCCCTCGTCCACTTTTCTAAGCTCTCTGGCTTGGCAAAGTTTTTGAACATGGCCGCTAGCGAGTTAGAAGTGGCCACACGGTTGTCGTATGTCATTATCCCAGCGGCCAAATCGGAGAAGGGATAGCCGCTGAACCGACCCGTGCTACCAGCAGATCGCACCCGGCACTGGTTGATATCAACGCCTGACAGTACCGCGTTTGCTCGCGCGGCTAGATTGAGCAGCGGAATAAACTTGGTTGCGCTCCATAGCTGGCGATCGCTCAACGCCTCACGGCCTAGCCAGCGGCCATAAAGCTCACCGCCTTTAACCGTTGAAAGGCACACGCAGGCCGAGCGAATATCAGCGGGCAAAAACTCTAAGCCGCCCTCGTTCACGAAAAATACTTCTCCCGTCTTAGGATAAAGCGCTGCGTTAGCTAACGGCATCACGACGCCTTCGGGCTGCTGCAAGCGCGACGCATATTGAGCAATTTGAGATCGGTAAGGCGAGTTCTGGATGCTGCGATCTAAAAAAGCGAGCTTGCTTTGATCAAACATTGCCTCTTGCTGAAGGAATTGCTGAAATATGGACTGGCTATCGGTGCTTAGCGATGGATAGCTGACCATTAGCTCAGCCTTAGGAATATCTAAAGCGCGACAGAGAAGGGCGGCGACCTCACCTCGGGTCATGGCCTGATGAGGGCGTAAAGGACGAGGTTCGCTGAGCGGCTCTAGCAGTTTTTGCTTGAGGGCAGCAGCGATCGCTTCGCGCCCATAGCCAGGAATTTGATCCGCATCGCTAAAATACTGGGCGGCTAAGTCTAGCTCTGTGGGTTTGGCTTGCGCATCGGGAATCACCACGTCAACGCCTTGGGTTGCCTCTAAAGCCTGCATCAGCGCCCGCACAGCCTCAACTCTTGAAATAGTCTGA
This sequence comes from Phormidesmis sp., assembly GCA_049646385.1. Taxonomy (GTDB): domain Bacteria; phylum Cyanobacteriota; class Cyanobacteriia; order Phormidesmidales; family Phormidesmidaceae; genus Phormidesmis. The sequence continues at coordinate 6,346 of JBARVS010000397.1, read as the reverse complement.
CTGGGACGAAACGTTCCGTCTTCATAGCCACTAAACAGCCCGCGCTGAGCGTTCCATTCCACCACTTCGTTTGCCCAGTGCTGAGGCGGCACATCGCGAAAAGAGGCCGCTGCTCGCTGCTCGGCCAAATCTGGAAAGACCTTCGGCATCAGCGCGGCAAACTCAGCGCGCGTCACCGTTGCCTTAGGCCGAAAAGTGCCGTTAGGATAGCCAGTCACTATCTTTCGCCGAGCCAATGCTTCAATACACTGACTAGCCCAATCACTTGCAATATCAGAAAACATACGACCGCTCCCCTATTTCAGTATCCGCGTCAGCACCCATTCCCCCTACAGCACTTTATACGGGTAGCCGTACCGTTGTAGATAGCCTTTACATCCTTTTCATAGCGGCTATCGACAACAGAACTTAAAAAATGACGTAGGCTCAAAGAGAGCTTTTTTTATTTCATTGGCTAAGCGCCTGAACCCAAACACCCAAAACCAGATATCCGAAACCAGACACCTTCTAGATCCTATGACTCAGCTTGCTCTACCGCGTCAGTCCACGTTGCCTCAAAATATTGATGAGCCTTCGCACGGCAAATTGTTAGAAACCGTAGTGCTAGACGTAGCAGGCATGATGTGCGCAAGCTGCGTCAGCACCGTAGAGAAAAAGCTGAACCAGTGCGAAGGTGTGGCCAAAGCTACGGTGAATTTGGTGACTGAAGTAGCGGCGATAGACTGCCGCCCGGAGGCCAATCCACAGGCGATCGCCCAAATCCTAACCGAAGCGGGCTACCCCAGCAAAATTCGCGTCGCCCAGGGCAGCGATCCGCTAGCCGCAGAAGCAAATTGGCTTTCGCGACAGCAGAAATCGCAAAAAAATCAGGTAAGCCAGCTAGCGATCGCCTCAATCCTGCTGACGCTCTCCATCGTCGGACATGTGCAGCATTTTAGCTGGGCGCAGGGATTTTTTATTCCGGTCATTAGCACGCTGTGGTTTCACGCGGCCTTAGCAACGCTCACCCTAATTTTTCCGGCTCGCAAAATTTTGATCGAGGGCATCCAAGGAGCGCTGCGGGCTTCACCCAACATGAATACGCTCGTTAGCCTGGGGGCGCTCAGTGCCTATACCGCTAGCCTAGCCGCTTTGCTGTTCCCCAGCTTGGGCTGGGAGTGCTTTTTTGACGAGCCAGTTATGCTGCTGAGCTTCATTTTGCTGGGCCGTACGTTGGAGAGTCGGGCTCGGTTTCAGGCGGCAGGATCGCTGCGATCGCTCATCGCCCTTCAGCCTACGCTAGCCCGACTGGTGCCAAAGCCCGCCGATCAATCTGACCTAGCTCACGCCAGCGCTGGGCAAATTACCGAAGCAGCAGGCGTGCAAATTCCAGCCAATCAGGTTCAAGTAGGCGAATGGCTGCGGGTGCTGCCCAGCGAAAAGGTGCCCGTTGATGGCGAGATTGTGCTGGGCCAAACCACGCTAGATGAATCGATGCTAACGGGCGAGTCGATGCCAGTGATGAAGCAGCCCGGTGATAGCGTAGTGGCGGGTAGCCTCAATCAGTCAGGCGCGATTACGCTACGGGTCTCCCGCACCGGGCTAGAGACCACGCTAGCCAAAATGATTCGCCTGGTTGAAACCGCCCAGTCTCGCAAAGCGCCTATCCAAAGCCTAGCCGACCTGATTTCTGGCTACTTTACCTATGGCATTCTCACCTGTGCGGCGCTAACCCTCTGCTTTTGGTACTTTGTGGGCGTACCGCTCTGGCCCGAGGTGGCGGCTTTTGCGCTAGCTCACGTGCATCATGGCGCGGCTGAGGCATCTATGAGTATGGCGACGCCAGCAGTGACAAATTCTGTCAGGCTGCTAGTGAGCTTAAAGCTTGCGATCGCCGTGGTGGTGGTCGCCTGCCCCTGCGCTTTAGGGCTCGCTACGCCTACCGCTATTTTGGTGGGTTCTGGCATTGGCGCACAGCAGGGCCTATTGATTCGCGGCGGCGACATTTTAGAGGCCACCCGAGGGTTAGACACGCTAGTTTTTGACAAAACGGGCACCCTAACAACGGGCAATCCTCAGGTCACCGACTGCCTGCCGCTGACGCCTGGGCTTTCGAGCGATCGCCTGCTGCAAATCGCAGCCACCGTAGAGAGCGGTACCCGTCACCCGCTAGGCGTTGCCATTCAAAAAGCTGCCGCGCAAAAGGATCTAGCGCCTCTGCTTGCCAGCGACTTTTTAACAGAAGCGGGCCTGGGTGTGGCCGCTAAGCTAGCTAGCTCAGACTCGATTAAAGGGGTAAATACCGAGGCTTTAACGCCGTTCTATCTCGGCAATCTGGCCTGGATGGAGAAAAATGACTGCACTATAGATAGCATCAGCCAATCGCGTGCAAGCGAGCTGAGCAAATCGGGGAAAACAGCCGTGTTCGTAGCCCAAGGCCAGCAAATAGCTGGCATCATTGGCGTAGCTGATGCCTTAAAGAGCGACGCGATTGAGACCATAGAGCAGTTGCAGCAGCTCAACATTACGGTTCAAATTTTGAGCGGCGATAGCTTAGCAGCAGCAGATGCGATCGCCCAGCAGCTAGGCTTACCGCCCGAGCAGGTGCAGGCCGAAGTCACACCTCAGGGAAAAGTAGAGGCGATCGCCACCCTGCAAAAAGCCGGACATCGCGTCGGATTCGTTGGCGACGGCATTAACGACGCCCCCGCCCTGGCCCAAGCCAACGTTGGCATTGCGCTTAGCTCAGGTACCGAAGTCGCCATCGAAACCGCCGACATCGTGCTCATGGGCAACGCTCTAACCGATGTTTTAGCCGCCATTAATCTCAGCCGCGCCACCTTCAGCAAAATTCAGCAAAACCTAATTTGGGCCTTCACCTACAACATTATTTGCGTTCCACTGGCGGCGGGCGTATTTCTGCCCACGTTGGGCCTTTCTCTCAATCCTGGATTTGCCGGCGGCCTCATGGCGCTCAGCTCAATTACCGTTGTACTCAACTCTCTTCTGCTAAAAACGCGCTTTTGGTAAAAAGACGCAATCAATGAAGGCCCAGCCGTTCAAAAAACAAGCTGAGCCTTACGTCGTTAAGCAAACATAGTTAAGCTGGCCGATTTGAACTGGCCGATTTGAACTGGCCGACTTGAACTGACCCAGGCAAGCTATCCCTGCTGCTTCCAGTCAGTTCCTTTCGAGATGCAAATTAAGCCTTCGCCATAGTTTTGAATCATCCCTCCCTGCCGCAGCTTACCCATCAGCCGAGTCACCGTTACCCGAGTCGAGCCAATTGCACTGCCAATTTGCGCATGAGTTAAGGGAAACGGTAGATAGTAGCCCTGCTCACACTGCTCACCATGCTCATCAATCAGCAGCGTCAAAAAGCCCAGAAGCCGATCAATGGTGCGACGCTGTCCTAACGTACTCAGCCACAGCAGCTTACGCTGATGCTGACGGCGAAAAGCATCCAAAACCTCCTTTTGAAAATGGGGCCAGGTGTCCAGGTCGTTCCAATACAGCCAGATGACCGTCGTTTGATCGACATGGGCAAAGCTTTGCAGCGTAAAAGGCGGCTGGGCCACAACCTCAAAGGGCTGGCCCGCGCCTACAAATCCCAGAAAAGCCTCTTCAGCCGCGACTAAAGGCATCCGCGTAGCGCTGCTTTTTTTTCTAAGGGTGGCGCTCACTTGAGCATTGCCCAACAGCCGAACCGAGCCTTTTTGCACTAAATAAAGCAGCCCAGGACGAGCTGGAATCTTTTCATCTTTACTGAAGGTGCGACAGCGATAGTGTTCACTTGCCCAATCAGAGATACGTTGCCACGCCAGGAAAGGCCGCGAGTTATCCGGCTGAGGAGAAGAAGACATATTGGCAGTACTAGAATTGAGTTTAACCGTTGTAGATAAGATCATCTAACAAAATGTGAATGACAGTATTAGCATTTGCAGCACAAAATTTGAAGCGCAGAGCAAATATGAAAAACCGATGGAGATGACAAGCGTCAGATGACAAACGAAAAAGTAACCAGCACCTTAAATACCCGTGTTTACACGGATAGCTTAGGCACTTATTTTGTGAGGTAGGGACTATCAAAGTAGGGCGATCGCCTAGCCTCTTTAGAGGGGGCAATCAGCAGCTAGCACGCGCACTACTACTCTGTATTAACCGGGCATCAGTACATACAGTAGTCAAGCACAACAATTCGAATGTTTTAGTACATTAATATAAATTGTTGGGTTTTGTATGACTAAATTTCCTTCTTTACAACTACTTCAGCATTTGCCGGGGCAGTCTATGAAGAAATGTGCAAATACCCTAGTGAAAACCACGAGAAACTCACTTGCAAAAGTGCTTTAGATCGCTAAGACAAATCTCAGTGAAATCTCAGTGAAATGGCTACCCTAGTGTTACTATTATCCCTCAAACAGAGCCTACTGTACGGAATACAACGGGCCTTGTTTAGCAATTGTGAAGCTGATACGGTTGGCTTCATCAACTTTTTACAATATCACACCTGGCCCTGCTCTTTGCCCTGCCGTGAGTTTCTAGGATCGCTGCCAGATGCCCTTATTTGGCAAAAGATCCCGCTGCAAAAAAAGCAGACTGCTGGTGAGGTTCTTTACATCTCTGCAGTTCCCCAGCTGCTGTTATCGAATGAGGGTTTACCTCCTCTATCAAGTTGCTTTGAGATATCAAGAGACAGCTCTCAGAAAAAATCGAAAGAAGCTTTAGAAAATATCTCCTGGCAGATCGTTAACCGGCTCAAAAAACTAGGCTTTAACCAAGTAAGCCGTGAGCCAGATCACAAAAATGACGAAGCTTTGCAAAAAAAGTCTGGCTGCGATAGCTTATTGGGTCAACTTTGGGCCGAGTTTCAGATAGAAACTCACCGCTCGGGATGGATTGCTTTTCGCCTTTCTCACGCAGGTATAGTCCATTGGCTAACGCATTTACAAAGTCCGCTTCTTAACCAGAGTTGTAGCCAGTTGGACGCGCTAGATAAGTTAAAGCAACCCGTTAACCAGAGCAACGCCCAAAAAAGTTCGCCTCAGTCTCTGCCAACAGAAAAGATACTTTGGCAGGTGCAGCATACTTACGCCCGCTGCTCTCAGCTACTGTGCCTATGGCAGGAAATGCAGCCCGCCCTGGCCAGCAGCTTATCTAATCTTGCTCTATCTAACTTTAAGTTTGACTCAGATGCACTGCCCTGGTTGACCCCTAGCCAGGGTGCTAATTTTGGCGCTGCTAGCGCGGGGCAGCCGCTGATACATTCATTAATAAATATTACAGACGATCTGTTTTGGATTCCTTATCAATTGCCCTCTCAACAATATTTTTTGTTTTTGAAGGGTGCAGCCCAGCTATGTCAGTCATTCGAGCTGTTTAGCTCAAGGTGCTTGAGTGGTTTTGGGCAGTTTTCTCAGGGTCGCTCTCAGCCTCAGCGGGCGGCATTGGCAAGTGAATTTCAGGCCAACTTTTATTTAGTTGCGGTAACAAAGAATGCTTTGGAAGTGCTGCTGTCTCAGTATTTGAAGGCCGTCGCTCCAGCTGAACTTTAGCCTTTTTAGCCTTTTGAAAAAGGGGCGATCGCCAGCTATCTGCCCGTGGTTGGTTAGAAATGTGCCAGTCGCCAAAAACGTCTACTGGAGGTGACAAATGAGAAGCTATCCCCTATATTTGTGGAGTGTGAGGAGCGAACCAGTTAAGGCACCGAGACGAAACACGGCCAGTCGTCGGTGCCTTTTCTGACTTTAAATATTTTTTTCTAGAAGCAGCCTTTCTCTACAGCAAGGCTGCTTTTTCAGTCCTGGCTCTTTCACCCCTTCGTGATAGCCTAATCGCTATGAATGGAAGCGGGCATCAGCGGCGGGTGAGCTATCGTCTGCTAATAACGGTACTGTGGGCAACGCTTTTGGCGTTTGCTATTGAGCTAAGCGCAGGCTGGATCAGCCACTCCTTATGCTTGCTGGCAGAGTCGCTGCATACGCTCATTGATGTGTTTAGTGCGCTGCTGGGGTTAGTGGCCGTCGCTTCGCCCCAGCGCACTTTGGGCAAAGAAATTTGGGGATACGGGCGCGGTGAGGCAGCCGGGGCGCTGATGCTCTCAGCGGCGCTAGGGTTTGCGGGTATTTCTATTGTCATCATTGCCTTTAGCCAGCTAGATGAAGCTTTTTTTGAGACGACGCGGGGCGCTTTTCAAGTGGCGGTGACCGGGCCGCTGCTGGTGTTGGTAGGGGTAATGGTGTCGCTGGTGATGGCGGCTACCGGGACGGCTCTCTATCAGAGCAAGCACATCAATAGCTTAGCGCTCAGGCTAACGGCTCAGCATATTGTCAAAGATGTTTGGCTGACGGGCTTGACGCTAGTGGGG
>JBARVS010000396.1:0-9921 GCA_049646385.1 Phormidesmis sp. | reverse complement strand
CTGCTGACGTCAGGTCTGCTGACATGGGGAGTGTAGGAAGCTGTCATATTTAGAATCAGGTTCACGTCATGACGATATGTCAAGAGTCAAATGTAGAGTCAAACTTTTAGGAGGCAAGACTTTTGCGATGACGCCCAGGAATTACTTTGGCCTTACTATAGCAATCCTTTATTAGGAAACTGTTCAATTTGATAACTTACGTTTCTTTTCTTATCGCTTGTTGTCTGTTGTGAAGCTATGTTCACAAGGTTTTGCTTTCTTTGTTACGTTTCTTTTTTTTTCTTTCTCATTTCTCAGGTGACGGTTTGTCAAACATACAAATTCCAGCTTAGGTTTTCCCAATTTTCAATTTTTAGAGACAGCTTATGGGTGAGATGAGACAGCGTCCGATGGGCCTATGGATAGAGGTTTTGGTTGACTGGGTGGGTGCAAAAGGGCTGTATACCTACGCTATACCAGAGGATTTGGCGGTTCAGCCGGGAGATATTGTGAGCGTTTCTTTTGGCGCTCAGCAGGTGGGCGCGATCGCTATTCGCCTTTTACAAAATCCCCCTCCGGGGGTTTCTCTCTCATCAGTAAAATCAATCGAAAGTATTATTAATCCTGCGTTCTTTAATAAAGAGTATTGGCAGCTATTAAACCGTGTCGCCCGCTACTATCAAACGCCTCTTATTAGAGTGATTCGGACGGCGCTGCCGCCTGGATTGTTGTCTAGATCACAAAGGAGAGTTCGGCTTACTGAAAAATTCTTGACGGAGGCAAGGGAGGACTTGGCGGCTAGTTCGGCTAGTCTGGAGTTTTCAAAGACCGCTGCTGAGCTGATAGCCGTTTTGCAAAGTTCGCCTCAAAAGGACTATAGCTGGCCGTATATAAAGCGCCAGATAAAAGGTCGGCTTCAGACTGTGCGCCCTTCTCCTTATGAACTCACTCAGGCGCTGCGGGTATTGAGCGCTGCGGGTATTGTGAAAAGCTATTTGGCACCGCCGCGATCGCCTAGTGCTCAAAAAAGGCAGGCCGTCATTTTGATCCATCAGCCGGGGCCAGAAACAGATCTGAGCTGCCGCCACCAAGAAATTTTGAGGGCGATCGCTCACAGCGGCGGCGAGCTGTGGCTTAGCGACGCGCTTCAGCTTTTGCATCCTACGAGTAAAACTCTTAAAAAGATTGCCACGCAGGGCTACTTGGTCATAGAGCCGCGCGAACGGCTGCGATCAGGCGCTCACTCTACGGCGCTGCCTGACCAGGCCAAAACACTCACCGCTGAGCAGGCCCAGGCGCTAGCTGCCCTTCAGCAAATCAAGGGCTACGGTGAGGTGCTGCTGCATGGGGTGACGGGATCGGGAAAGACGGAGGTGTATTTGCAGGCGATCGCGCCCATCCTAGCCCAGCAAAAGTCCGCGCTCGTTCTGGTGCCCGAAATTGGCCTGACCCCTCAGCTTACCGATCGCTTTCGCAGCCGATTTGGTGAAAAGGTGTGCGTGTATCACAGCGGCCTTTCTGAAGGCGAACGCTACGACACCTGGCGGCAAATGCTCACGGGCGCGCCGCAGGTGATTATCGGCACCCGCTCAGCCGTGTTTGCGCCGTTGCCAAAGGTCGGCATCATTATTTTGGATGAAGAGCACGACAGCAGCTTTAAGCAAGACCAGCCGATGCCCTGCTATCACGCCCGCCAGGTGGCGCGCTGGCGCGCTGAGCTAGAAAGCTGTTTGCTAGTGCTGGGATCGGCGACGCCCTGCGTAGAGACCTGGGTGAGGTTTCGGCTCGATGCGTTAGATTCACAGTCTCCCCGCTTGACGGAATCTGCAGAAGGGCGATCGCGAGGTCGATCCTTACGGTATTTGACGCTGGGGAAACGGGTGTATGGGCGGCCTCTGCCTTCGGTGGAGGTAGTTGATATGCGAACAGAGCTGCATGAGGGTAACCGCACGATTTTTAGCCGTTCGCTGCAAAAGGCTTTGGAAGATCTCGTTGCAAAGGGGAATCAGGGCATTTTGTTCATTCATCGGCGCGGGCACAGCAGCTTTGTCTCTTGCCGGAGCTGTGGCTATGTGATGGAATGCCCTCACTGCGATGTGTCGCTCTCTTTTCACCAAACCCATCAGGCGGCTGCGGCTAGGCTGCGCTGCCACTATTGCGGTTATGGGCAAGCTCATCCGACGGAATGCCCTGAATGTGCCTCGCCCTATCTCAAAAACTTCGGCAGCGGTACTCAAAGAGTCGTCAACGATTTGGCCAAGTACCTGCCTGAGATTCGCTGTATCCGGTTTGACAGCGACACGACGCGCAACAAAGGCGCACATCGGGCATTGCTGACTCGGTTTGCCCAAAAAGAGGCGGATTTGCTAGTAGGCACTCAAATGCTGACGAAGGGCATCGACCTGCCGCAGGTGACCTTAGTAGGCGTGATCGCCGCTGATGGACTGCTGTTTATGCCTGACTATCGAGCGAGTGAGCGGGCGTTTCAAACAATGACGCAGGTGGCCGGTCGAGCGGGCAGAGGGGAGCAGCCGGGACGGGTGATTGTGCAAACCTATAGCCCCGACCATGTGGCGATTAAGGCGCTCACCCAGCAGTCAGGCAATCGCTTAGACCCACATGAGGTGCCAAGCCCAATGCCAAACCCACTGGCGGCCTATGATGATTTTTTGCGGACTGAGCTGAGCGATCGCGCTGCCCAAAGCTATCCCCCCTACGGTCGGCTGATTTTACTGCGCGTGAGCGGGCCAGATGAGCGCACTACCGAGCGGGCTGCGGAAAAAATGGCGGCTCAGCTCAGCCATCTGCTCGCTCAACAGCTGTCTGGCACCTCGGATGCCTCAGATTCATCATCGCTGAGCAGCGATGAACCACCTTATGTCGTAATGGGGCCAGTGCCTGCGCCAATTTTTAGAGTGGCTCGTCGCTTCCGCTGGCATATCCTCATCAAGCTAGCCTTAAAAACGCCGCTGCCAAAACTTGGTGACTTACTGCATCAAACGCCCAAAGACGTCAGCTTAAGCGTTGATGTAGACCCGCTAAACTTGAGCTAGCGTAAACAACTGATGAAAACGCATTAAGATTTGTATATTTTGTGATTTCATGATGTGAGGGTTTCGTCACCAAATTTTCTTTATTTTCCCTTGAGGATGTTCTAAAGGAATGAACTAAAGGAATAAAAGGCGTCAAACCCTGCGAGATAATATCGTGAGCCCGTGTTTTGATCAGATCGTCCCTCTTACAGCTATCTACTTTTAGAGACTTCGCCCGTCTCCTTTCTCTTTTTTCTTGGCAAGGCCCTGCCGTTGCGCTGACTATTTTGATTGCCTGGGCCGCTAGCTTTTTTTATGCTTTTAGCATTGGCGCGATCGCGCTGGGCCCTCTCGTCTGCGGGCTGTTAATTCCGTGGTTCACCCTTTTATACACGGGGCTTTTTGTCACGGGTCACGATGCGATGCATCAAAGCGTTGCGCCCGGTCGCCCTAAGCTAAACCGCGCCCTAGGGGAGCTAGCTTTATTTATTTACGGCTTCGTCCCCTACGACAAAATGTACGAAGCCCATGCCAAACATCACCAGTTCCCCGCCAGCCATCACGATCCTGACTTTCACGACGGCAGGCGCACTCACCCGGTGCTGTGGTACTTCCGCTTTATGCGCAGCTATTGGACAATTCGGCAAACACTTAGCATCGTGATTGTTTACAACAGTCTTTATCGGGTGATGGGCGTGCCTGAGGAAAATTTGCTGGTTTTTTGGGCAATTCCGTCGCTGCTCAGCTCTGTGCAGCTGTTTTATTTTGGCACTTATTTGGTGCATCGCCAGCTACCTGATACCTACCAAACCCCGCTGCGAGCTAACAGCAACTATTGGCCATGGCTGGTTTCATTGATTACCTGCTATCACTTTGGCTATCATCGCGAGCACCATGCTTTTCCTGAGGTACCCTGGTGGCGGCTGCCGCAGATTGCGTTTGGAGCAGATCATCAACCGTGCGCGCCTCAGGCCATTGCAAACCACAGATGCGTCAACAGCGGCAGCGCGTTAGCAACGATCAGCAAGCCTTTGGTGAGGCGCGATCGCACCCGCCTAAAAACATAAGCGCTGGCTGCTACCATCAGCACCATTTCCAATGGCCCAAAAAAACCGCCATAGTGAGCCGGATCCCAATAGGAAAACGGGCTCTCAAAGCGAAAGTTGCTTAAGGGCAAAAAATGACGGTGGGCATCGTCGTGATGCAGCGGCAGGTCTTCTAAGCAGTGCAGCACCATACTGCCAAACAGAAAAGCCATCCCCGGACGCTGGGCGTAACACATAACGCCTAAGCCTAGCAGCGCCACAGGGATAGAATGAAAATAGTCAAACAGAGTTTGCCAAGCAGGTTTGAAGTATTCCACCTGCCACACCTGATCTTCTGGAATATCTGTTGCTAGCCGCAGCCAAAGATAAAAGCCAAACATGGACAAATCAGGAATTATCGCCCCCCAAATGATCAGCGGATTCCACCGCGAATTCCGCTGAGGCTCTTTTTTTTGACCGAGCAGCGCCAGATTAAAGACGGCATGAGCAGGGGTATTCATAAATTGCCACTAAAAATTTGCTACTAAAAACTACGACTAAGCCGCTACGTTAGACTGGTATCTTCAGCCATATTAACGGCCCATCATCCTAAAACTTTTTTAGAAAATCGTATGAAGAAAACTGTTCCGTCTCTAGCGCTTCTCTTTTTGCTAGCATTGGCTGTTGCTTTGTTGGTGACTAATCCTAACGAAGAAGACTACGCCCAATATCTTTCTCAAACGGTGGCCGAGCAAACCAAAGGATCGCTGTGTCAGCCAGAAGGATTTTCTAAATGGTTGGGTAAAGTGGGCGAGGCGATGAGTCAGGCATGTCAAGGCATCATTAACGGCGGTGAAAGCCTCTCAAAAGAAGATATTCAGCAGCTAATTATTACCAATACCGAATATCACAATCGGTTTATCTTTAGCACCTATATTACCCAATCACCGATTGGCAACTACCGAGCTATTGGCGTATTCAACAGATTTTTCTTGAGCGAACAACCCAAAGGCTAATCTCTCTTATTTTTTATGAATCGACCTATTTACTTAGACTGCAACGCCACTACACCTGTAGATCCGCAGGTGTTAGAAGCCATGCTGCCATTTTTTACTGACTATTTTGGTAATCCTAATAGCCTGAATCATGCCTACGGATGGGAGGCAGAAGCAGGCGTGAGTAAGGCAAGAGAGATGTTAGCAGAAGCCATTAATGCCGACCCGGTTGAAATTATCTTTACAAGCGGTGCGACAGAAGCCAATAATTTAGCGATTAAAGGGGTGGCTGAATCGTATATGTCCGAGGGGAAACACATCATTACCTTGCAAACTGAACACAGTGCTGTGTTAGCTCCCTGTCGCTATTTGGAGACGCTAGGTTTTGACGTCACCTGCTTATCTGTTGATGCCGATGGACTTATCGATTTACAGTTATTGGCTGCAGCCTTTCGCCCTGAAACTATTTTATTGTCGGTGATGGCGGCAAACAATGAAATTGGCGTATTGCAGCCTATTGAAGAGATTGGGCAGATGTGCGCTGCTCGTGGCGTCATTTTTCATACTGATGCGGCTCAGGCGCTGGGCAAAATTCCGCTGGACGTGCAGTCGATGAACGTTAGCCTAATGTCGATGACAGCCCACAAGCTATATGGCCCTAAGGGGATTGGGGCGCTGTATGTGCGCAGACGAAATCCTAGAGTGCGGCTTGCGCCTCAGCTACATGGCGGCGCTCAGGAGCGCGGCCTTAGACCGGGCACTTTGTGTACGCCGCAGATTGTTGGGTTTGGGGAGGCTGTGCGGCTGGCGATCGCCCAGCAGGAAAAAGAAGCCATCAGGTTAAAAGGATTGCGCGATCGCCTCTACAACCACTTATCTATTCTTCCCAGCATTCATCTCAACGGCCACCCCACCCAGCGCCTGCCGAATAATTTGAACGTCAGCTTTGAGGGCGTCAATGGCTCAGCTCTACTGTCACAGCTAAAGTCTGTCGTCGCCCTATCCTCCGGATCTGCCTGTAGCTCTGTAAATCCTATGTCCTCTCATGTGATCAAAGCTTTGGGGCGCAGTGATGAGCTAGCGCGAGCGACGCTGCGATTTGGCTTGGGTAAGCAGACAACGGCAGCGGAAATTGACCAAGTAGGAGAGGTTATTGCAAAGCAGGTGCAATCTTTACGGAATAGAGAAGGTAAAGCAATGGTTAGCCAATGAAGCTACAGCCCGCTAAGGCTTCATTCTCGAATCGGCCAATCCCTGCGACAATAGGGCGACTATGTTGAGGCGATCGCACCCTATGGCTCCCAACTCGCAGCGCAGCTTTTTAAGTGCAATCTTTGGTGGCAATTCTAAGCCGCTAACGATTTCTGTCGCGATGATGTACAGCGGCATTGCCATTACCGCCCTTTTCGTATTCGCAGCCCTGTTTGCCCCCCTCATACAAAGCTGGGGCTGGATTCAAGATCCCACCGCTGGCTTAGTGAACCCTATTCACGAACCGCCTTCGGCTGCTCATTGGTTTGGCACCAATCGCCAGGGCTACGACATTTTTGCGCGCACCTTATTTGGAGCCCGCGCTGCATGGCAGGTCGTATTGCTGGCAACGGCGATGAGCCTCTTTATTGGGGTGCCTTTGGGCATGTTCAGCGGCTATCGCGGCGGCAAAATCGACCGGGTGCTGCTGTTTTTTATGGATACGCTTTACACGCTGCCGGGGCTTTTGCTCTCGGTTACGCTGGCCTTTGTTGTCGGGCGAGGCGTGCTTAACGCAGCCGTGGCGCTTTCTATTGCCTATGTTCCTCAGTATTATCGGGTCGTTCGTAACCATACCGTTAGCGTTAAGACCGAGCTATTTATTGAAGCGGCTCAGTCTATGGGCGCGTCCACTTGGGCCGTTCTCTCCCGCTATCTTTTTCTTAACGTCGTGCAAAGCGTTCCGGTTCTCTTTACGCTCAACGCCGCTGATGCTGTTTTGATCTTGGGTGGACTAGGGTTTTTGGGTTTGGGCCTGCCTGAATCTACGCCGGAGTGGGGCGACTCGCTGCGTCAGGCGCTTGACGCACTGCCGACGGGCATCTGGTGGACGGCGCTTTTTCCGGGACTGGCGATTACTTTGATGGTGACTGGCCTTTCACTAATTGGTGAAGGGCTCAATGAGTTTATTAATCCTTTGCTGCGTCGCGAAAATTGGGATTAGGCCAAAGCTGACTATCTTGATGGCTGCCTAATGATGGCTGCCTAATGATGGCTGCGGTAAAAGGCAGTGAGGGGCTCAGCGATTATGCACTTCAATACGAGGCAATGCAGGGCGCGATCGCTGCAGCAAGCTTTCACAAGGATAGCTGCACTTTTCTACTTATATTTTTAAGACAAAAAATCTAGAACTCGCGTTGTTTCTGTAACATAGAATACAGAAATAACGTTTTGGGCCTGCCTCCCTATGTCTGCAAACACTATTCAACGCAACGCACCCACCTCACACCTCAACGGTAGAGGGAATGACGCTACGTTTCAGCCTAAGAGCGATCTGTGGGTAGCGCTGCGTAATGCGCCCTCTGATTTTAGTCACGATGAAGCGCTGCTGCTTTGCGAAACGTCAGTAGGAGAATGGGTTGCCTGGGTTCCTGGATTTGGTGAAATTACATTGAATCGGAGCCAGTTTTTTCAAGGTGAGGCATAGCATTTATTCCCAACTTTCCCTTGCCTCGCGAATCGTGCGGATTTGGCTGCGCTGGTCGCCTGTTGGGTCAAGCGCTCTGAAGCCGTCCCGCTTGGACTCACTATTTTCAAAAGCAGATCGCAAAAGTTTTTAGCCTCAGCCAAACGCCTCGGCAGTCAGTCTTTGCAAGAAGTGCCGCAGTCGGTAGCCGCGCTACAGCCCAATCCGCTAGCAGGCGAAACGTCAGAGAGTGCGATCGCCTTGTCACCAACGCTCAAAACAGTTGGGGCGGGCCAACGAGCCTAAAAATTACTCAAACCATTCAGCCTAGCCGCCCGCTACCAGCCAGTCTCAGCGTCATCCTTTACCGCATTGTGCAAGAAGGGCTCACCAACATTGTTAAACACGCTAACGCCAGCGCCATTCATCTACAGCTAATCGACTCAAAGACGGTGGCCCAGCTCACCTTAGAAGATGATGGCCTCGGCTTCGGCTCTCCTAGCTCAGCGACTTGAAAGCGATCTGCCTGACGTCGCTTTAATTGATATGCGGATGCCCGTAATGGATGGGGTTGCTACGGCGGCTGCGCTGCGCGATCGCACTCAAGTAGCCCTTTTAGCCCAGTCTACTTAGCTCGCTTCTCCGCCGTCCTCTTCGCCCTTCTCTGCGCCGCCCTCAGCAACAAAAAGCAAAGCAGATAATAGAACTAAGACAAAATAGGGTACAACTAGACTGCTATTCATCAATAAATGTCGTTGAATGTCGTTATGCGGCAAGCGTCAGACTTTAAAGAGTGACGTTCATCTCCCTTTTTTGCTTATCCCAGCTTTTTCCGACGCTTTCCTAGCTTCTCCTTGACGAATGTCACCGACGTTGCTCTAATTTGACTACTTGTGCAGCGGCCTTTATAACAATAAGTGGTTCCTATTCTCACTATGAAGTCTTCCAACCCCGCTGATGCCCAATCAGCTTCAACCCACTACGCTCCTTCTGTGCCTATGACGGTGTATCGAGAGCTAGCGGCTGAGCTGCGGGCCAATCAAGCTGTGATCGATTCACTTAACAGCCGTAATCAACAGCTCCTCAGCCAAAACCAGCGGCTCAAGCAAGAAATTCACAACGTTGTGCAGGCTACGCTCAGCCTTGGACAGGTCGCAGGGGTTGCTAGGCAGGCTTCTCAGGCTGCTCATGGAGCTGCCCAGGATGCCTCCCCAGGTGAGCTTTCTAAAGACTTTTTAGGGGCGGTCGCGCCTGATACCTTAGCGAGACTGGTTCGCGGCGGCGAAGCTCAGCCGCCTTTAGAAGCGCCGCCGCCGCCCGTGACCAACCGTCAGCCGCAGCCGCCGCAGCCGCCTCAGTCACCTCAGTCGCCTTCTTCCCAGTCATCTGCAGGGGCGATCGCAAAGCCTCCTACTCGGGTGCCGCGCCCAATCGCCTCAAGGCCCGCTAAGCAAACGGCAGGTTCCTCTGCTAAGAGAAATGCAGCTAGAGACACCAGCAAAAGCGACTCGCGATCGCCCGCTTTTAGACAAACCGAAGCTGTCCCAAGCAAAGGATTCATGACACAGATGCCCAGCCAAAAGCTGTTTACCGGACAGTCGGGCAAGTACCAAAGTTCAGTGCTAGATACCTCAGAAAATAAGGAAATTGGAGGGATCTGGCTTGTACTCTCAATTATTCTAATTATTGTGACGGCCTTTGGTGCAGGATTTTTAATTATGAAACCGCTATTAAACGACCGCTAGGATCTTTTATGGTATTAGTAGATAAAATTCCGGTGGACGTAAAGCCAAACATTGGGGAGATGTGGATTTAGATTATGAAAAGAGTTGAAGCGATTATCCGTCCTTTTAAGCTAGATGAAGTGAAGATTGCCCTGGTAAACGCGGGCATCGTCGGCATGACCGTTTCAGAAGTACGCGGCTTTGGTCGTCAAAAAGGCCAAACTGAGCGTTACCGAGGATCTGAGTACACAGTAGAGTTTCTGCAAAAGCTAAAGCTAGAAATCGTAGTCGAAGATGCCCAAGCCGAGATGGTAGTCAGCAAGATTGTAGAGGCAGCTCGTACAGGCGAAATTGGCGATGGCAAAATCTTTGTCAGCGCGGTTGATGAGATTGTCCGTATCAGAACAGGCGAGAAGAATCTAGAAGCTGTTTAGACAAAAGTTTAGATAGAATTGTTCTAGCAACAGACTTTTGAGTTATCAATCGAGCCATAAAAGCATTGAAACTTGT
>JBARVS010000395.1:0-3309 GCA_049646385.1 Phormidesmis sp. | reverse complement strand
GTCAGGCGATCGCGGCTGTCGAACGTCCCAATTTTCTATAGTTTGAAGAATGCGTTGAACGTCGTAGCCCGTTGCAAAGCCCGCAATTTTTTGACAGTTAAAGCCCGGATCGAGATAGTCGGCAAGGGCATGATTAACGCTAGAAAATACTTCGCAGCCACAGGCCATTGCCTCCATCGGCGGCAGGCCAAAGCCCTCCGTCAGGCCAAATCTTCCCCAATATTCAGCCGAGTCATACAGATACACCTTTGAGCGATTGAACAGCCCAATCAAATCTTCAACATAGCTGTCTAAAACAACAACATTGCACCGCTGTTGCAGGGCGGGCACGAGCTGCTGTAGCAGATACTCAGATGATTTTCTGACCTGCACAAGCACATCTACATCTCTAGCTAGCTGCCGATTTTCAAAAGCAGGCGAAATCTCGTTAGGCAAGTAGTAAATCAGTGAGCTGAGGGCTTTTTCTCCCCAGTAGCTCATGGTGTTGCGGCTCACGGCAATAATCGGAACGCGAGCGGGCAGTGAAAAGCCATAGCCAGCGCTGTGGGCGTGGTAAATAGTGGGGCGATCGCCAATGCGCTTAATCAGCTTAGGCACCTCAAATCCCCAGCTAATCACAAAAATACAGCTTTGGTAGCGCGAATCTTTAAGCACGTCGTCTAAAAAAAGCGTATCTTTTTCTCTTTGCCGATAGGTGACAACCGCCGCCTCACAAATCTGTTGAGCCAGCCTTAGCGTATTGAGTTCAGCGGTGAGCCCGCCTGCAAAAAACGCTTTAGTGGTACCCGGCAGCAGAAATAGTAGCTTTCTCATGCTCTACACCATACTGCTGCTGGCTGCGAATGTCTTTATTTTGATCGCCTTTATCTTTAATAAGATCTTTAAAGACATCTAAGAAAGCATAGGCGGCTGGGGTGAGCAGGGCTGCTTTTGGCCAGCTAATGCCTAACGGACGAGCGAGGCTAAAAGGCAGTAGCGCAGTGCGTACCTGGGGCGGAATTGGCTGGGCGGCGAGCCGGGGCATAATGCTGATGCCCAAGCCCTGACGAGTCATACTCACGGCGGTAGAGTCGTTATCAATAAAATAGGCCACCTCAATCGGCGGCTGGCGCTGCTGCAAAAAAGGCAGCATTACCCGACAACAATCTTTATTGGAGGTAATGATGGGATGCTTTTGCAGATCTTCCCAGGTGAGCTGTTCGTTCTGCACAGGACTGATGTGATTGGGCGGCAGGAGGGCAATGAAGGGATCTTCCATGATGGCAAAGTTTTCAAAATCTCCTTGGATAATGGAATCGGCGACGGCAAAATCTGCTTTGCCATCGAGCAGTGCGTCCATGAGTTCGCGCTTGCTATCAAATTCGGTAATCACAATTTGAATGGTGGGATGTCGCTGGTGAAGGTGAGCAATTACCCCCGGCAAAACCTCGCTGGCCAAGCTGCGAAAGGCCGCAATCCTCACCTGTCCGCCCGCAATGCCACGAGCGCGGGTGGCCTCTTTGCCCATGTCGTCTGTAAGCGCTAAAACCTGCTTGGCCTGAATGAAGATGCGATCGCCCACCGGAGTCAACGTCGCCCCCTGCCGACCGCGATGCACCAGCACAATCCCCAGCGCTTCTTCTAGCGCCGCAATGCTATGGCTCACCGTAGACTGACTCACATCAAGCTGCAACGCCGCCGAGCTAAAGCTACCCGTTTTGGCCACTGTTACCAGGGCTCTGAGCTGAGACAGTTTTACCTTGTCTTTGAGCGTTCTTGCGGGCTTACCGACCATAGCGAGGCTCCGGCTATCTTGCTTTTCTTCGGCTTTCTTTTTTCTAAGGCTATCGCACTCAGTCAGGGGCAGCATATCTATCTTTTGCATAGCACCTATTGACCCTATGCTTTGCCGCTTCTCAGCAGGTTTCTTACAGTGATGTCAACCCGCAGTTGAGCCACCGACAAAAACATTGCTCAGCTTTGCAAGGAGTTTTTATGAACATTAGCCAACCCACCAACAGCGCTTTCAACAGTACGTCTCAAGCCTCTGTCACTTCCCGTCAGCAGCTAGAACAGCTATGGCTGGCATCTCCCTCGCTGCGCCTCTTACAGTCACAGCCAAAGCCATCTGCGCCTTGGTACAAGCAGCTGGGTCGCTTCCTTATGCAGTCTTTCACCGATGGCGATCAGGTTCGCGTATGGACAAAAATTACGCCCAACGGCACCCAGTGGAAGGCTTACGATCCTAAGCTTCAGCGCAGCTTTTCTGCCTATTCAGAAGCAGAGCTACGCACTTGGCTAGAGCAGCGCCATTACAAAGTCTGATTTTAGACTTGAGCGGCAGTAAGGAGAGGAACCTGTAAGCTGTGTCACACAGATCTTGGGATTCGCCATAATAGACTTAACAGTAGTCAGGCAGTACACCATATGTTTACAGGTTCCAAAAAGTCTATGGGTAAAGTTCTTACGCCGCTGACTATCACCAATCGTGGTGATCAGTTTTTGGCCTCGCGCGGGGTCATTGCTGAATCTCAGATACGCTCTATTACGTTAAAAGATGTTTTGGTAGATACTTGTGCGACTACCCTATGCTTGCCAGCGACTACTATTGCTACGCTCGGGCTAGAGCTACTCAAGGAAGTAGACGTTGTAACTGCCAACGGCATTACTAAAGCACGGGTTTTTCAAGATGCCAAGCTTTTGCTGTGTGGGAGAGAAGGCACGTTCGAATGCCTGGAGCTTCCTGGCGGACAAGAGCCTTTGATTGGTGTAATTCCGTTAGAGCTTCTAGGGTTAGAGCCTGACTTGCAAAATCAAACGTTGAGAGTATTACCGTCTGAGTCTGCTAATACTTATCTGACGATTCTTTAGTTTGTCGCTAGGTTAGGTGCTGAGGTATTGCTAATGCGATGCAAAGAAAGGCTTATGATAGTTTCAGCATAAGCAGCAGAGGAAGGCCGTCATGTTTGGTTTGGGCGCACCAGAAATTGTCATTATCGGTATTGTGGCCGTTTTGGTATTCGGGCCAAAGCGCATTCCCGAGCTGGGTGGTGCACTGGGCAAGACCCTGCGCGGTTTTAAGGACGAGTTAGACAAGCCTGATGAAGAGGGCAGTGAGGAATACTTTGACGGAGAAGACGATCAGACTTAGATTTATCGTCGCTAATTTATCCCGCTGCGATTGGGCCGTTGATCCTTGCTGTGCAATGTCTAATAATGAAGTTCATCGTTACGATGAGTCAGTCTATGTCTGGGACAAACAAGACTAGCCACAACTAAGGCCGATGTCTGCTAAGCGTCAGCAGATGCTGTGTGGTCAGTAGGGATATT
>JBARVS010000394.1:0-5931 GCA_049646385.1 Phormidesmis sp. | reverse complement strand
ATTGGCCGCCTGGAGCTTTTCGATGACGATGATAATTTCAGGAATGCTCAGGCCGAACTTAGCCCTATCTCCGGCGCTCTCTCCCCAGCGACCAGATCCTTTTGCCGCTAGCTTGGCCCTGACGCCGAGGACGGGCTGAATGCCCAGCCGCTCGCTGACGGCGATCGCCACATCAACTTCTTCTACCTGCTCTAGCACGATGATGGTTTTTTGCCCTAGCCGCTGCCCCAGCATGGCCGTCTCAATGTAGGAATCGTCCTTGTAGCCATTACAGATAATGAGTGAGCCCGGTGTGTCTAAGCTAGCCATGGCAATCATTAGCTCAGGCTTGGTGCCGGCTTCAAGGCCAAACTGATAGGGTTTGCCAAAGCGCACCAAGTCTTCAACGATGTGGCGCTGCTGGTTGCACTTGACGGGAAAAACGCCTTGGTAAACGCCCTCGTAGCTGTATCGGGCGATCGCCTGAGAAAAGCAGGCATTCAAGCGCTCTAGGCGATCTTCCAAAATTTCTGAAAAGCGAATCAGCGTCGGTAGCTGAAAGTCTCGCTGCTTGAGTCCTTTGACGAGCTTGTACAAATCTAACGAGCCACCGCGATCGCCCTGCGGAGACACCGTAATATTCCCCGCTGCATTGATCGAAAAATAGGGCTCGCCCCAGCCCTGTATCCGATAGAGTTCTTCGCTAGCTTCAATTGTCCAATCGCCTTCAGCCGCGCCTTCTAAGCGTTCACTGCCTGAGGCTACTTTAAAATTTTCCCAGGGCTCGCCGGATGCGCCGCTGCTGTGAGAAGCGCTAGCTAAATTTGAAGGCGTGTAAGTTGGGCTCATAGGTGCGCTAGTAGGTAGTAAGAGCGGATGGACAACAGGGTTGCCTCAGCGTACTGAAAAATTACTGAGACAGCATTTTAAGCGAATGTAGTAGATTACCTGAGTTGTTAGGACAAGACAAAGGGCACCGTAATTTTGCCCTGACAACCATATATTCTTTGTGAACTTAGCGATTTATCCTGACAATGCCACGTAGAGGTTGCTATTTGTAGAGTAGCCACGGCAGTAAATAGCCAGCAGTCACAGACAGCCCCGAGATAAATTTCTTTTTTACCTACCTAATGATTCGGTCAATAGCGTTGGCTGCATATTTACAATAAGCGACTATCCATGAGACATCCTTCTACACACACCGTTGACATCTCTGCTGAGCCAGTTTCAGCTTTTGAGACATCTGCTCCCGATAGAGATTTACGCAGTGACACGGGCTCTATTGCCCGACAGTCTTTAGGTACTGACTTTTTATTGATTTTTATATCCCTGGCAGTAGGGCTGCTCTTCACCAGCACTATCAGCGCGGTAGTTGCCCCCGTCAATTTAGAGCGGGCTTTATTTGTACCCCCGCAGTGGCTAATTATGACAGCCTGCGCGCTGCCTGCACTGTTCTGCCTATTTATGGACGCGCTCAGCACCCTCAGCAATCCAGTGGCGCTGCCGTTTGCACGATCCAGGCTCAGCACGCAAGCGATCTATGCCCATCGGATTCATCTGATGCTGCTGGCATTTTACTTCACCGCCATTTTAGTTGCCCTCTGCTGGTCAGCGCTAACAATGGTGTTGGTTTCTAAGATATTTATTTCAGCGGTGTTCGCGTTTGCGCTCTATGCGCTGGGTCGGAGCATTCCTTCTAAGCGCCTGAGCTTTGTAGTCTCTGGGATTCTGTTTTTGGTGGTGTTGATTGCAACTCAGGCATTTATTGTCATTCGTTTAGAATCTAGTGCCAATAACGCGGGTCAAGACGTGCTCAATGAGCTAGTAAATCCTGAGAAAGAGAAAGCCGAAGACCCATTCAAAAACGGCGGAGACGCGCCCTAGCTGCTGGCTATTGCAGCTGCACGACAACCTGATCGTTCATTAACGTATTGGTGGTGAGCAGATCTTCTACTGTGATTCGTAAAAATCGTTCGGCATCAATATTGAGGAGAATGCGGATGCGATCGCTGCCCGGAAACCCTGGTGGCATCAGCCTAGCAATGGTGCGAGCCCCTTCTCGGTCGTTCAAGGCTTTGACGGTTGTGCGGTTGCCGCTGCTGCTGGCCTGACGAGTCACGAGCTGGTCACCCTCAAAGTAAACCTCAGTGCCCGCTTGCGCCTCACCCATTTCTCCTAAAATTAGCTCAATGCTGGGCTGCTGTTCGCTAGAGGCACCTAAAAAAAGCTCAATCGGCGCTGCGGTCGGATAAGCCTGCCCCTGTGGAACAATCGGATGCCAGTCATGGGCGTTGGTACGGCGGTTCCAGTAGCGAATGCCGTAGCCGTGATACAAAAAGTCCTGCAGCTGCGTGTTGTGCAGGCTAAGGGCTCCTTGCGCGACGGCTTCAAAAGGGCGATCGCCCTTAATTTTCTCAGGGGCAAAGTGGCGAGCAGCCCAGGCTTGCACGGCTGGAATCTGCGCGCTGCCGCCGACTAAAAGCACCGCATCAATGGCTTGCTCGCTCACATTGCGCCGCTGCCCCTGCTGTAGCACCTGCTCTAGACGGCGATCTAGCCGTTCAAAAAAGCCTTGCTCTGTCAAAATTTGATCAAAGCGATCGCGATCCAAAGCAAGGTCATAGCTCTCTAGCGTCTCCTCATCAAAATAAGCTTCTGCTGCCGATAGCTGACTAGAAAGCGCAATCTTCAGCTTTTCAACGAGCCGCAGCGTTACCGCCGTAATGGGCAAGCCCTGCGCCTGCGCAAAATGCTCCGCTAGCCAGCGATCAATATCAGCACCCCCCAAATTTTCCCCAGCCTTGGCAACCACTTTTAAGGTTCGATCTTGCTGCCCAGACGAAGCTCTTTGCTGAAGCGATTTTTGTCCCCACTTCAGCAAAAACCCCATCGGTTTAGCCGATAAGTTTGCGAGCTGTACCAGCGAAAAATCAAGCGTTCCCCCGCCAAAATCTATCACTAGCAGCGTTCGCTGATCGGGGCTGAGCTGATAGCCTAATGCCGCTGCGGTGGGTTCATCTAGCAGCCTGATCTGCGCAATATCCTGGGTGATATCCAGCGAGTGGCATACCTGTGTGAGCCACAGGCGATATGCCTCGAAGCTGTCTACAGGCACTGTAAAAACTAAAGCATCCAAATCAGGATCTTGCGTTTTGAGCTGGCTAATGACTTGATACAAAAAGCAGCTACCGATCTGCTCAAAGGAGAGAGTTTGCCCCTCTAGCTCTGGGATAAATCCCTGCATGGGCGTGCCGATGCCGCGCTTGAAGTTGCGGAAAAATCGAGGGTCGCCAGTTAGATCTAGGCCGCGATCGCGCACTGATTGACCGGCGATCGCCTGCGCCTGCGCTATCTCTGCTGAGGCTTTCTCTAAGTAAAGCAAGCTAGGTACCAGCGGCGGATTGCCCTTCATCTGAGCAGACAAGCCTGCTAGCGAAACGGTCTCAGGCTGCTGAGTAGCTGCATTCCAGCGGGTAACAACCGTATTACTGGTGCCAAAATCAATTGCGTACATAAATCGTCAAGGCTAGTCAAACCGCCGTTGTTAAAGCATTAGAGTTAAAAAGCCCGTTAGCCCACCAATAAAAATGCCGACAAAGCAAGCACTCATTAAAAAGGTTATGCTACGCCTGTAGTCCATCGTTTGCCTCAGCCTCGCGCCTGTTTGCGCGCTGACAATGGCGGCAGCGGCAGTTAGCGCGATCGCCAGCAAAGTCAGCAAAACTAATCCCAAAATCGCCACAAAAAAGCGAATATTGTCGAAGCCTTGCCCGCCACCGATATAGTTAGCGGCGATCGCCAAAGCAATCACTAACAGCAAAGCGCCCCCGTAAGGCAACAGCCCAGCCCAATTTGATGTATCCGCTGCCGAGCTTGCCGCTATAGGGCGATTTAGCCCCAGCACTAGCAAAACGGTTCCGACAACTGCAGGCACCCAAATCCACAGGGGCGGCGCGGGTACCGACAGCAGCAGCCCAATCAGAACATAAACGACAACCAAAGCCCCTACCATCACCCACGGCAGCGTAGGCCGATTAGCTCGGCGGCGCTTAGCGCTGTGGGGGGGACTAGGAACGGGTTTAGAAGGCTTAGGACGAGATCCTGTCATTAATTCAGCTTAGATCCAACATCAGAAGAGGGCCAGCATCAAACGGTGCAAACCAGTATAGCTGGGAAGTATGACCTAACCTAAAGCAACCCAAACTCTCGTACAGCAGGCATAAAGTTATTATTTTCATGGCTAGGGCGGCTGAGCTTAATTAATGCAAACCGCTGAAGCTCGCTCAGCTCTGCCCACTGCTGTATAGATAGCGGCACGGCCTGGGCCTGAAACTTGTTGACTACCTGCTCTGGAATCGTAGAAATATTTTTCCAAGGAGGGGCCGAGGCTACCGCTAGCGTTTTGGCAGGTGCGCCGCTGCGCTGAGCGATCAGCGTTTGCAACTGTGCTCGATAGGTGTAAGCCGCCTCAGGCGTATCACAAGGCCACTTTACCAGCGCCAGTCGCTCTGCTGGCGTGAACTGATTCCAGTGCTCTAGCTTGAGCTTGACGCCGCAGGTGTCTAGGCTATGGCGAACGCTCATAGGAATACAGCGCAAAGAGCCTACAAAATCTTGCTCAAACTCAAAATAAGGGGATGCCATATCGTCCAATTTGCTCTTGTGGCACGCTGAGTATCACATATTTGAGCTTAATTCGCTTTTTACTGACTCATCCTTCTCCTTGCGGAGTTTTGCGGAGAGCGGGTGATAAAGA
This sequence comes from Phormidesmis sp., assembly GCA_049646385.1. GTDB lineage: Bacteria > Cyanobacteriota > Cyanobacteriia > Phormidesmidales > Phormidesmidaceae > Phormidesmis. The sequence continues at coordinate 1,196 of JBARVS010000394.1, read as the reverse complement.
TGAAGGTATAAAGGATGAAATCTCAGCCTTTAGGTATGCCTTTATTCGCTTGACTCATATAGAAAGTTAAGGGACACTTAACATATAGCAAATGGAGTAGTCACTCTCGCACTTTGCTAACAAATGTGAAGTTTTGCAGTGTTATACCTAGTTTATTTCGGTAGTGTGACTACGATAAGAAGAATTATTGCTGGGTATAAACCCGCGCGAAAGGTTTAGACGGTTTCATTTGTTGCGCCTGCTTTTTCAGCTGGCGAACGGTCGCTTTTAAATGGTTGCTTTATGGAAACGCTTGAGTTTTTAATTTATCCCGACGGTCGCGTCAAAGAAACGGTGACTGGCATTGTAGGCGCTTCTTGCGCGGAAGTAACGGCTGCGATAGAGGCGCATTTAGGCGAGGTAATGGCCCAGGAAACGACTTCTGAGTATTATGCTCAGCCGACTGTCGTCGCTAGCAACGTTTCGAGCGTTGCCCATGCACAGGTTTCGCACGCTACAGGAACTAGCAGTAGCTGGTGAGCCTCTTTTTTTAACACCTCTAATCTTTCCAACATCATAAGTTTTTCACATCACACCACATAAGCTGTCTTCGCTCCTCTAGTACGGGTTTAGAAAATGTCTCACTTTAGTCAAATAAAAACTAAGCTTCGCAATATTTCTTCTTTGCAGCAGGCGTTGAATGACGCAGGCGTACGCTGGGAAGCGGGCCCGAGAACGGTTCGGGGTTATCAGGGTAAAACCGAAACCGCAGAAGTTGTGATTGAACAAGATAATGGCTATGATTTGGGCTTTAAGCGCAATGACGAAACTGGCGATTATGAGCTGGTCGCTGATTTGCAGTATTGGCAGCAGCCGCTTTCAGTCGATGGTTTTTTGAACAAGGTAACGCAGCGCTATGCCTACCACACCGTGCTGAATGAATCTTGCAGCAAAGGCTTTCAAGTGGCTGAGCAGGTGGACAATAAAGACGGTTCTATTCGCTTAGTGCTTCAGCGCTGGGGTGCTTAGCGGACGATTACTCTGCTAGCTCCTTTGGTAGGCTCTGTTAGCGCTCTTGTGATTGAGTCGGCTGAGCTAGGCGATGCGTTAGGCCAACTGAGAGACCTTGGCTATTGTCAGCTAGGGTCTTTTGTTTACTAAGTTTTTTAGATTTTTGGGGTTATATCTGCATGGTTGAAAAGATGGACACCTCTAAC
>JBARVS010000393.1:0-1916 GCA_049646385.1 Phormidesmis sp. | reverse complement strand
GTAAAAGCGCAGCCGCTGAACTAGGCCAAAGCGATCGCGCAAAGGAGACGCCAGCGCCCCCACTTTGGTCGTCGCGCCTACCAGCGTAAAAGGCTGCAAGGGAATGCTCCGCGTCCGAGCGCTCTGCCCTTTGCCAATCGTGATATCTAGCCGCGCATCTTCCATCGCCGGAGACAAAATTTCTTCGGTCACCCTAGAGAGCCGATGGATTTCATCAATAAAGAGCACGTCGCCCGCCTTCATATTCACCAGCAGGCCAGCAATGTCTCGGGGCCGCTCTAGAGCAGGCGCGGTCGTGATTTTGCAATCGACCTCCATCTCCTGCGCCAAAATCAGCGCCATAGTGGTTTTACCCAGACCGGGCGGGCCATACAGCAGCAGATGATCCAGCGGCTCCTGGCGAGACTTCGCTGCCTGAATAGCAATCATCAGCACTTCTTTTAGCGCTTTTTGGCCGATGTAGTCACGAATAGCGCTGGGCCTGAGCCCTTCTTCATTGCGCGAAAGTTCAGCAGGTTTAGCCTCTGCAGCTAACAAATTCGCCTTATCAGGTTTAGCAGACGCTGATTTAGAGACAGCGGTTTTAACAGCCAACTCGCCGCTTGAGTGTGGCTCACACGACTTTTTAGCGCGCTCGTCAGGGACAGATTGTTTAGAGGAAATAATCGCCATGGGGCTATGCTAGCAGTCTTACTAGACAAATGTACTATTATGAGGCGATCGCGCAATAATATTAGCTTGGCATCACCCCGGCTGAACGAACCGCGTCGGCCACGGTCGGATAGTGGGTCTTTAGGCCATAGGTAGCGGGCGTTACCGGATTTTCGTAGGTAAAGTGGCGATAGCCCATACAGAATCTATCCCAGTCGGCCATGCGAATGTTGAAAATTTTGATGATGGCGTTGGCTAAACCCGCAGAAAGCGGAATGCTAAAGTACCGACGTTTGCCTAGGTACTGGCTGATGTCGGTGACAACTTCATCGGCGGTTTTGGCGGGGTTGCCGATGACGATTTCGCGCGATTCGCCGAGGCCGGGGGGATGATCGACGAGGTAGCGAACGACTTCGGCGATGTCTTTGGCGTGGATGAAGTGAAAGCTGCCGTCAGCGGAGATAAAGCGAATGATGCCGATGTATTTGGCGACTTCGGGCAGGCCGCCAGAGATGTGTGAGTAAGGCTTGGTGTCACTGCCGCCGAAGACAAGGGTAGGGAATACGGTGGTGATTTTAGGCGCGATCGCCAGCTCACTCAGCTTCTCATGACAAATATATTTAGTGCGCACGTAGTCTGTGCCAATTTCACCCGCCTCCTTTAGCGGCGTGTTGTCCCGGTCTAAAATGCTGGCGGTAGAAAAATAAATCACCTGCTGGCAGCGTTCAGAATCGAGCAGCGACACGATCTCTAGCGTCTTTTCTACGTTGATTTCATAGCTTTCTTGAGGATCGCCCCACGAGGTTGCAACCAAAATCGCCGTATCTATTGTCCTGAGCAAATCAGCAAACCGATCAACGCTGCGCATATCACCTTCTAGCACCGTTACGCCCGGTCGCTGATCGGTTGGAACCTTCAGCTTATCTGGGTTACGCATCAGTAAAAACAGCTCGTGATCGGTGTTTTCGATCAGAGTTTCGGTGAGATAGTGGCCAATGCAGCCGCTGGCTCCGGTGATGAAAATGCGCATGTTTTCGGGGGCTTAAAGGCTAGATTTGCCAACCCTATGGGGTTTCGTCAATAGAAGGGTTTATTTGAGAGTGAATGATGTATTGGATGATATCGTGACGAATTTGCCTCTCTAGCAAATGCTGTTTGGTCTGGGAAGTGACTTCTCGAAACTGAATTTCGCGATCTAACGGATGCCACCGATTAACAGCCTTTTTCTCTTTCTTTTGTGGCTTCATGAAAGCAGCTAACGCTTC
>JBARVS010000392.1:0-10527 GCA_049646385.1 Phormidesmis sp. | reverse complement strand
TTTAATAGGTGGCTTGCTGGCGGCGGTCGTGGTTTCTTATCTGTCAATTGTCTGGCTGATTGAGTTTTTGAAAAGACACAGCACCTGGGTGTTCGTTTGGTATCGCTTGGCTTTTGGCGCGGTGCTTTTAATCGCGATCGCCGCTGGCATGGAAAACGTCTAAGTCAAAGAATCTATATGAAAGATAGATAAGCGCTACTGTAAAAGCATCACCGTCACGCTCCCCCCATGTCTTCTACCCAAATTACGCCTGCTTTAATTACCCGCGTTGAGCCCGGTTCTATTGCTGAGGAAATCGGCTTTGAGGCGGGCGATCGCTTAGTCTCTATCAACGGCGAGTGCCCCCGCGACCTGATTGACTATCGCTTTTTATGCGCCGATGAGGAGCTGTTGCTAGAAGTCATTGACGCTAGAGGGGTTTCTCATCAGGTAGAACTCGAAAAGGATGAGGATGAAGAACTAGGGCTCGAATTTGAGACGGCGCTATTTGACGGGCTGATTCAATGCGTTAACCGCTGCCCCTTTTGCTTTATCGATCAGCAGCCACCGGGCAAGCGCAAAACGCTGTACCTCAAAGACGATGACTATCGGCTGAGCTTTTTATACGGCAGCTACTTAACGCTAACGAACATTCCCCCAGCAGAGTGGGAGCGGATTGCGCGGCTGCGGCTGTCGCCTCTGTATGTATCGGTACATGCGACTGAAGGGATGGTGCGATCGCGCCTGCTCAAAAACGACAGAGCCGCCAAAATCCTCGATCACCTCGCCTGGTTTCAAACCCATCGGCTCCAGATTCATGCGCAAGTCGTCGTCTGCCCCGGCATCAACGACGGCCCTCATTTAGACCGTACCCTGCGAGATTTAGCCCGGTTTCATACGGGCGATATTCCGGCGGTGATCTCGGCTGCGGTTGTCCCTGTCGGCTTAACGCGCTTTCGCCCCGAGCAAGATGAGCTAGTGCCAGTGACAACGGCCAAAGCGCAAGCTGTGATCGCCCAGGTGCAGGCGCTTCAGGCAGAGTTTCAGGCCCAGCTAGGAACAACCTTTGCATGGCTAGCCGACGAATGGTTTTTACTCGGGCGTCAGCCGCTACCGCCTGAGAGCCACTACGAGTCCTATCCACAAATCGGCAACGGCGTCGGCTCTATTCGGCTGTTTTTAAAGGAGTTTGAGGCAATTTCTCAAACTTTGCCCACCCAGGTTTCGCCGCCGCGCGCGTACACATGGGTCGTTGGCAACGCGGTAGAACATGCCTTTGCGCCCCTCGTCAGTAGACTCAACGAAATAGCAGGGCTGACGGTCACTATGGCACCGATTAGCAGCGACTACTGGGGGCAAGATATCACTGTTACGGGCCTGCTCACCGGGCAAGATATTGCCGCACAGCTCTCCGAAAAAACCGCCCAAAAAACCGCCCAAAAAACCTTGGGAGACGCTGTTTTGCTACCCGCTTTGATGCTTAAGCAGAGCGACAGCAAGCGCCCTGAAGACACCTATTTTTTAGACGATATGTCAGTGGCCCAGCTTGCAAATAAACTAAACTGTCTAGTATTATCTGTGGAAGGATTGGCCGAGCTGATAGCGGTCTGCACAGCGTCCTAAGGTTTATGGGCAGCGAGCGATCGCAAAAGGCACAGAATGAGCGCGAAGTATTTACCATTGGCATCCGGGAAATCGTGCTTACAGGCAGAATAATGATGCTATATCGTAATTATTTTGCGCTATCAGGGCGATCGCCCTCTTTTTCTGCCAATGACGGCCTAACTGACCGCCCAACTAACACCGTCTAGAGCAGACCATTCAAGGGGCCGTGATCGTCCTATAGGCATCCGCTATGTTGCTATTGTGTCGTATGGTGAGCGTAAATATTATGATGTCCGTTTTTAGCGGCTGCAAAGCAGCAAGTCGTTTGGCCAATCCGCTTTGCCAAAGCCATCAAACCACACTTTATTAAAGCCATCAGCCCCCGCCACCAGCACTATGCGATATCTCAAATCTGCCGCTTTTCTGCTAGCCCTTCTTAGCAGCTCGGCGACTTCGCTGTCGCGCACTGCCACCGCCGCCGAACCGCCTACCGCTACACCGCAGTCTGCTGAGAGCAAAACCGAAACTGACAGTACAGATCCTTCTCAAACGCCCGACAGCACCTCCAGCGAGGCTAGCAGCACCGTGCTAGACATTTCAACAGATCCGTCAGTTCGCCCGAGTTCAATCAATCAACCCCTGCTAGCGCCTTTACCCACGGCGGTTCGAGAGCCTGACTTCTCTCCAGTGTCTTCAGCCGAGCCTGTCTCAGCCAAGCCTATGGACTTAGCAGACATTAGGCGCTGGTTACAGGCACCCACGCTATCTCAGACGCCCACTCAAACGCCTACTGAAACGCCTACCGAGACATCACCTTCCAGTGACGACAATCTTCCCACATTAGAGGAGAGCGAGGAGAGCGCACCGCCCGCTTCAAATCCTGCGCCTGCCGTGCCAGCCACACCGCCTGCGAGTGGTGCCGATAGTGAGCTAGCGGCCCCTCCAAACGGAGCGCCTACTGGTCTACCAAATCAGCTCACCCTTGAAGCTCTGCCAGATAGTCTGCTTTCAGATCCAAATCCGTTAAACGTGCCGACCCTTCCTGAAGATGTCAACATAGAGCGCAATCCGGTTGTCACTCTCGATCAGGCTGTTGAGCTAGCCTATCGCAATAACCAGGCTTTACAAACCACCCTGCTCACCTTGGAGCAAGCTGAAGCTTCGCTGCAAGAGGCAAAAGCATCTAGGCTGCCAACGGCTGCTGTGGGCGCTGACCTAACTAATTCTCGGCAGGGTAGCATTAGCTCAACCACGCTAGGCGGCTCGGTGCAGGTAAACTACAACCTGCTAACGGGTGGGCAGCGAGAGGCTGCTATTCGGGCGGCGGAGCTGCAAACACAGGTCAGCGCGCTAGCGGTAGAGGCGCAGCAGGAGCAGATTCGATTAGTAACCGCTAACTCGTACTATGCGCTGCAAGAGTCGGGTGAGCGGATTCGCATCAACCAGTCTTTTGTGACCGAAGCAGAGCAGAACCTACGAGATTCTGAGCTGCGCCAAGAGGTTGGCGTAGGCACTCGGTTCGACGTTTTGCGGGCTGATGTGCAGCTTGCCAATGCTCAGCAGCAGCTAGTGCAGTCAAGGTTTGATCAAGACATCGCCCGCCGAGACATTTCCCGACTGTTGAACCTGCCGACTACCGCCGGCCTGCAGGCAACGCCAGTGGCCAAGGCTGAGGCTTGGACGCTTAACTTAGATGACAGCATTTTGTTAGCCTTTCAAAACCGTTCGGAGCTTGAGCAGCTGCTGCTTCAGTCGGATATTAACGAGCAGCAGCGTAAAATTGCGCTGGCGGCGATTCGCCCTCAGGTCAGCTTGTTTGCCAACTACGGGCTGAGCAATACGCTTAGCACCGATGCCACCGACGTCTTTGGCAACTCGGCGGGTACGGGCTTTAACGACAGCACCTCTTCGTTTGGGGCTCGTTTTAACCTCACGTTGTATGATGGCGGCGCAGCTAGAGCCCGGGCCAGACAGCAGGAGATTGCGGGTGCTATTAACGAGGAGCAGTTTAGCCAGAACGTCGATCAGGTTCGGTTTGACGTGGAGCAGTCCTTTTTTAACCTTCAGGCGAATGAAGAAAATATTGCGACCTCTAGAGTGGCGGTTTCGCAAGCAGAAGAAGCGTTTAACCTAGCTAAGCTACGGTTGCAGGCAGGGGTGGGCACTCAGCTTGACGTACTCACTGCGCAAAGTGAGCTTACCCAGGCGCAGTTTAATAACGTGACCGCGATTTTGGGATACAACCGTTCGCTCGCTGCGCTACAGCGGGCTGTTAGTAATTTGGTGTTTTAGTGGGCGCTGCTGTGACGGGCATGTTGCCGTTAGCGTTAAGCAGGGGATGGGTGGACTCAGGCTGCAAAGTATTTTGTGGCGGGCGGGCAGCTTCTTGGCAGAGTCTTTCAATCACCTGATCGGCGCTGAGCAGGCGCTTGAGCACGACTTGTCCGATGGTGGAATGGGCGGCGCTGGTTTCATGAGCGGTTGCCTTGGGTACCACTTCTAGCATCAAAACGGCGTCTTCGGTTTGAAAGAGGTTGAGCGTTTCGTTGTCTTCTTGGATGCAGATGGCTAGCTTTTGCAAATGGGGCTGCCGCCGCTGGGCCCGAGCGTCCCACAGTCCGCCAAATTCCCACACTCTGCCGGTTGTCCAACTATTAGATAAAAAGAAGTATTTCACGGCGATCGCTATCTCCTGAGCGCATAAAACTGGGCATAAAACGGTTGATGCGGATCATTATTACGTGAAAGTCTGGAAAGTCATGTTTACTCCAGACAGTTTTTACAACAGTTTTTATAACAGTTTTTACAGTAGAGCCAACTGCTAAGTTTTTTGCCCGGATGGGCAGGCAAAAAGCAGAAGAAATGGGTGGTAGATGCACCCTAATCAAACGCTTGGATTCAGATTTTTGACGAATCCCAGGCGTTTTTTTTCGCTTTTTTTTTGCACCATGGGGCGTGATAGGCTCTTTTGTGGGCATTTGATACGTATGAGGATAAGGTAGCGATGGCGATGCGGGTGGGCTTGCTGTTTGGCGGACGTTCGGGTGAGCATGAGGTTTCGATTCGTTCGGCAGGGGCGATCGCCCGCGCCCTAACATCAGGCAGCAATCTCACAAAATATGAAGTCGTTCCGGTTCACATTCGCAAAGATGGCGGCTGGATCAGCGGTGAAGTCGCCCAGCAGGTGCTCGATTCTGGAGTGCCCGTAGCAGATAGCGGCAGCGCTGGAGACTTACCTGATCTGGCCAACCTTACCGAGCGCCTGCCCGACTTATCAGCGCTGGGCTCGATTGATATTTGGTTCCCCGTTTTGCACGGCCCCAATGGTGAAGACGGCACCATACAGGGATTGTTTGAAGTGCTGCAGATGCCCTATGTCGGCTGCGGGGTCTTGGGTTCATCTTTAGGGATGGATAAGCTGGCGATGAAAAGCGCGTTTGCTCAGGCGGGCCTGCCTCAGGTGAACTATCGAGGCGTCTCACGCGCTCAGATCTATTCTAACCCCTGCATTTTTCCCAAGCTCTGTGATGATATTGAAGCCGAGCTAGGCTATCCCTGCTTTGTTAAGCCTGCGAATTTGGGCTCCTCAGTAGGGATCGCTAAGGCTACGAATCGTCAGGAGCTTGAGGCGGCTTTGGACAGTGCCGCGAGCTATGATCGCCGCGTGATTGTAGAAGCGGGCGTGGTGGCTCGTGAGGTGGAATGCTCTATTTTGGGCAATGACAATCCTAAAGCTTCGGTGCTAGGGGAGACGAAGTTTAGCAGTGAGTTTTATGACTATGCGGCGAAGTATACGACGGGCGGCGCAGAGCTGTTGATTCCTTCGCCCGTGCCAGATGAGGTGCGCGATCGCATCCAAGAAATGTCCATCCGCGCCTTCAAAGCCGTTGATGCCGCCGGACTCTCCCGCGTAGATTTCTTTTACATCGAATCTACAGGCGAAATTTTGATTAACGAAATCAACACCCTTCCCGGCTTTACGGCCACCAGCATGTACCCCATGATGTGGCAAGCCTCTGGCGTAGAGTTCCCCGAGCTAGTAGATCGGCTCATTCAGCTAGGATTAGAAAGAACAGCACAACAGTAGTTCATTCGGCTAGCCATCATGCTAAAGCTCAAAACTCTATACGATACAGACTTTAATCTTTGGGTAGAGGCTCAAGTGGCAGCGCTTCAGTCAAGGCGACTAGAAGCGTTAGACCTTTCTAACCTAATTGAGGAAATAGAAGATTTGGCTAAACGCGATAAAAAAGCGCTTCGTAGCCACTTGAAGGTACTGCTGCTACATCTATTAAAATGGCAGTTTCAAGCGATGAAACGCTCTCGTAGCTGGCGTACCTCTATCACAAATGCCAGAATCGAAATTGAAGATGTTTTGTCGGATAGCCCTAGCTTGAAAAACTATCTACCCACTATCGTCGATAAAGCTTACGCTAACGCCAGAACCTTAGCATGTACGGAAACAGGTTTAGAAATTGAGGCTTTTCCTAAGAATCTTCCCTACAAGCTATCTCAAGTCTTAGATTCTGACTTTCTTCCGTAAACGATCAAGCTTTTGAATCTTCTGTGTAGGCGCTTATGGTATCAGTAACCACTATTCCATTATTAGAAGCGCTCACCTCGGATTCAAAGTCTTCGGATTCATTTTCGGTTTCTTCTTCATCAAAGTCTTGCTGGCTGAGGATGATAGAGCGGGTCAGCCAGTGCTCATCTAGCTTGCAGATGAGGCGGGCGTTGTTGTATGCCTGTCGCATGGTCAAAATAGTGTGGCCAATATAGTTGGCTGAGGGCGTGCGCCTGACGACTAGGGCTAAGTCAGCGGTGTTTTCATCGGCTAGGCACAGCGGCAGCAGTAAATCGATACTGTTAAGTTTAGGATAGTAGGTAGGTACCGCCGTTTTGTAGTTAATTTGGGTTCTTTTGAGGGTGCGCTCTAGGGCTTCTTCTAGCTTGCTCACGAGGCGGCGATAGCCCGCTGGATCAGCGTCTAAGGCTGAGATGAATGATCTTTTATAGTCAAAGAATTCTGGCGTGGTGAGCCCTTCGGTGCTGCTGGGCGTAAAGCCTGCGGGCGCATATTGTGATAAAAAGGCGAGGGGCAGTCGGGCCATGTTGTCTTTCACGATGTGCTGCCAGTCAACCTGCGGGGCTCCGGCAGCTAGGTGATAAAAGGCTTGATCCGAGTTGGCCAGATAGTTCGCAGCAGCGGGCAGGTCGGTAAACTGAGAGACGAGCTGTTTGCCCGCAAAGCCTTCTCCGGCAATGCAAAAGGCTAGATTCCACTGGCGATCGCTCAGGTTGCTAGCGGGCCGAGTGAGCAGGCCATAGATAGGGCGCAGCAACATGTCGAGCAGGCCCGTGTTGAAGACGCGGTACTGATTGTTTTCACTAAAGATGACTTTTTGTTCGTGCTGTAAGCGGATGAAGGTGTAGCGTAGGTAGCTTTTGAGAATGGGGTAGGCGAAGTCTTCGGGCGGCTGGGAGCCAAAGTACCAGTTTTCGGGCAGGGCGATCGCTGCTAGCTCACTCACCTTTTGGTTAAGCACTTCTAGGGGCAGCCTTGCAAACTTAGAGAGCGGCTCAATAGTTACAGCGGGGGTTACAGCGGCAGATGGATCAAGCACCCTGCGACCGTTGTTATTTGGAAATCTTGGCCTTTTGAGTACCCGCTTGGGCCTCGCCATGGTGCGCGGCAGCTCTTTTCGCTGAGTGAGCCTAACATAGCTCGGACTATCGGCCTTAAACTCAATGAGATCAGGTCTGCTTTGAACAAAAGCTTGAAAATTGCTAAAGCCATAGCGCTGGCTAGAAAATGAAGCGTCCCGGCGGGTAATGGCCTCTTTTAAGCTATCAACATGTACCCACCCATCTGCGCTGTCGTGGCCTTTTAGGGTGCTAATAAGTAGCTGCCGGGTGTCGGTCACAGGCCGTACGTAATATACGGGCGCCGAGCTAGGGTTGTTAGGATCGGGCTCCACCCTTTCCATCTGTACCAAATCAGGCACGGCTTCTAGCAAATCTATGAGCTTGGCGAAATTATATTTTTCGTAGGAAAATGAGCGGTCTTTTTTCCTCAAAAGCGCACCGACTTGGGCAGCGTGAGTGCGCTTTTGCTGGGGTAGCTCGTAAGCCGCCTGATACACAAGCTGCCGCAGAGAAGCAGACACTCGCGGATCAAAAGATTGATTGCAGCCCTGGTCTTCAGCGGGGCTCGCTGGGTGATTTTTCTCTGAAGAACCTGAAACACTAGGGCGATCTGCAATACCGAACAGTCGTTTGAAAAAGTTAGAAATTGATTGAAATAAAGAACTCATCTGATAGGGCTACGAAAGCGGATAACGTTTGGCACAGCTATCCGAAGTGACAAATTTACCCTAGCCTAGCGGGTTTGCGCCTTAATAACAGATCTTTACATTACATATGCGGTTAAAACGTCATTTGCTGCGGCATCGCCCTATGATCAAAACTGACGAACTCAAGCTGTCAGCTTTATACGCTAATCAAAGGCGTTGCCCTGGCTCTAAAGGAAGCCGCCTGTAGCGCAGCCACCGCTGCCTCGGCATTTTGCACTCTAAACTGTGAGCCTAAACGAATCGCCTGCCGCTGCTCGCGGGTACGAATGACCGCGATGACGGGCGTTTTAGCAGCAAATTTGTTTTCACCTTGTAGCACTTTGAGCACGTTACGCAGGCGGTATTGCTGTTCTATATCGCCCGCTATAGCCGGATCTAAATCCACCATCACCATCCGAATCGCCTCAATCGGCTCGGCATCATCAATAATCATTTGAATGCGATCATCGCGCCGATCTATCTTGCCCCACACCATCAGGCGAGCGTCGGGCTTAATATGCTGGCCGATACGAGCATAGGCTTTAGGAAATACAACAGATTCGCAGTGGCCGCTGAGATCTTCCATTTGTAGCACGGCCATAGAGTCTCCTTTTTTGGTGGTGACTGGCTTTACCATGCTGAGCATGACAATGGCGCTAAGGGTAATTTTTTCGGGCTGTTCGCCTAAGTCGGCAAGGCTGATGGGCGCGAGGATTTTGGCAGACCGCTGAATGTCTTTTAAGGGATGATCGGAGATGTAGAAGCCCAAGAGTTCTTTCTCTAGCTTCAGGCGTTCCTGCGGATCGTAGTCGGCGATGGGGGGCGCTTTAGGCGCTGACTCGAAGGCGGTGGCGCTAGCTGCGGGCTCGCTAACGCTAGGTGTGGTTTCGCCTGATAGCATGTCGAAGATATTGCCCTGGCCTACTTCACGGTCTTTTGCGCGGGCGGCGGCCCATTCCACTACTAGCTCTAAGTCTTTCATGAGCTGCTGGCGGTTGGGCTCTATGCTCTCAAAGGCACCCGAGAGGACAAGGGCTTCGAGTGCTCGCTTGTTAACAGAGCGGAGATCTACGCGATCGCACAAATCCGCCAAAGACCTAAACGGCCCGTCCTGGGTGCGAGACTTCTCAATCGCCTCAATTGCCCCTAAGCCTAAGTTGCGCACCGCAGACAGGCCAAAGAGAATCTCATTGTCTAACGGAGTAAAGTCCACGCCTGAGCGGTTTACGTCGGGCGGCAGCACCTTAATACCCATAGAAAGGCAGCTAGCAATATACATTTGCACCTTGTCCTGATCGCCGCTGATCGCCGTCAGCAGCGCGGCCATATATTCCACTGGATAGTGCGCCTTTAAGTAGGCGGTTTGAAACGTCACAAATCCATAGGCCGTAGAGTGAGACTTATTAAAGCAATATTCTGCAAACTTCACCATTTGCTCAAATAAGTCGTTAGCAGGCTTGCGGCCAAAGTCGTTTTTACCCGCGCCTGCGATAAAGTCTTCTCGATGCTTCTCCATCTCATCTATTTTCTTTTTGCCCATTGCCCTGCGCAGCAAGTCGGCCTTGCCCAGCGAATAGCCCGCTAGCTCTTGAGCAATTTTCATGATCTGTTCTTGATAGACCATGATGCCGTAAGTCTCTTCTAAAATCGGCTTTAGAATGTCGTGAGCATATTCAATTTTCTCTCTGCCATGCTTACGATCAATAAACTTGGGAATCAGCTTTGCATCTAACGGCCCTGGACGATAAAGCGCTAGCACCGAAGAAATATCTTCTAAACCCGAAGGCTTTAGGTCTTTAACAATTTGTCGCATCCCTGAAGACTCTAGCTGAAAGATCCCGGCTAGCTCTCCACCTGCTAACAGCTCATAGGTTGCCGGGTCGTCTAGCGGCAGGGCGTCGAGATCGATGGTCACGTCCTGATGCCTTGCTTCGATATGATCGACAGCTCTTTGAATCATGGTGAGGTTGCGCAGGCCCAAAAAGTCCATTTTGAGCAGGCCAATCGCCTCTACATCTTCCATGTAGTATTGCGTGATGACAGAACCATCATTGTTGCGCTGTAGCGGCACAATCGTATCGAGCGGATGCTCGGAGATTACGACGCCCGCTGCGTGCATCCCAAAGGTTTTGTTGGTGCCTTCAATGGTGATGGCGGTGTCAATCCAGCGCTGAAAGGTGACCGATGTGCCAGGAATGAGTTCGCCGCTGTCGTACTTGTCTTTGAACTCGGCGGCGGGCGTTTTATCAGAAATCATCATCTTGAGCTTGGCGGGCTTGCCTCTAGAAACAGGGATAAGCTTAGCGAGCTTATCTGATTCGTTGTAGGGAATATCTAACACGCGGGCAACGTCTTTGAGCACCGCTTTGGAGGTCATGCGGTTAAAGGTGATGATTTGAGCAACGTGATCGGTGCCGTACTTTTCGGTGACGTATTTAATCACATCTTCCCTACGCTCAATGCAAAAGTCGGTGTCTACATCGGGCATAGACTTGCGCTCGGGGTTTAAAAATCGCTCGAACAACAGGCCGTGATGCACCGGGTCAATATTGGTGATGCCCATGGCATAGGCGACTAATGAGCCTGCTGCTGAGCCGCGCCCTGGCCCCAC
>JBARVS010000391.1:0-17109 GCA_049646385.1 Phormidesmis sp. | reverse complement strand
AAGACTTCAAGCATTTGCTGCTGCCGTGGGGAACGGCCCGCGCCGACTGGAAAAACGGTGACGATTCATTAGGCAGCACTTTAGAGGACAATCCTATTGAGAACATCGTTCGGGCCTTCATCACTTGGCGGACGCTGCTGCCCCGCTTAACCAGCGATGAAGTAACTGAAGAATTTCTTAATCACGGCGGATCGGCATGGTTGCTACAAACGACTCAAGTCGGTGGCTTTAATCCTGATATTGAGTCGGTGGCTCCAATGACGCTTTAAAGGCATAGGCTGAAGTGACAGTTTGAGAAGTGGCGTTTTAGCCCTGCTTGTCACCATAAAGGAAGAGATTGATTCTCATTAATTCATGCTAGTTTGTAGTCAAATATACCGTTTAAAGAATTTGCGGAGGAGCTTGAAATGCAATTGAGAAAAGAAACTATAGGAAAATTTTTGGCAGTTGTTCTGTTAAGCACGGGCGTTGTTGCTTGCTCAGAACCTGCTAATAACGACTTTCCGGTTTCCTCAGCAACAGAAGGAACTGAACAGTTCACCCCCGATGAGATGATGGCTATTGAAGGAACGACTTGGAAGCTTGTAAGCTACAGTCAAACGCCCGTTCTGCCTGAGAGCGAGATTACGCTTGAGCTAGCTAACGGTAAGCTAAACGGCTCGGCTGGCTGTAATTCATACTTTGCAGACTACAAGCTAGACAATAATCAGCTTATGGTAGATAGAGCAGGCGCTACAAAGAAATTTTGTGGAGAGCCCGGTGTCATGGCGCAAGAAGACGCCTATTTGAGCTTGTTGCAGCAGACAGATAGTGCGATCGCCGTGACGGGCAATAGCTTGACCATCGAGACGTCTGAAGGAAACTTAGTGTTTGAATCAGCCAGTTAAACAGTTCATTTAGATAAAGCTTATTTAGCTACAGCGTCTATCCCTTTTACCATTATGACTTCATCAAACGATTCAGCGCAGGGCGATCAAGAATTTCTTTCGGCCTCGCAAAGCGATCCGGTCAAAATGGGATGGATGCAAGGGTTTCCACCGCCCAAGGAGAAAACTTTGAGCGTTAGCGACGGCTCATTTCTTCAGTTTCCTGCCTTGCGCCACAGTGCGGTACATATACAGGAGTTTCTGCCGACTGTTGAGGTATCGCGCAAGCTAAAAGCGCCTGAGCCGCTGCCCTACGCGCTTGATAGCAACATTGACGCACTTACCTTTCATCCCGGCCATCCTAAGCCGGAGACGAGTAAAACAATTACGTGGCAGGCGTCACTAGCAGAAAACTACACAGATGGTATTCTGATCCTGCACCGGGGTAGGGTTGTTTACGAGCGCTATCTAGGTGCCTTAAAAGAAGATGCTAAGCACATGGCCATGTCAGTGTCGAAGTCATTTACCGGCACGTTAGCCTCTATTTTAGTGGCTGAAGGCAGCTTAAATCCAGAAGCGATGGTGATTGACTACGTGCCTGAATTGAAATCCTCAGCCTTTGGCGATGCGACCGTCCGTCAGGTTATGGATATGACAACCTCGCTTAAGTTCAGCGAAGAGTATGACAACAAGCAAGCCGAGATTTGGAGCTATTCGGCAGCAGGAAATCCTATCTCTACCGCCAAAGACTACGCTGGGCCAGTGGGCTTTTTCAACGCGCTAAAAGAGATTAAAAAGCAGGGAGAACATGGTGAAGCCTTTAGCTACAAAACGCCAAACGCCGATGTGCTAGGCTGGATTGTTTCTAGGGTGGCAGGTAAGTCGGTTGCGCAGCTACTTTCTGAAAGAATTTGGAGCCGTATCGGGATGGAGCAAAACGCCTACTATCAGGTAGACGGCTTGGGTATTCCTTTTGCAGGCGGCGGCTTGAACGCGGGACTGCGAGATATGGCTCGCTTTGGCGAGCTGATTCGGAATAAAGGGAACTGGCGCGGCGAGCAGATTTTTCCAGCGGCGGCTGTTGAAGATATTGAAAAAGGCGGTAGCAAAGCTGCTTTTGCTAAGTCTAGCCATACTGAGCTACCGGGTTGGTCATATCGAAATTTATGGTGGATGTTAGAGAACTCGCATGGCGCTTTTGCTGCGCGGGGCGTGTATGGCCAGACTATTTACATCGATCCTAAAGCTGAGATGGTTTTGGTGCGATTTGCGTCGTACCCTGTTGCTGCTAACAGTGCTAACGATCCGACTTCGCTGCCAGCTTATGCCGCTGTTGCCGATTATTTGCTCAATAAAGAACAGAAATAGCGCGATGATCCGCAGATCTGAAGATAAAGCTGTTACAAAAATGGTAACTGCTATCTGGAAGATTTGAAGGAGCAGTAGATTATAAGAGGGTCATAAAATTGGCTGTTGGGCCGTTTTGTTTGATCCCTAAACACAAGTTACAAGATATTTGATAAGGAGTGAAAGAAGTGTTTTCTCAATTAGTCAGGGTAAGTTTAGCGGTGGCAACGGTTGGTCTTTTTAGTCCACTTGCTGCGATCGCTCAACCCGAAACAACCCAGCCCTACCCAGCAGGGGCCAGCATTAGCGAACTTGCGCAGATGCCCGCAGGTGAAGCAAACGCAGTGAGTTTGCCGGAGGGTACGCTGGTTTTATCGCAGAGCGATCGCATCGCTGTGCGGGTATACACCTCAAACGGAGCGCCTTTGCTTAATCTGTTTAATAAGCAAACGGGCGTAACTGAGCTGCGAGGCGTTCCCGTCACGGCTGAGTCTACCAGTGCAGGTGTTACCTATCGCTATGCTGGAGAAAGGACGGTGGAAATTGCGATCGCGGCTTCAGGCGAGCAAACTATCACCCTCAATGGCACGCCTCAGCAGGGCTCCGGAGCGGTCACTGGCACAGTCTCCTATCTGCCTAAAATTGCGCTACCGCCTACTGCCGTTGTTGAAATTAGCCTAGTAGATGTCAGCCGAGCCGACGCGCCTGCTACCGTGCTAGCCTCTGAGCAAATTGTCTCCGGCGGGCGGCAGGTGCCTTTCCCCTTTACGCTGCTCTACGATCCGGGTCAAATTGATCAGCGATTTTCCTATGCCATTCAGTCTCGTATTACGGTAGAGGGCGATCTACAGTTTGTTAGCACCTCTCGATTTCCGGTGATCACCAACGGCAATCCAAACAACGTTGCCGTGCAAGTTGATCCAACCGATCAGCCGAGCGATCAAACAATGACCGATCAAGCCCAGTTAAAAAACACCAATTGGCAGCTAGAGCAGATTCAGTACAATGATGACAAGCTGTTAGAGTCAGACTCTCCTAACAACTACACCATTAAGTTCATGGATAACGGCCAGCTTTCCATTCGCGCTGACTGTAATCAGGCGCAGGGCAGCTTTACAGAAGACGGCAGCAGCCTATCAATTGATTTAGGCCCTACTACGCTAGCCGCCTGTCCGCCAGAGTCTATCTCCCAGGACTATCTTCAGGCTTTGCAGGAGGCAGGCGGCTATTTTCTTCAAGATGGCGATCTGTATATCGACCTCAAGCTGGACACTGGCACAATGCGATTCTCCATGCTAAATAACTGATTTTTTCAAAACAGCGAGATGTGAAATATGGCTCTGCCAAAACTTTTTGACTTAAGTAACAAAACCGCGATTGTTAGCGGCGGCGGCAACGGCATTGGCAAAGCCTGCTGTCTGATGCTGGCTGACTATGGCGCTAATGTTGTCGTAGCCGACTTTAAAACTGACGATGCGAAAAAGGTTGTCGATGAAATCATCGGTAAAGGAGGACAGGCGCTGAGCGTTTCGTGCAACGTGCTTAAAGACGAAGACCTAATAAGTTTGGTAGAACAGACCCTGGCAAAGTTTGGTGCGCTGCATATTTTAGTGAACAATGTTGGCGGTGGTGGCGCTGGGCGAGAAAGTCCAGCGGACATCAGCGTCGAGCAGTTCGCCCATGTTTTTCATCTTAATGTTTTCAGCATGTGGCGCTTGTCGCAGCTATGCGCGCCGCATATGAGAGCGTCTGGCTATGGTTCAATTGTCAACATGTCGTCAATGAGTTCAATCAACAACAGTCCGGCGATCAGCGCCTATGCTTCTTCTAAAGCCGCGATTAACCATATGACCTCAAACTTGGCCTTCGACTATGGCCCGCAAATTCGCGTGAACGCAGTTGGCCCTGGCGCGGTGCGTACTGATGCGCTCGCGTCGGTGCTAACACCTGAAATTGAGAAGAAAATGTTGGCCCACACACCGCTGCAGCGCTTAGGCGAGCCTGCCGATATTGCGGGCGCGGTGCTGTACTTTGCCGCGCCTGTTTCAAGCTGGGTGAGCGGGCAAATACTGTTTGTTAATGGGGGCGGGGTGCAAACGCTAGCCTGAAATTTAATCCGTGCGAACTCCGTAGTTTTTCCTCAACCTATTCCTGAAGCATCTGTAAGAAATAGTTCTTATAGTTTATTAAGCTTGGCAGAGATTTTATGCCTGATGAATTTTCAGCATTTTATTACCGCCCCGCTGAAACTCATATTCGACCGTTTCAATAGCGCATTGATAGCCAGATTTTTTAAAATGATCGACAACCGGATCTAAGTGAGGGGATTTCTCTAAATTCAAAGTTAGCAATGGAAAAATCCTAACTTCCTGGCACAGTCGCAGCATTTCTTCTACAGCGGCAATATGAAAATCCGCGTCGTATTGCAGCGAGTATAAAAACAAAAAATGCGAGCAAAGCCCTAAATCAAAAGCATCGTTTGGATAGCTGAGCTGTGGAAGCTCGCCCGTGTGGTAGCGGCCTTGCGCTTTGCCTTTTTCGTAGTCGGTATAAAATCGCTCTGTTGCTTGAATGCGGTGTGCTTTTAAGTCCGCAGGAGAACGATGATAGCGCCATACATAGTCGTCTTCAGTGTCGGCAACCTGCGCAATAACACTCTCTAAGACGGCGTAGAAGCGATCGCGAATCTCATCACCTTTAAACGCATATAGCGGATCAACCGAGTGAATTTTGTAGCCCAGCTCAGTGCCTTCAGCGTTAAAGCTAGCAGGGCCATCAGCAACGCCTAAAATTGACCCTTGCAGGTCGGCCTTACTCAGCGAAAACATTTTTACGTATTCATTGAGCGATCGCCCAAACGGAACAACCTGATCTAGCTGCATTGCCATAGTAAGGTTTGCTGTGAACTCTCTCACTCACACTACAGGTTTGTTTCTTCGGGAACAACTTTTTGAGCTGCTGATTTTTTGGTAGCTGCCGCGCGAGTTGTTTTTGCTTTAGCGCTAGCAGATTTAGCGCTAGCAGATTTAGTAGATTTTTTGGCTGTCGTACTCTTCTTCTCCGTCGTCTTTTTAGCCGTTGTCTTCTTCTTCGCAGCGCTCTTCTTTGCAGTGCCCTTCTTTGCAGTGCTCTTCTTTTGAGTTGTTTTCTTTACAGCGCCGCCCTTCTCCGTTAGCAAAGCCACCGCTTCTTCTATCGTGACTTCTTCAGGCTTTTTGCCCTCAGGCACCGACACATTTACCTTCCCATGCTTAATGTATTGGCCATACGGCCCGTCATAGACATTAATCGGCTCTTCATCTACCGGATGCTTGCCAATCTCATGAATAGGCGTAGCCGCCTTGCGACCTCGGCCCGCTTTAGGCTGAGCCAGCATTTCCAAGGCTCTAGGTAGCTCAATGGTGAGCATGTCGTCATCACCCTTAATAGAGCGATAGTCGTCTTTGCCGTCTTCCCTGCCCTTGGTGTGAACAACATAGGGGCCAAATCGACCCAAATTAGCCTTTACGTTATTGCCAGTTTCAGGATGGACGCCGAGCAAACGCGGTAAAGACAATAGCGCAACGGCCATGTCCTGATCGACATCTTCTGCCTTAACGCCCTTGGGCAGAGAGGTTCGCTTAGGTTTTTTATTTTCTTCGGTGACATCGCCAAGCTGCACATACGGGCCAAATCGACCGATGAGTATGTACATCGGCTCTCCGGTTTCAGGGTGCAGGCCAATTTTTTCAGGGCCTTCTGTTTTTTGCTTCAGCAGAACTTCTACTTGCGCATCGTCCAAGTCGGCAGGGCTAACGCCTTCTGGAATGGAGGCTCTAACGGTTTCGTCATCTTTTTCGAGCTCCACATAAGCGCCGTATTTACCAATCCGAACCTTAGCTAACAAATCGTCTAAGTCAACGGTGCGAGCTTCGTTCGGGTCAATATTGTCCTGGCGTTGTTCTACCTGATTGGCTAGCCCTTCGGTACCGCCGTAAAAAGCCTTTAGGTAGGGTAGCCATTCAGCGCCGCCAGTCGAAATTTCATCAAGCGTTTGCTCCATGTTGGCCGTAAAGTGCACATCAACCAAATCGGGAAAATGCTTTTCTAACAGCTCGGTTACTGCAAAGGCGGTAAAGGTCGGCACCAGCGAGTTGCCGATGAGTTCAGCGTAGCGTCGAGCGATTACGGTGCTGATCACGGTCGCGTAGGTGCTAGGGCGACCAATACCTTCTTTTTCAAGCGTTTTCACCAAAGAAGCCTCGGTGTAGCGAGCGGGCGGCTGGGTCTCGTGACCAATGGCGTTTAATCCTGCGCACTCTAGCGAATCGCCCTGCTTCATCGCAGGCAACACAATCTCCTGATTTTCTATAGCCTCGTCAGGATTATCGGAGCCTTCTACATACGCACGAAAGAAGCCAGGAAAGTCAATCCGCTTACCCGTCGCTTTAAACACCGCGTCGTCTACTTCGATTTGAACGGTGATATTGGTTTGGCGGGCCTCGGCCATTTGAGTGGCGACCGTACGCTTCCAAATCAGATCGTAGAGCCTCAGCTCGCGCTCTTTAAGTGAGGTGCTTTTGGGCGTGCGGAAGACCTCGCCGGAGGGCCGAATGGCTTCGTGAGCTTCTTGTGCACCTTTGCTTTTGGTCGAAAACTGGCGAGGCTTAGGGCTAAGATATTCTGTGCCGTATTTGGTTTCTACGCAGGTGCGGGCAGCCGCGATCGCCTGCTTCGACAAACTCGTCGAGTCCGTCCGCATGTAGGTAATAAACCCTTTCTCATATAGGCTCTGAGCCGTCCGCATCGTATCGCGAGCCGAAAGGCCAAGCTTGCGGTTGGCTTCCTGCTGAAGGGTTGAGGTGGTAAACGGCGGGGCGGGCTTACGGGTGTTGGGCCGCTCTTCAAGGTTAGAAACACTCCAAGCGCTAGATTCTAAGCGGGCCTGTAAAGTACGCGCTTCGTCTTCGTTAAGCAGCAGCACGTTGCGGCCTGCTTTTACCTGGCCAGTAGACTCATCAAAGTCGCTGCCGTTGGCAACGCGGGTGCCGCCTACAGAGGTAAGCTTTGCCTCAAAAGACGCCTGAGAAGAGGCTTGAGCTTTATCAGCTGATTTAAGCAGGGCGGCTTTAAGATCCCAGTAAGCCCCTCTACGAAAGGCGCGCCTAGCCCGCTCACGCTCAACCAAAAGGCGAACCGATACAGACTGTACGCGGCCTGCTGAGAGACCAAAAGCAATTTTTTTCCACAGCAGCGGCGAAACGGTATAGCCCACCAGCCGATCAAGGATGCGACGGGTTTCTTGGGCATGTACTAGCTTGTCGTCGATGGTGCGACAGTTGGAGAGGGCAGCTTGAATGGCCTCTTGCGTAATTTCGTGAAAGACCATCCGTTTGGTCGGTACTTTGGGCTTTAGCACTTCCATCAGGTGCCAGCTAATGCTCTCGCCTTCGCGGTCTTCATCTGTTGCCAAAACCAGCTCATCAGCCTCTTTGAGGGCGTCTTTGAGGGTTTTAACAACCTTCTTTTTGTCTTGGGGGATCACGTATAGGGGCTCAAAGTCAGCCTCTGTGTTTACGCCAATTTGGGCCCACTTTTCCTTTTTGACCTTGGCCGGAATTTCCTTTGCCGACTTGGGCAAATCGCGAATATGGCCCATCGAAGCTTCTACCCGATAGCCTTTGGGCAAATAGTTACGGATGGTTTTGGCTTTGGTGGGTGACTCAACGATAACGAGCGTAGACATACGACCTGTGCTTTGTTTTAGCTTGTTTTTCTAACTGGCTGGCTGGCTGGCTGGCTTTTGAACTGGCTTTACTGAACTAGCGCTATGGGCACTTCACGGCAGCTTTATCTTTGCTTGCTATGGAGCATTCCCAAAGGCCGCCCAAAGGCTAATTGCTTGAGGCTACATTACAGCGGCTGTCCTTAATAAACCAAGTTGTCTCTCTATATATAGCGATAGATCACAATGGGCCGATCCGTCTACCCCAGTTATTCGACTTTGTAAATTCTTAGTTTTGTTTGACGGCGTGTTTTCGTTGTAACGCCTAATCAAATGATATGTCTATTAATTTTTTTGGATTGTTTAGTAATTGAATCTATTTAGCTATGTCTATAATCGCTGTAAATTCCAGCTTGGCAAAAAAATATTTCCGTCAGGCGGTGGGTTTATGGGGAAATCCACGGTAAGCTTTCAAGTGGAAAACTTTATTTAGCCTCTCCTTTGGGCTTCTCACCCATGGACTTTGCCAATATTGCCGCTCAGCTAAATGCGGGCATCATTTTGCCGGAAGGAATTGTGATTGTCACCATTATGGCAATTATTATTACTGATATTATTGGGGGCCGCAGCGTTACTAAGTGGCTACCTGGTGTGGCGATCGCAGGTCTTACTCTAGCCATTGTTGACCTTTGCTTTCAGTGGGGCGCAGCCGATCCCATTGCTTTTTTAGGCGCGTTCAATGGCGACGACCTCAGCATTGTCTTTCGCGGCATCATTGCCCTTTCAGCAGCCGTGACGGTGCCTATGTGCATCCGCTACGTGGATAGATCGGGCACGGCGCTCGCTGAATTTTTGGCAATTTTGCTGGCGGCCACGCTCGGCGGCATGTTCCTCTCAGGCGCCGATGAGCTAGTCACCATTTTTGTTTCTTTAGAAACCCTGAGTATTTCGTCTTATTTGCTGACAGGCTACATGAAGCGCGACCCGCGCTCTAACGAGGCCGCTCTAAAGTATTTGCTCATCGGCGCGGCGAGTGCGGCTATTTTTCTCTACGGTATGTCTTTGCTGTATGGCTTATCAGGTGGCGAAACCAACCTCAGCCTCATTGCCACTCGAATTGCTGAAGACAACGCCGAAGCCCCAATCGGCCTGATCATTGCGCTGGTGTTTGTGATTGCGGGCATTGCCTTCAAAGTTGCCGCCGTGCCCTTTCACCAGTGGACGCCCGATGTGTATGAGGGATCGCCCACGCCAGTGGTTGCTTTCCTATCGGTTGGCTCTAAAACAGCGGGCTTTGCTCTAGCCATTCGGCTGCTGCTAACGGCCTTCCCAATGGTGACCGACCAGTGGCGCTTTGTCTTTACGGCGCTGGCCATTCTCAGCATGATTTTAGGGAACGTCGTTGCCCTCGCGCAAACAAGCATGAAGCGCCTACTGGCCTACTCTTCAATCGGGCAGGCTGGCGTTATTATGATTGGCTTTATCGTCGGTACGGACGCAGGCTATTCTAGCCTGGTGTTCTACCTGTTTATCTATTTATTTATGAACCTGGGTGCGTTTACCTGCGTGATTTTGTTCTCGCTGCGCACGGGCACCGATCAAATCAGCGAATACAGCGGTCTCTATCAAAAAGATCCGCTGCTGACGCTTTCTCTAAGCCTATGCCTGCTCTCTTTAGGCGGGATTCCCCCTCTGGCGGGCTTCTTTGGAAAAATTTATATCTTTTGGGCGGGCTGGCAGGCAGGTGCCTATACGCTAGTGCTGGTGGGCCTCATCACCAGTGTCATTTCCATTTACTACTACATTCGTGTAGTGAAGATGATGGTGGTCAAAGAGCCACAGGAAATGTCTGATTCGGTGAAGAACTATATCAGCAGCGATTGGACTTTGCCCGGTATGAGACCTTTGCAGGTGAGCCTAGTGCTAGCTGTTACCGTAACGGCGCTAGCGGGCATTGCTGCTAATCCGCTGCTTCAGCTCGCCAATAGCTCAGTCGCGCGAACGCCTTTACTGCAGCGCTCGGTGCTGATTCGCAACGCCGAAATTTCGGCTAAGACGGGGCATTTACAGCCTCCAGTCGCTGGGGTTGCTGTTTCTGGGGTGCCAGCGATCGCCAAATAGTGTCTGCCTAATTTGTTTAAGTCTGGTTTGTTTAAGTCTGGTTTGTTTAAGTCTGGCTCGCTCAGCTTCACTATCAATCACTAGCCGCTTTCTAGGCCACCAGACCGTACTCTAAGTCGTTTTGATGGCCTCGCTGTTTGGCCAAAATATTTTTAATGTGCTTTTTAACCGTATTGGCGCTAATCCAAAGCGTTGTAGAAATTTCGCTGTAGTCAGCTCCATGCAGGCGCATTTGCCACACTTCGGCTTCGCGCTGCGTCAGGCCAAAAAGCGCTGCATCTGAAAGGGCTTTATTGCGAATTGTTTGCTGACGGTCTTCGAGAACAATCATTAAGTAAGGCGTTTGGCCAAGCTGAATATTTTGCACGCGAATGCGAATGCTGCCTAGCTCAGGCAAAACAATTTCGGCATCAAGCCCAATTTTTTGGAAAGCAAGCACGTCCTGATTTCTAAGCGCAGCCTGACACACTCGCCAAACTTCTGGAGGGAGCCTGTCTTTTTCTGCGCTTAATAGGGTACAAATGCGCTGAGCTGGGGCGTTAACTTTTTCAATATGGCCGACCAAATCGGCAATAATAAATCCGTCTTGTAGTCCTTCTAGCGCAGCGCGGAGGATGCTGAAGTCGGGAGCAAATTTACGAAGGTTTTTCATGGTCTCTATAGAAACGCTATCTATTGACCTATCATCTAAGACCTCAGTAATTCTGCCAGGACGATCAAGCCACTTACTAGCTTGGCACTAACAGCCGATGTGAAGCCGCTTCTTGGTAATCAATCGGCTGATCTTACTCAAACAGCAACTTGTTCTTCCCATATTTTTTCTAGCCGAGTTGTATACTCTGCATTGATGACAGGCACCGTCTCTTGCGAGAGCGCCTGCAGCGGAATGCCATAGTCAGCTTCTACCTGATCAAATTCGGCCTTAAGCGCAGGCGGCAAGCTAGCCCGCGTGAGCAGCGGCGGATCGCCCCATACAGCAGGCTTAAATTTTTCTAGCTGTCCTTCTGGACTAGAAAGAAGATTAGCCAGCACCATCGCCCCTGCTGGATTGCTGGCGTTTATAGGGATGGCTGTGAAGGACGGGTCGTTGAGAGAAATTCCAGGCATAGAAACAGCCTCAGTCGTCTTTGGAAACTGGCCCGTCGTAATGCCCTCGGCAATGCGGGCGGTAAAAGCGGGCATTAGCCAAATCTCACCGTTAGAGAAAAGCTCTTGCAGACGGGTTTGCGTCGGCGGATAGGTTGAGCCTTCACGCCAAAGATAGGGCTTAATTTCTTTTAAGTATTCAACCACCTGAGGGGACTTTCGATTCCACAGCTCCTCATTAAAATCGGCTCCGGCATACTGTTCGTAGCCGCCCGTCACGCCGTAGAGCGCCGTTAATAAAAATCGGCTGCCGTCAAACTGCGGCGGTGCAACATAGGCAAATCGACCAGGATTGGCTTTAGCCCAGCTCAGCAGCTCGTCAAAGTTAGCGGGCGGCGCCGGTGCCTTTTCTTTATCTGCCGCCATAATGTAAAACGCGCCCGTATACGGTGCCTCGTAGCCTTCTGTCGGTAGGCCAAAGTCGCTAGTGACTGCCAAATTATCGGCATCGTAGTACGCCATTGCAGGCAGCTTGTCAGTAAAAGGGCCAAACAACAAGTCGCCCTGCTTCATTGACCGAAAGTTCTCTCCGTTGATCCAAATGAGATCGATGCTACCCGTTTCGCTGACGCCTGCTTGAACTTCACCTACCACTTTATTGACCGCTTCAACCGTGTCATTTAAAGGAATCCGATTAAGCGTAATGTCATACTGTGATTTGAGCTGCTGAGCAACCCAGCCGTCGGCATAGCCATTGGTTTGATCGCTGCCGCCCCACATCGCCCAGTTAACGGTTGTGCCTTTGGCGAGCTTAACAATCTCATCCCAGCTCGTAGCCGTTGGATCAAAGCGCAGGCTATCAGAATTTTGCTGGTTGCTAGCGCAGCCAGCCGCGATCGCAACCAAAGCAGCGCCAGCAGAAAGATAGATAAATTGACGACGAGATGACATAGATAAAACAAGGTAGGTGGGCAAGGCAAAAAACTACTGGGCAGACAAAATTCTCCCATCGCGCTCATCGCTCAAAGTGTTGGAAGAAACCGAATGCGATGAACCCAAAAGAGACCCAGAAGACGGCTGAGAACCCGGAAAACTCCAGAGAGCATCAGCAGGCAAGTAAGCAAAAACAGACTGACCAACCGTAAAATTTTGGCTGGGTGGAACCCAAGCCTGTAAGAGCAGTGTGTCAACATTGTTGTCGCGAACTTGCAGGCTCAAGCGGCGCTGCGTGCCCGTAAACTGTGCCTGGGTAACCGTCGCCGATAGCCAATTTGTCTCGTAAATCGGGTCAGCGGCTAGCGCAATTTGCTCGGGGCGGATAGTCGCTGTAACCAACCCCTGCTGCGAACAGTCTGTGATGAGAATATTGCCCCCCGGTAAAACAAGCTGATGGTCTCTCGCTTCAGCCGTGAAAAAGTTCACACCGCCCAAAAAGCGAGCCACCGTTTCATCACTGGGCCTTTGATAAAGCGCTTCAGGCGTAGCTACCTGCCGCAGATGGCCTTCAAACATCAGCGCAATCCGATCAGACATCACCACCGCTTCTCCCTGATCGTGAGTTACCACTATCATCGTGACCCCTGTTTCACGCTGCAATCGCAAAATTAAATCTTGCATATCGCCGCGCAGGTTCGCATCAAGCGCAGAGAGCGGTTCGTCTAGCAGCAGCACTTTAGGCTTAATGACGAGCGATCTCGCCAAAGCTACCCGCTGCGCTTGCCCGCCCGAAAGCTCATTGGGCCGACGATTCTCAAAACCGCTGAGCTGCACCTGATCGAGCATTGCGATCGCCCGCTCAACCTGCTCTACCCGACTCATTCCTCGCATCTTTAGCCCAAAGGCCACGTTCTCACCCACGCTTAAGTGCGGAAATAACAGACCTTTTTGCAGCACTAAAGCCATCTGCCGCCGCTCGGGAGGCACTCTGTTGAGCCGCTGTCCTGCCAAAAAAATATCGCCTCTGTCCGGTGGCAAAATGCCCGCGATGAGCTGAAGCGTTGTGGACTTACCGCAACCAGACGGGCCGAGTAAAGAAAGCCGCTCACCTGCGTGAACATCAAGCCACATGTCTTGAACTGCCGAAATGCCCTGAAATGACTTTGTCAGTGCCTGAATAGAAAAGAAGTTGGCTTGGGGAGTATGCTTTTCCTGCGTTTTAGACATCGCCCAGCCCTCCAATTGTGGCATCGTCGCTGAGCGCCCTGCTAGAAAACAACAGAAAAATCAGCGCTGGAATAATTGAGGTGATAGCGATCGCCGCCGTCAGCCCCGTATTGCCCCCCTGCAGGGAAGTAAATAGCACCATCGGTAGCGTAAAGACGCGGCCACTGCCGACAAAAAACGTCAGCAAAAACTCATTCCAAGAGATCAAAAAGGCAAACAGCGAGCCCACGACAACCCCCGGAAATATCAGCGGCAGCGTAATTTGCCAGAAGGTTTGCATCGGAGAAGCGCCGAGCGATCGCGCCTGAATCTCGTAGTCGGTATCAAAGTTAGCGTATACGCTGCTCATCACCAACGTCATATAGGGCACCGTAGGCAGCAAATGCACCAGCACTACTCCTAGCAGCGTGCCGCTCAGCCCTAGGCGAATCAGCATGAACTGAATGCCCATTAAAGTCGCTAAAGGAGAAACAATAATCGGCAGCAGTAAAAACAGCTTGATAGCGCCTTTGCCTGAAAACGTCATTAGGCCCAAAGCGCGACCTGCTGGCAAACCGACCAACAGCGCTAAACTGGTTGAAAGGCCAGCGATTAAAAGACTTTCAACAAATCCCTGGCCGACTCGATTGCCGCTAACCCATAGCGCCTTCCAGTTGGCTAACGTCCACTCAGGCACAAGCTGAGGAAAGTACCAGCCCTGCGCAAAAGACCACAGCAGCAGGGGCAAAAAGGGCAGAAATAGTGCAATTACAATCAAAATTAAAGCTGTTTTACGGGGCATGAGTTTCTCTTCTCCTAACCATAGGCCGATAAAAGCGCTGGCGATCGCTCACCCACAGATAAAGCGCAATCAGCCCAATCGAAACAACAGATAGGATAAGACCCAGGGCGATCGCCACGGGCCGCTGGGCCAAATCCACATCTGTAAACGCCTGATACACCAGCACTGGCAGCGTTTTGGGCGTAGTTGATCCCAATAAAAAGGGCACCTCAAAAGAGCCAAACACAAAGCCAAACACCAGCAAACTAGCCGACACGACTCCGGGCCTCAGCAGCGGCAGCGTCACATGCCAAAAGCACTGCCAGGGAGTAGCCCCCAACGCTCTGGCCTGCATCCCATACTCGGGGCGAATGCCTCGCAGCACGGCCAGCAAAATCAAGGTCATAAACGGAATTTCTTTCCATAAAAAATGGGTCAGCACGCCGATACTGGCAGCGTCGTTGACCAGCAGCGGAAAGTCTTGATCGGACTGAATGAAGCCCAGGCTAAACAACAGGCGTGAGAGCAGGCCGCTAGGAGAGAGCAGCAGCAAAATCCCGGCAATTCCAACCAAATGAGGAATCGGTAGCGTGAGCTGGCAGGCAAAGCTCGCCCATCGTCCAGCCTTTTGCAACAGCAGCGCTAGCCCAATGCTGAGCAGGCTAGAGAGCCCCGTAGCGGCGATCGCAATATACAAGCTCAGCTCTAAAGACTGCCAAAAAGCACGGCTGCCCAAAGCCTGTTGATAAGCAGCTAGCGATAGGCCGCTGCTGGTTAGCCCCATTAGGCCAACGCTTTGTAAAAACGCAAGCACGAGCCCGCCGCCAAAGAGCAAGCCGATGATGCTAACCGCCGGAAGCACCAGTAGATAAGCTCTCCAGGAGATGTTAGAGAGGTGCGATCGCGCGTTCCCCATCCAGCTATGCTCAGAAGATGAACCAACAGATTGAGTTGCTGTCATGGTAAGGGTTTCTCTAACAGCGCCATCACCTCGGCCCACATTTGAGGAAACGCCTGCTGACTGCTTTGCTGCCTAGCGATCCGCTCAGCCGCACTATTATTTTCAGCGGCGTTTTCAGCGGCATTCTCAGTGGCACCTTCAGCCGATGAGTCAGCGTACCAGCGGCGAGCCGTCACCCAGTAGCCCGCTGTCCAACAGAGCGATCGCAAAGCGGGAAAAGCGCCAAAGGCAGCAAAGTGCATCCTAATCTTTTGAGCTAGCTCGGCATTTTCTAACGCGCTGTAGTAAGCCTCCAAAAAAAACTGTTTATCTTTATCAGGCATCTGATAGCCCTGGCGACGGCAAATCGTAATCGGTGACAAAAAGTGCCCTAAGTCGCCAGCCGGAGAGCCCACTTCTGCCCATTCCCAGTCGATTAAAAATGCCTGCGCCTCGCTTTGTTGATCGTCAACCACCCAGTTATCGTAAGTGTGATCGCTATGCACTAGGCATTCGTAAGGATAGTCAATCAGCAGCTGTTCAGCGCTTAGACGCGATCGCGCCTTCAGCAAAACCGACTTCAGCATCGCCACAATCTCAGCATCCGCCTGAGGAAAATCAAAATACGGCTGAGCATAGCTTTGCGCTTCTTCAAAAAACAGCGTGAGGGGACGAGATACCCGATGCAGCGGCGGCACCAGCCTAGCCGCCGGATTTTCATAGCCTGAACGCAAAGGCAGGCGATGCAGGCGGGCCAAGGTATTTGCGCACAGCTGCAGATGCTGACGCCCGTAGTTTAGCGGTTCCCCGGCAATATAGTTAGTCACTAAATAGGTATAGGGAAAATCCTGGTCGGCGGTTAGCTGAACATCTAGCAGCCGATGGCCTATTTTGGATCCTTTTAAGTATCGCAGAATCTCTTCTTCAAAAGCGGTTACGCGGCTAAAGTCTCCCTGAAATCGCTGATTAGGCGTGTTCACCGCGACGCGCACCAGCCGATCTGAGCTGAGTCGAAAGATGGCGTTGGCTTCACCATGGGCGAGCAGCGACAGGGTGTCTTTTTCGGTATATAGCTGGCGGGTTTGAAGATGCGATCGCAAGCCCGCTTCAATCTGATTTAAATTCAAGGGCAAATTCAAGGGCAAGGTTAAGGGCGGCGCGGCAGACAATGAATTCAACAGCCTCTCGGTAAAGCTTTTGAGTATTATAAGGAATATGAATTAAAACCATATGAGTAGCGCCTTAAAAAATAAGCCTACAGCAGCCGACCGCCTGCATCGAGCAGTACCTGCGTAGCCGTTTTTACCTCTTCAGATGAGGCTTCAACTCTGAGCTTGTAGTTGGCGGGCGTTTCTGCATCAGGGCTAGCCCCCGAAAAGAACGAGGTAACGCCCCCGCCCAAGCCGCCAAAGGCAGCACCGAGGAGCACCACAATCACAGCCAGCGGAGTGGCGTTTTCTGAAATAGACGCTATGTTGTCAGGCAGGTTCAAAGCGGTGGTGATAATCAAGCCCCCGGCGATCGCCCCCATAGTTGCCCCCAAGCCTGCTGCTTTTGCAATGCCTGGGTTGAGCGATCGCTCCTCCGGCACATCTTTATCCAAGGGGGCTAGCACTTCTGCCTCAACGGTAGAAAGTGCCTTCCCCTCCAGGCTTTGATAAGCCTGCTGCAAAGCTTGCTCTGTGTCAAAGCCAATTAAAATCTGCTGGCGGCTGGCTGGGGCCATGGCTTTCTCCTAAACTTAAAAATGAATCAAAAACTTGAGCTGCACTAACGCTTATACCCTGTATCTGCAACGCTAGCGTCTGTCTCTTTAGGGATTTGCTGAGGACTGCGCCTACGCATGACAATATCTAACAATTGCATTCATTGACAGGTTGAATGGGCAGACGTTCTGGTAACGTTGAGCAAACACCGATTAAAATAGGCACCTAGCTAGCCGTTCAGTATCACCGATGTTTGTATAGCTAACGGTTTGTTCTAATGGTTTTATTTTCAAAAGACCGTGTTTTGGTGCCAATTGACTTTTCTGAAAAGTCTGTACAGGCGCTAAAAGAAACAATTAATTTCGCTGAAAATCTTTCTAACGTTTATGCTGTTCACGTTTTGAAACCCCTAGAGG
>JBARVS010000390.1:0-3989 GCA_049646385.1 Phormidesmis sp. | reverse complement strand
TCACCATTTGAAGAACAACACCCGTGGCCACATGCAGCCCGTGAAAGCCCGTGAGAATATAAAAGGTGCCCCCCATTAGTCCAGTATCTAAGCCAAAGTCGAGTCCAGCCCATTCAACCGCTTCGCCAATTAAAAAGTAGAGGCCCATTGCAGAGGTGAGCAGCCACAGCAGCCGAAACTGATTGAGCTTGCCGCGAGTGAGCGATCGCTCGGCAAAGTAGATAACAAAGCTACTAGAAACTAGAACAACCGTATTAAAAACAACAGATGGACTGGCATCAGGGCCTTGCATTCCCGCTGGAATCCATTCCTCTGCGACAGTTGTTCTCAGTAGAATATAGGACAGAAAAAACCCTACAAAAATCATGCTTTCTGACAGCAGAAAGACGGTCATGCCAAACAGACTTTTTCCTGCTTCGTCTTCTTGATGGTTGCCCCCAATGGGGATATATCGCCGCAGCCATCTGGGTAGCCATCGGACAACGCCTGCTAGATGGATCGGGCTTTCGTCACGCTGCTGAGCAGGGGGAGGAGAGGAAGATTGAGTCATGAGTGCTAAGGAAGCGGTAGAATCGGTGAGCTAAGCGGGACTGTTTGGGTCGTATACGCGGTAGCGCGGATCGCCATAGCTGTAGGGTGGTTCAGTGACGGTCGGAATCTCCTCAAAGTTCTCTTTAGGTGGTGGCGAGGTGGTTGTCCATTCTAGGCCAGTAGCGTGCCACGGGTCGCCATCTACGCGCGGGCCTTGAATGGCCGAGACAATAATATTCGCGATGAACGGCAGGGTTGAAACACCGACTAAAAAAGCCCCTAAGCTAGCAACGACGTTCCAATCTGTATATTGCGGGTCGTAGGAGGAGACCCGGCGCAGCATTCCCTGTAGCCCGAGTGGAAACATCGGAAAAAAGTTGAGGTTGGCACCGACAAAAGCCAAGCCAAAGTGCAGCCTGCCCCAGCTTTCGGCATACATCCGTCCGGTCACCTTGGGAAACCAGTAGTAGATGCCCGCAAAGTAAGCAAAGACAATAGTGTTAAAGACAATGTAGTGGAAGTGGCCAATAATAAAGTAGGTGTTGTTGACATGTAGGTCGAAGGGCAAAGCCCCGAGCATGACGCCAGTGACGCCGCCAATGACAAACATAACGACACCCCCAATGGCAAACAGCATCGGCGTATCGAGGTGAAGCTTGCTGCGCCAAATGGTCGCTGTCCAGGCAAATACTTTAATGCCCGTCGGGATGCCGACTAGCTCAGTGGTGAAAATGAAGAGGCCGCGTATCCAGCCTGGAACCGCCCCGGCAAACATATGGTGTATCCAAACAACGCCCGTAATAGGAACAAATAGAATGGTCGCCACCGCCACTGACCGATAGCCAAACAGCGGATTGCGCGTAAAGGCCGGAATCACCTCTGAAAAAATGCCCCAGGCGGGCAGCGCCCAAACGTACACAGCCGGGTGTGAGTAGAACCAGAACAGATGTTCGTATAAAACGGGCGTGCCGCCGTTCTGAAAGGGTTGGAAAAAGCGAGTGCCAAAGTTGAGATCAAAGAACAACAAAGTCAGCGCAGCCGTTAGAGAAGGCAAGAAGATAAGCTGCATCATCTGGGCGGCGAGCATTGTCCAAACAAAAATTGGCATTCTAAACAGCGTCATGCCGGGTGCTCTGAGCCAAAAAATGGTGGTAACAAAATTAACCCCCGCCATAATTGACGAAACGCCTAGCATCACCATGCTGATAATCCAGATGGACTGACCGCTAAATAACCCCACCGACTCGCCTATTTGAGTGCTTAAGGGTGGGTACGACCACCAGCCAGCCTGAGCGCTGCCCTGGGGAAGAAAGAAGCTACAGAGCAGGAGAACGCCCGCGAACGGAATAATCCAAAAGGCGATCGCATTCAATTTAGGAAAAGCCATATCTTTGGCCCCAATCATCAGCGGCACAAAATAGTTGCCTAATCCTACAAAGGTTGGAATCGTCCACAGAAAAATCATCACAGAGCCGTGCATCGTAAACAGCCCGTCGTACATCTCGCGGCTCATCACGTTTAGCTGCGGCGTGAGCAGCTCGGCGCGAATCAGCATCGCCAGCAGGCCGCCCACCAGTAAAAAGAGAAAGCTGGTGGCCATGTACTGAATGCCGATAACTTTGTGATCGGTATCAAAGCTAAAGTAGCGTTGCCATTCTTGAGCGTTGCTTGGGCGGGTAATAGGAGGAGCCGTCATGAGTTTTTTGGGGGGGCTGAAGGGGCTTTATCGGTAGAGGCTGATGGCGTCAGAGGGTTGGCAGCGGCGTCAGCAGCAGCAGGGGATGAAATTGCCCAGCGATGGCCCCATAAATCGGGTGGATTAGCTCGTTCTTGCGCAGAAAGATCGGCGACTCTATCTATTCTTGTTTCGGGACTTTTAGATAACTGAGAGAACCAGCTCTCGTAGTCTGCGGGGCTCTCTACATACACATCTGCTTGCATCAGCGGAAAGAAGGTGCCGCTAAACTGAGAGTCTTGAAGTCGATATTTTCCCTCTAGCGTAGGTGAGAAAATGAAGTTAATATCGCGATCGGGAACAATATCTTGCTTAATGCGAAAGGCTGGAACATAGAAGCCGTGCAGCACGTCAGGGGAGGTAAGCACTAGCTTAGTGCGTTGATTGACTAGCAGATGAAGCTCGGCGCTAGTAATGTCTTGCTCGCGATAGTGAAAAGACCAGGCCCACTGCTTGGCAACCACATCAACCGTTTCAGCGGCGCGGGGCATTTGGGCAATCGATTGATCGGATGAAGCGCTAGGCACTGCATATTCTGAGCGAATAGGAGCCTGCGTAAAGGTGGCCAGTCCCTGAAGGTCTAGCAGTGAATAGACGTGAATTGCTCGCAGCGAAATCCAAACCACGAGCAGCGCGGGAATGCCTGTCCAAACAATCTCAACCCAGGTATTTCTTCTGACGGGGTGCCCTTCAGAAAAGTCTCCTCTCTCTGCTCTACAGGTGACAATGGAATGAGCAATCATACCAAAAATACCTAGAAAAACAACTGAGCCTAGCGTTACTAAAAAACTAAACAAATCGTCTACTTTTTGGGCTTCTAAGGTCGCTTGGGGCGGCATCCAGCTATAGGATTTTTGCCCTAGCCAGTAGCTGACGATAACCGTGATGGCCGTCCAGATTAAATAAAAGGCAATCTCGGCTACCCTGGAAAAAAGTTTGGGCGGCGGCGACTGTGAAAAAGCATCAGGATGATGATTTTGTTTGCCAGATTGTTGAGTAGGCATCGCGGAGGCTCATGGTAGAGAATGGGGTTGCGCATACGTGCAGCTGAAATGAATGCTGATGTTTAAAGGAGGCGCGATCGCCCTCAAGATATAGACCTAGAAAGCCTCTGCAACTCATCTCGGCTGTAGTGTTTGGGCATTTTAAACTCGCCAGGAGCCTCACCCAATATTTCAGCAACATGATGCTCTAGGGCGATTAAATCTTCAGTGCTAGTATCGCCGATGTAGCCGCCTGCAACCGCGCCTGCGATCGCCCCCAAAACCTCCCCGCCTTTGCCAGCGACCAATCGGCCCAGCAGCGCGCCTACAGCGCCGCCACCCGCTGCGCCAAGCCCTGCACCCAGCGGACTATGCTTTTTTGCCAGCGGGCGATCGCTCGTCAAATCATTATCTGATGAAACATTTGTCTTCTCTTGCGGCTGATAGGCACTCATCGCGTTTCTCCTTTTTTTACTTTCTGTTCAGCTTTTTGATAGATAGTCTCTATTTAGCTTTGTGGGCTTTGTGGGCTACTCATGCCTGCTGCTATCGGCACCTTTGCTACGGGCTGAGAAGGCTGAACGCCTAGCCTCTCGGCCAAGTGTTTAGCCACTCGAATCGCGTTGGCAACAATGGTGAGCGTCGGATTAACGCCTGAATTAGAAGGAAAAAATCCGCCGTCTACCACATAGAGATTGTCAATATCGTGAGTGCGACAGTTGAGATCTAAAACAGCGGTG
>JBARVS010000389.1:0-4101 GCA_049646385.1 Phormidesmis sp. | reverse complement strand
CCGCTGGCACCCCAGATGTTCATGTCTCGCTTTTTAAAAGGATCGATTCCAATCGCGGAGAAAAAAGCCTTTCTCAATGACTTTTTAATGGCTGATGGCCCGACTTCTATGGGGACGCTAAAAGCTGCGGTGAGCAAACACGCTACCGAAGTGATGCCGGTTGCCTTTGCCAACTTGAAGGTGCCGACGCTGATGATTTCGGGTGAGTATGACAAAATTACACCCGCCAAGCTAGGGAAAGAAGCCGCTGATATGAGCGAGCAAATGCAGTATGTGCTAATGCCCAACACGGCTCATTTTCCTATGCTAGAAGATGCCAAAAGCTATTTAAAAATTGTACGGGCGTTTTTAAACGATCATTCTTAACCGCTTTGTAAACGCTATCTAATCGTTTAAGCCTGACTCTAAATTTTCTATGTATCTGTTGTCGTAGGCTAGTCTTTGCTGTCTGGCTAGGCGATCGCTCTGACGGATTGACGCCTCTTTAACCCTGATTTGCTGATTGAGTTCGTCTAGCTTTTGTTGAACGCTGCCGACTGCGTTCAAGGCATTTTGCTCGCTCAAGAGCATGACTAAATACTGGTTAAGATCAACGCCTTCACTGTCGGCGGCCTCTGCTAGCTTGCGATGCAGAGATTTTGGCAGCGTGAGCAGCGTTTTGCCATCGTACTCAATGGCTGCGGCGGCGGGCTTATCATTTGTGGTTTGTGGCTCAGCGTTAGCGGCTGGCGATTCAATCGTTTGGAGGTTGCTCATCGTGTCAAGACTACGTTTGATATTTGCGAAAGTTGTATTCAGAGAATGCCTAAAAGAATGCCGCATAGCTTCTACCAAATGTGCGCTAATACACAATTCTTTAGTTGCATAGCTCTGAATTTCTGTTCAAATTTTACATCTGCTGGATCTTTGTCGCCTAATCTAATCCCAACTCACGCTTCAAGCGACCAATAGACTTTTCGCCAATGTAGTTTTCGCAGCGGATAATTTCCGGCGGACGGATGATATCGTTGCGAGCGGCTAAGAGCGCTTCCTTGATGGCCGGATAGCTAGCGGTGTCTAAGGCCACGATGGTTTGGGCGCTGCGGACAACGGCGGAGAGCTTTTGCGCGTCTTCGGTTTGGGCGGTCATTACTAGGATATCGTCACCGCGCAGGCTGTAGGAGAGCACTTCGGCGATGCGGATAATGCCGCTGCTGAGGCTGACGAGCCCGAGGCAGGTGTCTTTAGCTAAATTTTTGAGGAGTTCGCGCTCTTTGGCGTAGTCGTAAATGTCGATGGGAATAACGCGGACTGATTTGGGCGCTGCGATCGCCTCCGCCTCATTCACGTAATACCGACTGGTCACCACCGTACCCGACCGAGTTTGAGCCAGCACCTGCTCTAATTCTTCTAAAGGCACTAGCTGCACCGGAATTTTGAGCGCCTGCTCTAGCTCACGCACCATCAGCTCGCCCGCGCCGTCTTCTCTTTTAATCGTCACCAGCACTCTGGCACTACAGCGCAGCCGCCAGTCAACCTCCGTCATAAACAGCTCACGCGCCTGATGCAAAGAGCATCCCTGCCGCAGCAGCTCATCCAAGCTATTTTCGACGAGTTCCTGAGCCTTGGGAAACTTGTCGAGCAGCGGTGAGCCGGGCTTGACGATTTCAGTCGTGCCCTCTGCCCGGACGTAAATACCCGATCCGGGCATCGCTTCAACGACACCTGCATCTTCTAGCTGGCGGTACACCTTGCTAATCGTATTGCGGTGCAGGCCCGTTTGCATGGCGAGCTGCCGGGTGCTTGGCAGGCGGTATCCAGGCGGATATTGGCGTGAGGCTATGGCAAACCAAATTTGGTCATATAGCTGCGTAGACGCTGGTATTTCGCTATCGGTTTGAATATGGAACTGAACCACTCTTTAAATGCCTCCCGTTTGGCAAGGTTGGCTAGGTTAGGCGCTCACTGCTGACTCTCACTTTGGAGCGCACAGCTAACCCAACGGAATTTTAATATAAGTTGTCTCTTAGAGATTAGTCGGGATTTTGCCGTTCGTGGCGAGCGATCTGATCTTTTAAAGGCTTGCTCAATAATTCTTGACGATAGCGAGGTAACTTTAGTCCGTTTTGGCGGCGTTTTTGCTTGCCTCGTCTAAAACCACCAATAACCCGATATATTTAGAAGCTACGTATTAAACATTCTCTACTTCTTTTTAAGGAGATTTCTCCGTTGACCTTTTCAGCCGAAGATTTTGCAAAAGCCCTAGAACAGCAGGATTACCAGTTTGAGCGCGGCAGCGTCGTCACTGGTAAAGTTGAAACCCACGAGTCTGACGGGGCCTATGTTGATATTGGCGGTAAGTCGGCAGCATTTTTGCCAGCTAAAGAGGCGTCTATAGAGTCGAACTTCAATTTTGAAGAAAGTCTGCCGATTGGCACCGAGCGCAAGTTTTTGATCATCAAAGATCAAGACGCCAACGGCCAAATGGTCATTTCTGTTCGGGCGATGGAAATTAAGGCGCTGTGGGAGAAGCTACAGGAGCGTCAGGAAAATGGCGATGTAATAGAGGTGACGATCTCCGGCAGTAACAAGGGCGGGGTCACGGCTGACGTTAGCGGCCTGCGGGCCTTCATCCCTCGCTCTCATTTAGCCAAGCGGGTAGAAGACCTTGATACTTTGATGGGCCAGACTATTAATGTGGCCTTTTTGGAAGTAAATGAAGAAACCAATAAGCTGTTGCTCTCTGAGCGAGTTGCCGCACGCGCTTCGGCGATGGGCCACCTAACAAAGGGCGAGCTAATTGAAGGGACGATTGCGTCTTTGAAGCCGTTTGGGGCTTTTGTAGACTTTGGCGGTGCGTCGGGGCTGCTACACATTAAGCAAATCAGTAAGAGCTATGTTTCGGCGCTGGGCGATGTGTTCAAGGTGGGCGACCCGATTAAAGCGGTCGTGCTTAATATAGATGACGAGCGCGGTCGGATTGCGCTCTCGACTCAGGTGCTAGAAAAGTACCCAGGTGAGATGATGAAAGATATGGCAACCGTGATGGCTGAGGCCGAAGAACGCGCTAAGAATGCGACTAAAACACTGTCTGAGGGCGACGCTAATTAATATAGGCGTAGAAAAACTATGGGCACTGTTTGGGAGCTGGATTTTTACGCCAGACCGATTTTGGACGAGCGGCAGAAAAAACGCTGGGAGATCCTAATTTGCGAGGGTTTACAGTCGGTAGATGACGACCCTAAGCAGTTATTTCGCTACAGCAAGTTTGTGTCTAATACAGATGTAAATTCTGATCAGCTAAAGGCGGCAATGGAGGAAGCACTAGCTGAATCTAACGATCAGCCTACTCGCGTTCGCTACTTTCGCTATCAGATGCAGAACATGATCAAGCGGGCCTGCGAAGAGACAGGACTGTTGCCCTATCCGAGCCGCCGCACGCTCGCGCTACAGCAATGGCTAGAGGATCGTCAAAAAAACGTTTATCCTAACGATCCGGGCTACCAGTCGGGAAGCTCAGCTTCTGTAGCTCAGCCTATGGAAGTTGTAAAACCCTTGCCCGATGCGCTAAAGGGGCAAAAATGGGCGCTCGTAAGTTTGCCTGCTCAAGACTTTGCCGAAATGGGTAAATGGGAGGTTAGCTTTGGTGAGTCGTTTCCTTTGGGCGTAGCGGGCGTAGACCCTCAGACGCCGATTCCAGGCTTTATTATTTACTCGAACCGGGCGACGCCTTTGGCGGCTTGGATGTCTGGGCTGGAGATTGCCTGCGTGCGAGCCGGGCGCGAGGAAACGACTAACTATGCTTCTAAAAATACGGCAACGGCTCGGCTGCTGATGGATACTGGCACGATAGATACCTGGCTCTTAGCAGATTTGGTGGGGCCTGAAACGCAGGCTGAGGGCGAGCGGTTTGAGCAGGCGAAAAAGGCGGCTAACGGTGTTCACTTTATTGCGGTGCAAAGTGACCCGGATTCGGATGCTTTTGCTGGGCTTTGGCTGATGCAGGCGCGGGAGTTTGGCTAATGGCGGTGGACAGGCGAGGATGGATGAAGACCGCTTTGATGTATGGCGTTTTGGGTGGAATTGCGATCGCCATGCTGCTACCTCTCCTCTGGCTAGTGA
>JBARVS010000388.1:0-5537 GCA_049646385.1 Phormidesmis sp. | reverse complement strand
GCGCTACCTTCTAACGCTGTAGTTTCCTGCCCTAAAAAACCCTAAAAACTTTAGACCAACGACGCTTCGCTGAAGCTTAAGATCTAAAACTTGGTGATAACAATAAGGCTGTAAAACAACCTCAAGTCAACAGTATTTCTTTAACGACGGCATCGCCCTCAATGACCCCGATGCCACGGCCTTCTTGCTTGGCATCTTGAGCGATGCCATATAGCGCTAATCCAGTGCGTAATACATCTGCGAGGCTCTTACCAGAATCCTCTGCGAGACGATGTAAAAGTTCGTAAGCGGCAGGTGCCAGCTCTAAATTCAGTCGCTTCTTTTCTGTCGTTGCTGTTTTAGTCTTTGACTTTGCAGCAACCTGCGTTTTGTTTGGCATATTTTTTTCGTCTATTGTCATTACTTAAAAATTCCTGCTTTATCTGCTGCAACAGACAGCATAGAGCATCCGCTTAAGTACCTTCTCGGCGTTTTCACATCGAGTCCTTGGTGAGCTATCTCTATGCTATATATTACACAAAAAATATACACATTTTCAAGTCAAATATCACATTAAAAATATGTATATTTATGTAAAGCAGCTTCAGTAGAAAGGCACCTGCGCCAGCGCTAAGCGAGGTTAAGCCTACGTTTCCGCTTTTGCGATAGAACAGGCCGATTGGGACAGCGCTGCCTGCTTAAATGATGCTGACTGTTGTTCCTCTTGATGGAGAATATTCGTCAGAAATAATAGAATGAAATGGCACAGGGCGGTGCAGCTGACGCTTTGCGATCGCTCCCACGGCCGTTAGAAAAACATCAGCGGAGCGATTCTATAAAGCCGCCTGCGACGAGCAATACAAAGGTAGTTGCCCCAAATTTAAGCAGCAGCGGGCCAACATGCATAATCAGCGCGTCGCCTAAGGGCCGAGCATTGAAAATAACAAAGCAAAACAGCAGCAGCGTAAAAGCAATCATCCAGATTGCAAACAGCTTGAGCATATAGCCAGCGAAGTGAAGTAAGGACGGCTTTGGGCGTTGAACCATGAGTCGTGCTCCTTTAGGAAGACAGTACCAAGCGACGGAAATAAATGATATGTGCTTATGGGCTAGCGGCTTTGAGCAGTTAGGGGGGAATAAACCCGCAAGCAGCTTGTAGTGTTTTACCTAAGCCTCAGTTGTTTAATAAATACATATTATATGTGTATTTATTATGTGTCAAGTCAAAAATCATAGCTTTGCGAAACTTATAGAACTTTGAACTGCTCAGTATCAGCGCAAGAGCAGTGCCTGCCATTCAACTTCTGGGTTTGTGCCCAGGGCTTTAGCTTGCTTTAGCGACGTTGCTGTGGTGAGTTCCGTGATTTGGCACAGCTACAAAAAGTCTTTACATTTGAGACCAGTATTTGTACGGTGTGTTTTTTTACACTCAAACACTGCGGCAAATGCGCACTAACCATGGATTATTGGCTTAGAGAGGATGGCACTTGCATTTAGCAGGCATTCGCAATAAACCAGATCTTTTTTATGAATCGCTACAAAGAAACAACTCGGCTACCCTTAAGTTCATCTGATCCTCTGAGCGAACATACCGGACATCCTATAAATCTGGTAAAGGTTCGCCCAGGGCTAACGTCATCACCACAAATGTCCCTGGCCGACTTGCAAATCTATCCGACACCCTATGGCCTTGAAATGAAGTTTTGCTTAAGTCGCGTTCGAGGCAGCCTAATAGCCACAGCGCTCAGGGCTCGCGCTAATCATGAGAGCACGAGGCTAACTTTACTATCAGTTGTGGGGATGGCGCTGTTTGTAGGCGGCTCGGTAATGCTGACGGGTTCGGCTGTGTTTGGTGTGATTGTGGCAGCAATATTGCCTGTTTTGTTTTGGTTTATCACCCTGCCAGAAAAGGCTAATACAAACGCGGAGGCCAGACTCAGACTGGTTAATGCACCCAATGGTCGTACGCTATTGAGCTTATCAGCGGGCTCTACGGGCCAGCACAATTCAAAAGACGTTGTTTACATGTCTAACTTATCGGTGCGGTTATTTTCGGCAAAAACGACGCTCAAAGGAGGACAGGTAAGCTTTACGGTGTATACGGACGATCCGCTGGCGGGCAGCCAAATCCATATTACTGGCAGTCGAAAAGAAGTGCGGTGGCTACATGCTCGGATCGCACGGTGGAGCAAAGGCAATTCCATGTCAATGCAGTCTCTTCAAGGGCTAAATTCTAGGCACTAATGCTGTTTTGATCGCAGCTCAGCCACTACTAGATCGCTATTCGGCAAGTCCATTACTGCTTTTTGCTGGGCTCGGCGATACACTATAGCTGAGGTGAGCTAGGCGAAATTCGTCAAAAGGCAAAAGATTGGCATGAGGCTCAATAGCTGCTTTAGTTTGTTGTTTTAAGAATATTTAATAATGACTACAAGATTATCTCTATCAAATCTTTCAGTCGTATGTTTGTTGTTGGGCTGCACTGTGACTCCAAACGTTGAACCGCCGCAGACAGACTCTACTTTAAATAGTTCTGCTGACAAAATAAACAGCACGGCAAGCGCTGAATCCTCTGCGGTAACTGCTGTTAAGTCCATATGCATCCTGATGGTTACAGCACTCAGGCTATGCAAGATTTAGTAGCGTATTTGTGAGGTGAT
The DNA here is from genome assembly GCA_049646385.1 of Phormidesmis sp. Taxonomy (GTDB): domain Bacteria; phylum Cyanobacteriota; class Cyanobacteriia; order Phormidesmidales; family Phormidesmidaceae; genus Phormidesmis. The sequence goes on along the minus strand of JBARVS010000388.1, from coordinate 2,898 downwards.
GGTAGGCGATCGCTATCCGGCAGACTCATTAACAGGAAATCGATTCAACAGAAAAGCGGCCTGTCTAGCAGTAGTGACAACCTCCTTTGATAGATACGGTACGTGAGGAATCTGTGAGAGGAAGTCGAGCGTACGACGCAGTATTCTCACAATGTCTCCTTCATCTAAGCTGGTGTTGTCAAACAAGTCTACCCATTCTGTTTCTAATGCCCATTGTTCTACAATTGAAATCAAATCCCACTCTAGCGCCACCGGAATTTGAATATCTTGCCGCCGCTGCTCTTGAAAAATGCGGCGTCTGAGGCTGCGCAATTCTTCTAGTGCGGCAATAACGGGTCTGGTAGGCTGAAGGCGAACCCAGGTGTCCGGGCGGTTATTTTCCATCAAAATGCCCGCACAGGCAGCGGCAAACTGCTGAGGCTCTAGCTTGTCAAACTCACCGGAGGCGATCGCCAGCCCTAGCCACAGCTCATTGTCACCGCGAATGGCCGCGCACAGCTGTCCTAGCTCTGTAGGCGCATTGTCTTCTAAGCACTCAAAATTTTCAAGCACCTGCATAAGGCCCACAAACTCTTGCCAGTAGCGATGGGTTTGATTCTCGTATTTTTGATCGCGATCGCCCAGCTCTGCCTCCAGTCGCGTCAGCCGTTTGCGCTGCTTTACAACAGCTTTAGGATTATCCATTTTCCCAACCGCGTTGCGAGCAATTCTTTCTTCTACCGCCTCAATTTTTTCACGCTGCGCTTTTACTTCAGGAGCCTGCATTTCAAAATCAGGAATCGGCGGCATTTTAGCGACAACAGCCGCTGTCGTTTCATCCCCTTGACGGCTCGCGCCCGGTGATGGCTGCCAGTCAGTCGGCGGCGTTAGCGCATCGGCCTCGCGCACAAGTTCAACATCGTTATGCAGCAGCGCCACATCTTTAACGGTTGCCAGATACCAGCGATTGTCTTGCCCCAGACATAGCAAAAAAGGAAACTGACCGGGGCCAGGAAGCTTGCCAACCAATACCGCAGGCAATGGCGTAGAGACCTTGATATTTTTTCCCTTTAGCGAAAGCATTGTTCCCGACATCGCAAACGAAGCGGCTACTGCATCACCACCGCCCAAAGCCTCTACTGCCTGCTTTTGCAATATCTTTAACAGCCTGTATTCTTCCTTTCGCCAGCCGCGCAGCTTCTCGTATTCAGCGATCGCCGCGTCATCCACATAGGCAAGCTGATCGCGTAAAACGGCTATTTCGCTCTTTAGAGTGGCGATCGCACTTCGCTGAGGCGCTAAATGCAGCGTCGCCAAATACTGCCCAAAGCTCCGCTCAATCAGCTCTTGAGCCTCTTCTGCCGTATGAATTTGCAGCAGGTTCAGCACCATGCCATAGCTCGGCGTAAACTGGCTCACCAGCGGATCGGGCGGTGAAAGCGCTAAGCTAGCCGCCTCCTTTGCTCCCTCAAAAGGAGACTCCACCGTCACCACATGGCCTTCTAAGTCCATCCCTCGGCGACCCGCGCGGCCCGACATTTGCAAAAACTCCGAGGCATGAAGCAGCCGATGCCCCTCATCCGTGCGCTTGGAAAGGCTCGCAATCACGGTGGTACGAGCAGGCATATTAATACCAGCAGCCAGCGTTTCAGTCGCGAACACCACCTTGATTAACCCCGATTGAAATAGCTGCTCCACCAAACTTTTCCAAGCGGGTAGAATTCCCGCATGATGCGCTGCAATACCTTTATACAGCGGCCCTAGCTGATTGGCCCTAATCGCATCGGGATTACGCGATACAAAGTCATCAATCCGGCGCTTCAGCAGCTCAGACTCGGCTGCTGTCACTAAATTCATATGGGCCACGGCCTGTACCGACTTGTCGCAGCCTTTACGACTAAAAATGAAATAGATGGCGGGCAGCATGTCTTTTTGCTGAAGCTGGCTGACGATACCGGGCAAATTAGCCCCCGCTGGCGGCTTCTTTTGGCCGCGCTGACGACGAGCCGGCTTACGATAGTTTTTGAGCCGGGGATGAAGGCCCGTTTTTTTAGCGTTCAGCAGCGGGAAAATGCCCTTTTCTACCGCAAAGTGAAAATTTAAGGGCACCGGGCGGAAGTCGGAATAAATCAGGCGAGTGGGGCCATGAACTTCGCTAATCCAGTCGGTGAGCTGACCGCCGTTGGCAACCGTAGCAGAAAGGCCGACAAGCTGAATTTCGGGCGGGCAGTAAATCACTGATTCTTCCCACACGGTGCCGCGCTGCCGATCGTTCATGTAATGGCATTCGTCGAGCACGACGGCCTGCACGTCACGCAGTGAAATGCCTACTTCGCCGATGGTCGTGCCGTAGAGCATGTTGCGGAAAATTTCGGTGGTCATGACTACCACAGGCGCGTCGCGGTTTAGGGAGCTGTCGCCCGTGAGCAGGCCGACGTTTTCTTCGCCAAAATCATGCTGAAAGTCTCGAAGCTTTTGGTTAGAGAGCGCTTTGAGCGGCGTCGTGTAAAACACCCGTTTGCCCATGGCCAGCGCTCGATGAATGGCGTATTCGCCCACCAGGGTTTTACCTGAGCCTGTAGGCGCGCACACAATTACCGATTCGCCTTGGTTAAGGGCGGCTATGGCCTCTAGCTGAAAGTCATCTAGCTGAAAGGGGAATAGGGTTTCAGGCGCTAACACAAGGTCATCGGGTTTGAATGAACCCTTCTATTGTGCCAGCTTGCGTAAAAGTCGGCTATACAGCGCTGCTCGCCATCTGCTTTTCTAGAAACTCTCGCAGCCGCTTGAGCTGGAATGCCTTGGCTAGTTTGAGCAAAGGCTGAATAAATTCGGCGCATTCTGGATGATTGGTTTGGATGGCCTCAGCCTGCTGTATTAAGTCTTTGACTAGCCCTTTGCGAGTTAGATCGTAGAGTG
>JBARVS010000387.1:0-2003 GCA_049646385.1 Phormidesmis sp. | reverse complement strand
GGCGATCGCCCGCTCAAAAGGTAACTTGATTGCAATCACCGACGACGATTGTGTAGTAGATGGTCACTGGCTGCAAAACATCCACACCGCATTTACAACACACCCTAACCTCGCGATTCTTTTTGGTAACGTGCTACCGGGCGATCACGATCCTTCTGCGGGCTTTATCCCTAGCTACTGCCGCCAGCAAGAGAGAATTATTTCTAGTCCGCTCGCCAAAAATGACATAGACGGAATAGGAGCCTGCATAGCGATGCGCAAAGGTACATGGCAAGAATTTCACGGATTTGATGAAATGCTAGGCGTGGGTGGATTGCTGAAATCATCATCGGAAGGCGATTTGGTGATTCACGCGCTGCATCAAGGCCATGAAATCGGTGAAATGCCAGACGTGTGCGTTGTTCACAATGGCTTTAGAACCTGGGAAGAAGGTGAGGGGCTGATTGCTCGATATTGGTACGGCACCGGAGCGATGTATGGTAAGCATTTGAAGCTCTACCCTATTAACACTTTTATAGTGTTGGTATCGTTGGCTTGGCGCTGGGCGTTTGGTCAGTCTCGCGTGGCTAGTAGCTTGGGGCCAAATACTCAAAAACTCGCTCGGCTACATGCGTTTGTAACCGGTTTATATAAAGGTCTATCGCTGAAAATAAATCGTAAAACAGGTCAATTCAAAGCACAAAATCAAGCCAGTGCTAGCGATCGCGCTCGAAAAGTAAGCGAGTGCCTATGAGTTCTAATCCAAACGCTACATCTGATCTGTTAGGCGGCACCACCTGGATTACGTTAGCCGAAGCGCTGATTCTCCCAACCGGCTTTTTTACCCTCACCTTTTTGACTCGTCAGCTCGGGACAGAGGGCTATGGATTATTTGCGATCGCCGCCACCGTCGTCACCTGGATTGAATGGGGACTCAATTCAGTATTCTCTCGCACCACGATTAAGTTTGTCAGCGAAGCAGAAAATAGTTCTGCAATCTCTACAGCAGTGCTTCGCGCCCAGCTCGGCTGTGGGATCATCGCGGGTTTAGGCGTCATGCTGGCGGCTCCGGCGATCGCCGCCCTCCTCCACGAACCCACGCTCACACAGCTCTTACGACTGTTCGCGCTCGAAATTCCTTTAGTAAACTTTGCCCAGGCACATCAAAATATTCTGGCCGGGATGGGAAAATTTGGCGCAAGAGCCTTGGCTACAGCCGTTCGCTGGCTGACCCGGCTGTTGTTTATTGTGCTGCTGGTTAATATGGGCCTCTCCATTACCGGAGCTATTTTAGGCAGCTTGACCGCGATGGTGGCCGATGTATTGGTTTGCCGCTGCTATATTTCGCCTTCGCTATGGCGACCTTCTACCTTTCCGCTGCGATCGCTCGCAGGCTACGCAGTGCCTCTATTTATGGCCGCCCTCTCCACCCGCCTATACGCCAAGCTAGACCTGATCGCCCTCAAAGCATTCGGTGGCACCGCTGAGCAAGCAGGCATTTACGCAGTGGCTCAAAACCTAGCAATTTTTGGGGGTGTCATGAGTCCAGCGCTGGCCCCGGTACTAATCGCCACGGTGAGCCAGCTCGTGGGTAAAGAAGATATCAACAGCGTAAAATCGCTCAGTCGCTCGGCGATGCGCGTAGTGTTGTTGCACTTGCCTTTTGCCGGACTGCTGGTAGGCGCTGCTTGGGAGATTGTGCCGATGCTATTTAGCGAGCCTTTCCTCGCTGCCGCGCCGCTGTTTTCCCTGCTGATTTTTGCGACGATTGGCACCGTAATGATTGCCGTCACCAGCGCTATTCTAGTCGCTTCTGATAAACCCGAGTGGACGGCGGTGCTAACGGTGCCGATGCCGATAGTGGCGCTGCTGGGCCATTGGCTGCTGATTCCTCCCTTTGGCGCACTGGGCGCTGCGATGACGACGCTTCTGGTTGCTAGCGTTGGCGCGTTGGCGGGCGTGGTTGCTGTGTATGTGCGGTGGCAGGTATGGCCGGACGGGATGACTTTGGTGCGGTGCTGTTT
>JBARVS010000386.1:0-5421 GCA_049646385.1 Phormidesmis sp. | reverse complement strand
TTAAAAGGCTTGCTCAAATAGGCATCTGCTCCCCGTTCTACGCCTTCTAGCCGGGTCTCATCATCAACTTTTGCCGTCAGCAAAATAATTGGCGTGCCCTGAAGCACAATGTCCGTGCGAATCCGCGCAATCATCTCTAGCCCCGAGACCCCCGGCATCATCAGGTCAGTAATAATCAAATCTGGCTTGTATGAGGTTGCTAGCTCCAACCCCTCAGCCCCTTGTTCAGCCGTTCGCACCTGATAGCCCTGGCGCTGCAGCACGCTAGAAACATAGGCCCGCAGGTCAGGATTATCGTCTACAACCAAAATTTGTGAGCCCTCAAAAGAGGCGATCGCGCGCTGGCTACCCGCTGCTTCAGGCGGCAGACTCACCAGCCGATCCGCCGTTGCTGAGGCCATCTCAATATCTGAAAGCTCCACCGCCGCGCGATCTTTCTCGGTTTGCAGCCGCTGCTCCACCACTTGCTCACAAGGCAGATGCGCCGATCCTAGCGGCAGGCTAATTGTAAACGTCGTGCCTTTGCCGTAGTCAGAATGAACAGACACCTCACCGCCATGCAGTTGAGACAGCTCCTGCACCAACGAAAGCCCAAGCCCCGTCCCTTCATAATGCCGATTGGCCGAACCATCCGCCTGACGAAACCGCTCGAATAAATGCGGAATTTGGTCTTCGCGAATGCCAATACCTTCATCTTGCACCTGGATCTGCGCTTTGCCTTTCACTTCTTTGAGCCGCACGGTAATCGACTTACCCGCCGGGGTAAATTTCATTGCGTTAGAAAGCAGGTTATAAAGCACCTTGTCAAACTTTTCCATGTCCAAATACACGCTTGAGCAGGCTTCAATCTCCGTGCTGAGCGCAATTTGCTTCCGCTCGCAGTAGGGCTGAAAGGCTTCTACCACCTCTGTGGTAAAGACAGCGAAGTCACAGGGCCTAAACGTAGGCTGCATTTTGCCCGCGTCTAGCCGCTGGAGGTCTAAGAGCTGATTGACCAGCCGCAGTAATCTGCGAGAATTGCGCAGGGCAATGACAGACTGCTCAACATCTAGCCCTTCGCCTCGCTCTACTGCCGACTCTAGTGGGCCAATCGTGAGCGTCAGCGGTGTCCGAAACTCGTGGGAGATGTTTTGGAAAAATGCGTTTTTCTGCTGGTCTAGCTCTAGCAGTTGCGCTGCTTGAAGCCTGCTTTTTTGGTAGAGGTCGGCCTGTTGGACGGCGATCGCGGCCTGATTAGCCACCGCTTGAGCCAGGGTAATTTCATCGGGTTGCCACTGGCGATCGCTTTGCATCTGTTGCAGCACAATGCAGCCCGTGATTCTAGCGTCTGCTAGCAGGGGCACGGCTAACAGGGCGTTGGTCGTCAGGCTATCGGTTAAGCTGCCTGCCAAGCTGTCCGTCAGACCGTTCGTCAAACCGTTCGTCAAACCGTTCACTAAACTTTGCGCAGAAAGGATTAGGGGCGAGCGATCGCCTGCATTCACCACAACGGGTTGTTTGGTGGCTAGCATCTGAGCAAAAATGGGATCTTGGGCGATCGCCATGCTAGCCTCTGGCAGCGTCGGCGCAGCTATATCAATAGCGTCATATCGGCCCACGCATTGCGAATGAGCATCCGTCCACAGCGATAGCGTGCAGCTATCAGACGCTAGCGCCTGCCCCAGCTTTTGAGTAATCGCTGCGAAAATTTCGTCAGAGTCCAAGCTAGCGTGCAGCGCTTGAGTAATGGTGTTAATCAACGCTTCCCTTTGCGCCAAAGACTGCACTCGTTCATAAGTCCAAGTTTGAGAAAGCGCCAAAGCTGCTTGGTCAGCAAGCGTCGTCAGCAGCCTAATCTCGCCTTCTTCCCAGGGTTTTTGGTGAGCGCATCGATGCAGCGCCAGTACCGCCAGCACATCCTGCTTACAGGTCAGCGGCATCAGCAAGCTTGTATGAATATCTAATATCTGATAGGCCGCAACGCTTTCTAAATTTGGCGCAGCCTCAGCCACGTCTTCAGGCACTTCTAAATGCTGAGCAAACGCCGTAGGCCACACCGTTTTTTCGAGCAAAGCCAGCGCCTCAGGCAAAAGCGTTCCCGCACTGGTTCCTATGCTGCTTTCTATACCGTTTATAGAGGTCAAGCGCTGTTCGTCTGGGACAGCCGTTCCGACATAGTGAAATGCTGGAGAATTTAGCTCAGCGGCATCTAAAGGCTTAACAATGCCATAGTCTAGCTCAAAGGCTGTGCCCAAGGTTTCGATAATCGTCTTCAGCATCTCTTGGGAGGTTTGAGCACCGCGAATCGTGTTAGTAATCGCGTTAAGCAAAGTTTCTTGGCGCAGCACCCGGTTGAGTTCTTGAGTGCGCGCGTTTAGCACACTGTGAGTATCTACAGCCTGATTGACCACCGTTCGCAAATCTTCCTCCTCCCACGGCTTAGTCACATACTTAAAAACCTTGCCCTCGTTGATAGCCTCTACCAAATCTTCTACATCGGTATAGCCCGTGAGCATAATCCGAATAGAGTTGGGATAGCGATCTGCCGTTACGCGCAGCAGTTCTGTGCCGCTCATTCCCGGCATTCGCTGGTCAGAAATAATCACGGCAATATCGCTTTGCTCTGAGAGCATTTCCAAAGCATCTTGACCACTGTTGGCCTTAATTACTTTGAAATCTCTGTAAAATGTGCGGTAGAGCAAATCTAAATTGTCGGGCTCATCATCTACCACCAAAATCTTGTGCTTAGCTACCTTTGCTCGTCGGCTCCGCTCTCTAACTGCCATGCATCAATCTCTCACTTGGGCCGAATATCTGCGCCGACGTATTTTCCTGCAATGTCACGAGCCCTCAAAGTACCCTCAAAGCACAGGACACTACGGATTGCCCTGCTAAGGCAGCTTGTACAAGTCGTTTATAAAGTGCCCACCCTCTTTCGAGTTTTTACTATGCCTGCGTCCAATGCCGAGCGTGAGCAGCCCGTTAGCACGCCTAGCCGATATCAAAAGCGATCTTTTCGCATTCGCGCAGCCCAGCCCAAAGATTTGGCTCAAATTGTCACTGTCTTGCTCACCAGTTTCTACGCCCAGGCAAAAGCGACTCACTGGCTATACTGGCTTTTGCGTATGGGAATCCAAGAAGACATCCGGGTCAAAATCAAGAGCCCTGCTGGGCAGTATGCCTGCGTGGTAGCAACGACCCTTCACCCTACTTCAGCGCAGTCGGGTGCGGTCATTGGCACGGCTGAAGTTTCTCAACGTCCCTGCGAAACTTGGCAGCTATTTCCGCCCAAGCGCGCCTACTTATCTAATCTGGCTATCGATCCAGCCTATCGTCGAGAAGGGGTAGCTCAGCAGCTCATAGCCACCTGTGAGAGCGTTGCGCTGAGCTGGGGATTTCATAGCGTTTACTTGCATGTGATGGCTGACAACGTCGCTGCTCAAGCGCTTTACGCCCGTGCTGGTTACCAGCAGCGTGAGGTGAGCAATCCTGTTTTGTCTAGGCTCGGCATTAGAACGCAGCGACTGCTGCTGTCAAAACGAGTGTCAAAAATGGCCTCAAAAATGACCTTGGAGAATAGCTCTAAAAACCAGCTTTAAAGAATAATTATAGGCCGCCGCTATGAGACAGACGGCTGGTAGCATGTTGCAAATATTGCACTGTAGCTTGCGTATATATGCTCAGTCTTCAAACAGAGAACATAGTGCTTTGTGTAAGCTGTATAAAGCACCGATTGCTTTGGCATAAAGAATAAATAAACACAGTTTGTTCTGTTTAGATTTTGTAGAGATTCGTATCACATTAGGAGTAGTCACCCATCAAAGTCGGCGGATACGCTGGTTTAATGACCCAAGCTATGGATTTTACGCCTACTATTAATAGTGAAAAAGCTACGGCAGCATTTGACCGCCTAGCCAATTTCTCAAGTCAGGCTACATTAAGTAAGTTGCCTGCTTGTAAGTCATCAAATGGCTCTGATATGATCGGCTGGCAGCCTTCCTCTTGCGCCGCAAATACTCAACAAAGGATAAAAAAGGGCAATCGTGTTAAGACCGCTTCAAAGTCATCCGTTCTACAAACTGCCCAGCGCGCTGCTCAGGCTAGCTTTAGAGCAAAGTCTCAGGTTAGAACTGAAGATTGGAAATCCTTTGGCACGTCCGTGAATCAATACTTACAAGTTGATGAAGTGGTTGAAAAATTAGAGAGCGGCAGATTGTGGGTTGTTAACAGTCGCCGCCGCAATGGTTTAATTGTGCTGCGCGAGTTTCACGCTGAGTTTGCAGGCCCAGGTGCTGCGGTGGGCGGTGACTTAGATGATGACATTGTTAAGGTGATCCCGATTGGCAACCTGTCTTTGCTAGAACCTGATTCTCATGAGGCGCATCAAAACGCAATTAAGATTCGCTTGCAGTGGATTCGCCTCACTCAAGACTTTACCGATCAGCCTAGTCCTGATGATCGGGCTCGCAAAATTTTAGAGCAGTTCAAAACCTATTTTGACCAGAAGACCGTGGATACTGTGCCCGATGGGGCGTTTGCGATGTTGGTTGGTGTTTTGCCTCAAACCATTCGTCGGGTGCGGTCAGGATTTATTTGGTAATTTGATCCGAGCACCCATTCAATCAGGGTTTGTCTCTACTGGGTGGGGCGTAATGTGCGTTGGATGTTGGTTAGGGTGCGTTGATTTTCGGTGGCGGTGCCGATGCTGATGCGCAAGCCGCCGCCGGTATGTCGAACGAGGGTGCCTTTGGATTTAAGCTGGCTAAATAGCTGGGCGAGGCCGTCTTCCTGATGGGCAAGGTTTAGGGAGGAAAGGGTGCGATTCTCTACAGCAGAGGCTTGGCGATCGCGCAGCCGAACATAAATAAAGTTGCTATCGCTGGGCCACACCTGCAAACAGGGATGATCTGCTAGCGCCTGGTATAGCTGTTCGCGCTCTGTGAGGATAGCTGGAATCTGGCTGAGCAGCTGATCGCTATGAGCTAACGCCGTTTGAGCGGCTGCCTGCGAAAAGCTAGGCAAATTGTAGGGCAGGCGGAGTTTTTCTAACGCGGCAATCACCGCCGGGTGAGCAATGCCATAGCCAACGCGGTGGGCGGCTAGGCGAAAGGCTTTGGAAAAGGTGCGAGTGACCAGCCAGTTCGGGCGGCTGAGGGCTTCTGCTAGCGTCGTGTGGCCGCTAAATTCAAAATAGGCTTCATCAACGACGATTAGGATATCTTCAGGTAGCTGCTTAAGCCAGGTTAGCTCTAGCGGGGTGAGGGCATTGCCGGTGGGGGAGTTGGGATGCACCATAAAGAGGGTGCGAACGGGCGGGCCGTTGGTTTTGGCTGATGCAATTGCCCGATTAGCCGCCTCAATATCCACCTCAAAATTGTCTAAACGGCTCACGGTGTGAACCTTTACGCCCAGCGTTTTGGCGAGAATGGCATACAGCGAAAA
>JBARVS010000385.1:0-13004 GCA_049646385.1 Phormidesmis sp. | reverse complement strand
GTTCACCGCCGACGCCTCTCACGAGCTTCGCAACCCCATCGCCGTGATTCAAACCAACGTCCAGGTTGCCCTGAGCGATCCTGACGAACAGTTTCGGCACAGCCAGCTAGAAGTGATCGAACGGCTCCCCCGCAGGCTCGGCAGGCTAGTAGACGATCTGCTGTTTTTGGCCCGCCAGGAAAGCGGGCTGGTGCCAACCAGACGTGAAGCCATCGATCTGGCTACCGTACTTAAAAATGTGGTTGAAGAGCAGCAGGCGATCGCCCAGGCAAAATCCCTCACGCTCAGCTACACCGCCCCCGACTCAACCCTTCTGATCAAAGGCGATCCCGATCAGCTCACTCGCTTATTTACCAACCTCATCGCCAACGCCATTCACTACACCCCGGCAGGAGAAGTAGCTGTTATCCTGCAGGCCACGTCTTACCAAACCATCCTTGTTACCGTTAAAGACACTGGCATCGGCATCCCCGAAAAAGACCTCAGCCGTATTTTTGACCGCTTTTACCGGGTTGATCCGGCTCGCAGCCGAAGTGCCGGCGGATCAGGACTCGGACTAGCGATCGCCCAGGTCATTACCCACAATCACCAAGGCCAGCTCACGCTCACCAGCAAACCGGGCCACGGCACTAGCGCGATCGTCACCCTGCCCAAACTTCCTAAGACAACCGGAGCAAAAACAGCCAGCTTGAAAACTACTGAGCGTTCAGCAAGCTCACCTCCGGGCCAAACGTTCGCTCCTCCGGCATCCCCAACTCACCCATCGGCTCAGCCTTAGACTGATTGTACGAATACATCACACCGCCCGCGTTCCCGACACGCACCGTAATCGTTTTATTGGCTGCCCAAGAGCGCTTTTCACCCTGCTCTAAAATTGCCTCAAACTCAGTCGAGCCATCTGCCACCACGCGCACCCACGACTGCCCAGTTAGTACCAAATTCACCTCAACTGGCTTCTTTTGAGCCTCAGACTTTGCCGCCTTTGCCGCCGCCTTTGCCTCAGTAGCAGGTGCCACTTTAGCCTGCTTAGCTTCCTTGGGCATAAGCTGCTCCATCGCGACCGGATCCAAAATGGGCTGGGCCGTCATATCAGGCACGCTCCGCTGCAAAAAACCAGACAGCGCACTGACCGCCCCCATAATTAGCAATATATAAGCAGCGTATAAATGAAGCGGACGAAGCTGCGCTGCCGGAGAATCTTTCCAAGAAGATCGAGGCGGGTTTACCACAGGGCGGGTAAAAAACTGACTCGCAATGGTCTCACCATCTAGCCCTAAGGCATTGCCGTAGCGACGTAGCAACGCTCGAATATAAATGGGTTCAGGCAGCTCAGACACATTACCCTGCTCTAAAGCAACTAGCAGCATTTGGCGGATGAGCGTACGTTTTTCAATCTCCTCTAAAGAAAGTCCCTGCTGCAAACGCGCCTGCTTTAGCAGACTACCGAGAGAGTATAGCTGCTCTTGCTGTATCTGCTGAGCGGTAGGTTCTTTAATGCGAGCTTTCTGCTTCATGAGTTCGACGGGGTGGAATAAGGCAGGAATTATATTTTTTTTGAGGACTGCATTCACAGCAGAGAATTGTCTCAAGCGTCACCAGGCTAAAAAGTGAGCGAAGGCAACGGGCCAGAAACGGGCCAGATATACAGGCCAGAAACGGGCCAAAGACAGGTCAGATAATCAGGCTTAACTAAGCAGAATCAGGCTCCGAGAAGGTGGCCTCCTGCTTGAGACGAGTGACTTCAGGATCATTAAGTAAACGATAGCGGCCCAGCGGCAAATCTCCTAGCGACAGTGAGCCAATTTTTATTCTATGAAGGGCTGTCACAGAATGGCCCAAAGACTGGGCTACCCGGCGAATCTGTCGGTTGCGGCCTTCTGTCAGCGTCACCTCTATCAGGCTTCGTTGCCCAGCACACCGCCGAATCATTTCAACCTTCGCAGGAAGCGTCTGACGATTCGACAGCATAACGCCTGATCGCCACTGCTGAAGGACAGCATCTGTGGGCGATCCCTGTACCTTAACCCGATAGACCTTGGGCGTTTGATGACGAGGATGAGTGAGCTGATAGGTCAGGTCACCATCGTTGGTGAGCAAAAGCGCGCCAGTTGAATCTGCATCTAAACGACCGACCGGGTGAATGCCCGTTCTGCTTCGCAAAGCAGTCTCCAACAGGTCTAAAACGGTCTTTCGCCCTCGGGGATCTTGGCAAGTAGAAATGACCCCTTTGGGCTTGTGAAGCAAAAGGTAAAGGCAGCTAGGCGGCTCGCCAATATCTCTGCCATCTACGCAGATGCGATCGCAGTCCACATCCGCCTGTTGACCAATCTCGGCAACTTGGCCGTTAACAGTAACCCTACCCCCCAAAATTAGCTTTTCGGCCTGACGTCTAGAAGCGATGCCGAGCCGCGACAGCAGCTTTTGCAGCCTTACAGTCATATATATTTCGGGCGCATAAGACAAAAAGCTTTAACGGCGGCTACATACGCTAGCTACATAGAATACCGTAATCGGCTAACTAATCTATCGGACACCTATACATTCAACCAGCTATCTCTGCGTGTTCACAAGGGGGTAATCCTACTGAATGAGAGAAATTTCATACATTCATCATGATTAAGCAATCCGTAAATACCGTACCTTTCCCTTCAAAACCTGCCAGAGCAAGGTTTTGACCGCAATTTTCGAGGCCGATCCCCATAACCGTGAGCGACAGTACCTCACGGCTTCTTTAAGTAGTCTTCACAATTCGCTCACTCGGTAGCCAAACTCGCAGCCAAGCGCCGCCCGTCTGAGGATTATTTTTGGCCTCAACTTGGCCCTGATGCGACGCTGCAATCTGACGAACAATCGCCAGTCCTAGCCCTGTACCGCTGCTAGAAAGTTCAGCGGCCTCAACAGAATTATGACCATTTAAGGCAGCCCCGTCTGTATCAGCCTCGTGACTTCGAGCTAAATCAGCTCGATAAAACCTATCGAAAATATAGGGGAGGTCTTTCTTACTGATACCCATGCCTGCATCAATTACCTCAAGCAAAATATTCTCTGCTGAGAGACCTTTTGGGCTAGCTACGACGCTCAGCTTTACCTGAATCGTCTGAGCAGTTGGGCTATATTTGACGGCGTTGCTCAGCAGGTTAAATAGCATTCGATGCATCAGGCTAGGATTGACGTTGGCGAGCAGCTGCTTTGGCCCTTGATAGTCGAGCGTGAGCTGATTGAGCTTAGCTAAGGGTTCTATGCTTTGCCACACGGCTTGAACCAAACTGACCAAATCTACTTCGTTTCCGTTAGGTGCTTGTGATGGCACAGTGTCTTCTGCAGAAACATCATCAGAAACACTGCTAGAGAACTGTCCCTGCTCTAGGCTGCTCATATTTAGCACATCGTCTACTAGCTTGCTCAGGCGAATCACCTCTTTTAGCAGCCGTTCTACCCAGGTTAATAGTGATGGATCTACTCGTGATTGTAGCGTTTCTGCCACGAGACGGATAGAGGTTAGCGGCGTTTTTAGCTCGTGGGCAACATCCGAAATCCAGCGATCGCGCTGCTGCGCCAAGCTAACTGCCGCCTGCCGATTTTCTAAAAAGATGCCGACGTGACCATTGCTAATGGGCAACCCATAGCCCTGTAGCGGACAGGCAGGGCGCTCTAAATAGTTCAGCGGATCGGTCGAAATCGAGTTGAATGTCCACTGAGCCTTACACATCTGCTGAGTTTGGCGAGTTTGTTCTACGAGCTGATCCAGCTCATAAGAGCGCACAACCGCCAGCAGCAGTCGAGGCTGATCGTAGACGCCTTTTTCAATATCTAAAAAATCTTGGGCCCGCTGGTTGCACCATAAAAGCCGATTTTCTTCATCTACCTCTAAATAGCCTATCGGCGCAGACCCTAGCAACTGCTGAAAATCCTGTAGCTGCTCATTGAGTAGTTGCGCCTGCGCCTGCTGCTCGGCGATCGCACTCGCTATTTGAGCGTCATAACCCAAAGCAGGCAGCGGCTGACGATCTTCTAGTCGGCCCAGCAAGCGCTTGAGCTTTGCATTATCTCGACGCCGATAAATCGACAGTATGCACAAGCCAACGGCTAACCCTATGATGAATCCCAGCATATGTTCTGTACTCCCACAAGGTAGTCACTGCCTATAATACAGCAATAAAAAAGGCTCATTCTCAGTAAGAACGAGCCTTTATTCTTTGGTGATGGATGTGATGCAGGTGGCAAAGCTATAGTTCATCTGTGGCCTTGCTCATTGCTTACAAAGCTCGCTTTCGACCGTCTGCTTTCGACTGTCTGCTTTTAATTAGCGCACAACTGCGCCACGGTACTTCAATACGTCGTCAGTTTTGCGAGGAGTCGCGTTAATTGCACGGCGAACATGATAGATCGCGCCGCGATAGTGACCAATTTCTGGGGTTTCAGTCACTTCGACGGTCGTTTTAGATGTGTTGTACTTAACGCCACGGTAGGAAAGTTGCATGGTATTCGCCTCAAATAAAAAAGTGTTGGGATAAGAGGCGCGTTCCTTCAGAGCTTTTGGACAATAAGCCCTGTAGACAAATTGCTTTGAACTCTTACTTCCGTCTTCTGTTCGCTAGCTGCAGTGAGATGAATCTTTATACAGATAAAACAAAAGATGAACGTTTCTTGTTTCTGTATTCAATTATACCGTTTATAGCCGCAGCCAACCATAGATATAAGGCCAGATTGTGGTTTCTTAATATTTGACGACTCAGCTTAAAAGCTCAAGCGTTGGTGCTTATATCGGTGCTTATATAAGCTTCCAGCGTAGAAACTGGGGCCTGGTAAAAGTATTGTCGGCGGAAATACTCTTCTTGAACGGCGGATAGAAAGCGGCTAAGGGCGGCTTCTCTAGAAAAGTCATCACCAAAGCCCTGATTCAAAT
Organism: Phormidesmis sp.; assembly: GCA_049646385.1. Classification (GTDB taxonomy): domain Bacteria; phylum Cyanobacteriota; class Cyanobacteriia; order Phormidesmidales; family Phormidesmidaceae; genus Phormidesmis. The sequence continues at coordinate 8,098 of JBARVS010000385.1, read as the reverse complement.
CAGCAGCTCGGCGGCGAATGCGAATGTCTATAGCAGATTTTTGCACCTCGAATCCTGCTTGTTCTAAGGCCAGCAAGCCTAGCGATAGGGTGCGATCGCACACCCCCAACCTTTCACCTAGCCGCTCTGCCGTCACTGCCATTTGCTCTCGACTCATATACTTAGCTAGCCCTAGCAAAGTTTTCCACTTATCAGTCGGATCAACTGCTAGCGGCGAGGCATAAGCGAGCGCTACAGGCTGATGCTTTTGATGGGCCTGATGCTGCCATAGCCCAAGCTCCTGCCACTGGGTGGGGCATTCGTTCAGGATTAAATCGGTATTAGGCAGGCCCGGTTCTGAGCTTTGAGCTAGTCGCCGATCTAGCAGCCAGCTCGCCTGCGTTGCGGATCTCGATGAGGACGGCTTGGCTTTTAAGCGCTCGGCATTTGCAGCAGCGCTGGGGAAAATATTAATTAGCCGAACTTCATACCGACGGCTTTTAGGGTGGCTGTTGTAGTCCAGCTCAGCAACAACATCCCATCGTCCCGGCGGCAAGTCCTCTTTATAGTGGCCCCACCACAGCCCCGGAAATCGTGAGCGGGAATCGCCTTTGATACTCTCATCACACAGATTAAAGCTAGCCTTGATATAGCCCACTTTCGAGCCCGTCCGATCTTTTAGCTTTTGGTGCCACACATTTTCAAACCAGCAGTCCTTAATCAACAGCTTTGGCACCGGGTTGCCCATACCACAGGGCTCTAACAGCTTCATCTGCTGAAATAATTCTCGCCCTAAGTCGGCGACGGTTACGGTCAAATCAGTCACTACTGACGGCTGAGGCGATCGCCCGCTCATTTTTTGACGGTACTGCTGATTAATGGCCGCCGTAAACATCGGTAAATCTTCTAGCGGTAGGCTCAAGCCCGCTGCAAAAGGATGTCCGCCAAAGCTTGTGAGCAGGTGCGCCTGAGCGCTAACCAAATCGTACAGATCGATTTGATTCACCGAGCGCGCCGATCCCCGTGCCAGCGTTTTGCCAGCGGCGGCGCTGCCTTCAGCTTCTGGAGAGTCAAGCGTAAGCAAAATAGTTGGCTTTCCGTACCGCTGGGCCACCTGCCCCGCCACCAAGCCTAAAACGCCCACGGGCCACTGAGCGTCGCATAGAACAATCACCCCTGTAGTCGAAAGATCCCGAGTATTAAGCTGTTCGGTCACCTGCTGCAACAGGTCATTTTGCAGCGCTTTACGTCTTGCGTTCGCTAGCTCAGCCTTTTCAGCCAGCTCCCGACAGCGCTGCGGATCGGTGCTGGTGAGCAGCTCCACACAAAAGCTAGCGTCACCGTAAATGCGGCTGACCGCGTTGATGCGAGGGCCGAGGCCAAAGGAAATGTCTGTGGGGCGATCGCCCGCCCGCTGGCATAGCTGCAACAGCCGCGCCACCCCTGGACGCACGGGCACATCCGTTTGCAAATGGGTTTGCAGCTGCGCGATCCCAATCTGCGCTAGATACCGACAGTCGCCCTTGAGTTCAACCAAATCAGCGATTAGGCCAATCGCTACCAGGTCAACGAATTCACTCAGCGGCCTAGTAGAAACATCCGGCAGGCGTTCGTACAGCGCCTCAATCAGTTTATAGGCAACCGCAACCCCAGAAAGGTGGGCCATTGGATGCTCGCTAGGCAAAGCCCGAGGGTTCACAATAGCGACCACTGCAGGTCTTTGGGTGGGCAGCGTATGATGGTCGGTCACAATCACATCTATTCCCAACGCATTGGCCCGCTCAATTTCTTTGGGATTGGTGCTACCTGTATCACAAGTAACCATTAGCGTTACGCCTTGGGCTGCTAGCTGCTCAACGCCTGTCATAGAGAGGCCGTGAGAGGCTTTAAGCCGATTGGGAATGAAGTAAGTAAGCTGGTCGGGCGCTGGAAAAAACTCTCGCAAACCGTCCCACAGCACGGCGGTAGACGTCACCCCATCGGCGTCAAAATCACCCCAGATCGCCACCTTTTCAGCGCTGAGGCGGGCCGTCACTAGCCGCTCTACCGCCCATACCATCTCTTCACCAAAATCAAACGGGCTCGCTGGGATGTAGTCCGCCGGGTGTAAAAAATCTTTCAGCGCTTCAGCCGACCTCACCTTGCGATCCCACAGCAGCCGCGCCCCCCATATGGGATGAGGCAGTCCGGTAAGCTGTCCAACGGTTTCTATCCAGTTGTCAGGCCAGTTATCAGGCCAATCATCAGGCCATTCTTTTTGCAGCCCAGCAGAAGCATCTTGAGTCATGGATAACGTGGGCTTGTAACAGCCGCGCCCCAGAAGAAAAAACTAGAGAAATTCGATATGGCCTTACGCTAGCATCTGGTTCGCAAGTCAGCCGCTAGCTGAACATTTGATGCTGAAATATTTGTCGCAGCGATCGCTCAGATACAATAGGCGCAATTCAGACGCAATTCGGGTGCAATTCCAAAGGGGGAGTAAGGTGGCCATGAAGCTAGGTGACTGGATGAGCCTGCTGTGCTTGGTTGCAGCGAGCTACATTTTATGGACAATCAGGCCGCTGCTGCTGCTGTTTTTTGCAGCAGTGGTCGTCGCGATCGCCCTCAATAATCTCACCCGTCAGGTTCGCAGGTTCAACGTACCGCGCAGCCTTGCAATCCCGATTGCGATAGGCATTGCTACCCTAGTAGCCGTACTGTTTGTACTAGGCATCGTACCGCCCTTTGTCGATCAGTTCAGACTGTTAATCAAACTGCTCATTGGCTTCTCTCAAACCCTTCCAGATCGGCTATCTGACCTGCAAACGCGCCTGCCCGAGCGCATCAGACTGCCCGACTTAAGCGAATTTATTACCTGGCTTACCTCTCCAGACTCGGCAGCGATCAACGTTTTTGGCAACTTCTTTTCATTCTTCAACTCCTCTTTGCGCGTAGCGCTGCAAACCCTGTTTGTAACCGTCTTGGCCATTATGATGCTGGTCAACCCGGCGGCTTATTTAGACGGCTTTTTGCTGCTGTTTCCCGCCTTTTATCGGCAGCGCGCCCGAGAGATTTTTGCCAAGTGTGAGCTAGCGCTGGGCAACTGGCTAGGCGGCATCATTATCAGCTCTGTGTTTGTCTTTGCGCTTAGCTTTATTAGCCTGATCATTTTGGGCGTTGATTTAGCCTTTGCTCATGCCCTGCTAGCGGGCATTCTTAACTTCATTCCTAACCTGGGGCCAACCCTGAGCATGGTGTTTCCGGTTGTGGTCGCGCTGATTTCTGACGATCCCTGGAAGGCGATCGCCGTCGTCGTCCTCTACATCATCATTCAGCAAATCGAGTCCTATTGGCTCACGCCCACCATCATGGCTCACCAGGTGGCCTTGCTACCAGCCTTTACCCTCATCGCTCAAATCTTCTTCGCAGGCACCTTTGGCTTTTTGGGCCTGCTGCTCGCCTTGCCCCTCACCGTGGTCGCCAAAACCTGGCTACAAGAGTTACTGATCAAAGACGTGCTCAACACGTGGAAGCTGCCTGCTAACGATCTATCTAGCAGTCAGTTGGTAAGTGCGATCGCACTCACTCCCCCTAGCATCACCTCGCCCAACGATGCAAACAATCAACCCGCTGGGCCCAACCCTGAGTCACCCCATCAGCCGCAAACGCCCTTCTAACTGCCTGTCTAAACGCTCACCCGATAGATGGATTTCCCTCCCCTGTGCCTATCAATTTCACCTTCTAGCCGTCATCATTTTCTGGCAATCAGCAGCAGGCGAAAAGCCGCTTTCTCCGGTGAACTGAACAAGTGTGGTTTTAGCAGCTTTGAAACACAGCGGAAACCAGCTTTCACCAGCCCATTGACTAAAGATTCTTCGGTAGCCCAAAAAGAAAAGGTATTGTCTAACGAGGCTCTGACCTTCCTGTACTTCTCCTGGCTCGCTGCGCCATCTTTATGTTCTCGGTACAGGTAGCCTTCGTAGCCACTTTCTGTTTTAACAGGGCCTTCTAGCCGGAAGCTCTTGATCGAAGCAGGCGTACTGACATGCGTATAGAGAAAAACGGTATCGGTACTCAATGAGGCCAAAGTTTGTAGCATTCCTTCAAAGGAAGACTGACCGAGGTGATGCAAAATGCCCGAGAAAATCACGCACTCGAACGTGCCAATTTCTGATGGGCCCACCGTGCGAACATCGCCCTGACGGAAGCTAACGTTTTCTACACCGAGCGCTTTGGCGGCAAAAGTTGCTCTATCTACATATATCTGGCGGCCTTCTACACCGACAACCTGCGCACCAGCCTGTGCCAAGCGAATTGAATGAACCCCTTCGGCTGAGGCCAAATCAAGCACGCTAAGATCTTTCAACTCACCGCTTCGACAGTGCAAAGGAAGAACTTCTGTGAGCAGTTCGCCCAGCTTACCAAGTCCGATAGCTTTGTTGTAAAACTTTTCTTCTTCGGGTGAAACAGTCTCTATCCCATGCCCCAGATCAAAATGATGCGACCAAGGAATAGAAGGCTCTAGCCGCGCTAGCGCTTGCCTGATTGTTTCTGGGCTCATGATCACGCCGTCCATGATATTTCCACGGGGATGAGGAATTTGGTTTTGAGGAATTCTGACACGAAAGCGAAGCCATAAGCAACCTAAGATGAGAGAACACAGCGTTCAGTTAGAACAGATGAATTAGGACAACATGAAGCTCACTGCGAACAAACCCCCTCACCAGCCGCCGGCTACGGCCCTTCTATTAGGGGCCATTCTCTCTGTACAATTTGGCTCTGCGCTGGCCAAATCCCTGTTTGATGATCTGGGTCTGTGGGGTGTCGTCGCCTTGCGCGTTAGCGTCTCAACGCTTCTTCTATTTGCGCTGTGGCGGTTTAAATGGAACGTGCAGATTCGCCAAAACCTCGGTCTTATCATCGCCTTTGGAGTTGTATTCGCCATGATGAACTCCTGTTTTTATTTGGCGATCGCCCGGATTCCCTTAGGGGTGGCGCTCGCCCTAGAATTCACCGGCCCCCTCGGTCTCTCCATCCTTAAGTCTCAGCGCTGGCTAGACGGGCTTTGGGCAGCGCTCGCGGGCATCGGCATTATTTTACTGACGCCTTTAAGCGGTGCTAGCATCGACGGCTGGGGAATTGCGCTGGCCCTATTAGCAGGCTTTTTTTGGGCGCTGTACATTGTCCTTTCGGTCAAAGTTGGCCAAAACGTTTCAGGTATCGAGGGCTTGGCGTGGGCCTTAGCCGTCAGCAGCATTTTGCTATTGCCGATTGGGATTGCCACCGCCGGGAGCGCCCTTTTGAATCCCAAACTGCTGCTGATGGGGGCAGGCGTTGCGGTACTCTCGACCACGCTGCCCTATTCGCTAGAGATGATTGCCTTGCGATCGCTCCCGATTAAAGTCTTTGGTGTCATGCTCAGCTTAGAGCCCATGGCTGGCGTTTTAGCAGGCGTTTTGATTTTAGGAGAAACGCTTTCGGCGCGATCGCTCGCCGCCTGCCTGCTCGTCTCCATCGCCGCCGCTGGTGCTGCCAAGTTCAAAAGTAGCCCGCCAAAACCCATTAGCTAACGCTCACTTAGGCCGACTGGGTAAGCTAAAGGGCAACTCACGCCGCCCGTGCTTATTCGCCATCGTCCATCCGCAATCGTTTGTGCTATGTCTTTGACTGCCCTATCACTCCCCATCTTGCCCGAAGCCTTCAGCGAGCTTTTTCCCCTCTTCAAAGCCGCTAGCCCCGAAACGCTCAGCATCCTTCATAAAAGCGCGACGTTCAACGAGTGTCCCGCAGGCCGCACCGTCCTCATGGAAGACTCATGGGGCAACGCCGTTTACCTAATTTTGTCAGGCTGGGCCAAAGTCCGCTGTCAGTCGGGCGATGGCTATGTCACGCTCGCTATTTTAGGCAGGGGCGAATACTTTGGCGAAATGGCCGTCCTCAACGAGTCACCCCGCTCTACCGATGTTGCGGCCCTTTCGCGCGTAGAACTCGTCAGCATTCCAGCCCAGCTCTTCGTCCAAACGCTCTTCCAAGATCCTCATCTTCATCATCGCCTGCTCCAGCTCATGGTGCAGCGCCTAAAGCATACTCAAACTCGCTTTCAGCTGCGCCACAAGCCACCCGGCGTCAAAATGGTGTACACCCTCGTGGGCCTAGCCGATGCCTACGGGGAAGCCAAAGACGATGCGATTGAAATATTTAATATTCCGGTGAGTGATTTGGCGGCGATCGCCGACATCAAACCCACCGAAGTCCCCAAAATCTTAGATAAGCTAGCCATCCGCAACTGGCTAAAGATTGACCCAACTAGAAACGTCATCCGGCTGTTAGACATTAAAAGCCTCAGGCATCTCTCAAAGCTAGGCTAAAGTCAGCCATTCTGCCCCGCCATCTTTAAGTTTTTAAACAGCACTCCTCATATTTAGCACCGACCTTTATACAGTAGAGAGAACTCAAGCACAATACTGGAAGGCGAAGGCTAGCTATGAACATTCAGCCCCCCCCTATTTCACCCCGTCAAATGAACCTGCTGCGGGTCGTTCTCTCTATGGCATGGGCCGATAAGAGCCTTGAGCGAAAGGAAGTAGAAACAATGCTCAGCCGCTTCAGTCAGCTATTTGCCACCGATCCCGAGCAGCAAACCTACCTGCAACAGCAGCTTCAAGAATACTTCGTGCAAGAGATCCCGCTTGAAGAAACCGCCCGCAAGCTCACGACCGACGCCGAAAAAGAAGTCGCCCTAAGGCTCTCATACGAAGTCATCAACGCCAGCGCTCGTACGCCAGAAGAAGCCTTGGTTAATCAGGCCGAAAGCAAAGCCTATCAAAAGCTAATCGAGCTGCTTGCGCTACCTAGCAATGTCGTCAGCCGTGCCGAACAAGAGGCGACTGCCCAGCTCGGACAGGGCGGCAACAACATTATCGACATGCTCGCCTTTCAGCTTCGCGATCACCTTTCAAAATAGGCCCGCAGCTGGCTTCCACAATTTACACTACGCGCTCATCTCTAGCATTCGCTGAATAGGTCTCAATGCCTCAGCTTGAACCTCGGATGGAATCGTAACGTCAGGCGTTTTGTTTTTCATTGCCAAATAAAGTTTTTCCAGCGTGTTGAGCCGCATGTAGGGGCACTCGTTGCAGGCACAGTTTGCCTCAGGCGGCGCTGGAATAAAGTGCTTTTTAGGCACCTGCTTTTCCATTTGGTGGATAATACCGGGCTCTGTCGCGACAATGAAGCGATCGCTCTGGCTGCGTTCTACATACTTCAGCAGCGCCGTTGTTGAGCCGATGTAGCTCGCATGTCTTAGCACCGTTTCCTCGCACTCCGGATGCGCAATAATCTCGGCCTCAGGATGCTCCATTTTCAGCCGCAGCATCTTCTTTTCAGAAAACGTCTCATGCACGATACAGCTTCCCTGCCACAGCACCATATCGCGACCCGTTTGCGCCATCACATAGCGCCCTAGGTTACGATCTGGCGCAAAAATAATCTTCTGATCAGCGGGTAGCTGATTCACCAGCTTCACCGCATTCGAGCTAGTGCAAATGAGGTCACTCATCGCCTTGATCTCGGCCGTGCAGTTAATGTAGGAAATCACCATATGATCGGGATGCGCCGCCTTAAACCGGGCGAACTCATCCGGCGGGCAGCTATCGGCTAACGAACACCCGGCTTCTAAGTCAGGCAGCAATACTAGCTTGTTTGGGTTCAGAATTTTGGCAGTTTCCGCCATAAAGTGAACCCCTGCAAACACAATCACGTCTGCTTTCGTCGTCGCAGCCTGCTGAGAAAGCCCCAAAGAATCGCCAATGTAATCAGCAATGTCTTGAATGTCTGGATCTTGATAGTAATGCGCTAAAACAACCGCGTTCAGGTCTTTTTTAAGCTGCTCAATCGCCGCAAAAAGATCCCTTGGCAACGCTGTTTGTAGGGCAGTAGCGCTAGCAGTTGCAAACACGAGCATTCCTCTCTAAGTGTTTTGGATTAGTATTTTGGATTACCATTTGGTCGAGATTTAATTATAGTCATTTTTACCAAAACTGCATAGCTCAGCATTCTCACTAACGCTTTTTGCCCAGTCGTTTTTATTTCAACCAGTTCTCTATTGCGGCTCTCCAATCCGTCGGTGCAGAAACTACCG
>JBARVS010000384.1:0-13156 GCA_049646385.1 Phormidesmis sp. | reverse complement strand
GTTTACGCATCATATGTGGATTGGTGGATTCTTAATTGTAGGAGCCGCTGCCCACGCTGCTATCTTTATGGTGCGAGATTACGACCCGGCTGAAAATGTCAACAACGTGCTTGATCGGGTCATTCGTCACCGAGATGCGATTATCTCTCACCTCGTTTGGGTCTGTCAGTTCTTAGGCTTCCACAGCTTCGCCATGTACTGCCATAACGACACCATGCGAGCCTTTGGTCGCCCTCAAGACATGTTCTCTGATACGGGAATTCAGCTACAGCCCATTTTTGCGCAGTGGGTGCAGCATATTCAAACCATGGCCGTCGGCAGTATGCAGGCAGCAGCGCCTTTGGGCAATGCCTTTGGGGGAGCAAGAGACATTGCGCTCTCGGGAATTGGCACCACTGCTCCTGGCCTGACTAGCCCGGTCAGCTATGCCTTTGGTGGCGGGGTGATTGCCGTGGGTGACAAAGTTGCGATGATGCCGATCTCGCTAGGCACCGCCGACTTTTTAATTCACCACATCCATGCTTTTACCATCCATGTAACAGTGTTGATATTGCTCAAAGGCGTATTGTTCGCTCGCAGCTCTCGGCTAGTTCCCGATAAAGCTGAACTAGGATTTCGCTTTCCTTGCGATGGCCCCGGTCGGGGCGGTACCTGCCAAGTCTCTGCCTGGGATCATGTTTTTCTAGGCTTGTTCTGGATGTACAACTCGATTGCTATGGTAATTTTCCACTTCTTTTGGAAAATGCAGTCGGACGTGTGGGGCACGGTGAATGCTGACGGCAGTATCTCGCATCTCACAGGTGGCAACTTTGCGCAGTCGGCGATTACCATCAACGGCTGGCTAAGAGACTTCCTGTGGGCGCAGGCGACTCAGGTAATTAGCTCTTACGGGTCGGCGCTTTCGGCCTATGGGCTGCTGTTTTTAGCGGGTCACTTTGTCTTTGGCTTTAGCCTCATGTTCTTGTTTAGCGGACGAGGCTACTGGCAAGAGCTAATCGAGTCGATTGTGTGGGCACATAACAAGCTGAGAATTACAACCACCATTCAGCCTCGGGCGCTGAGCATTACTCAGGGTCGTGCGGTTGGCGTTGCTCACTATTTGCTCGGCAGCATTGTTACAACCTGGGCCTTTTTCCTGGCTCGGATGGCGGCAATTGGCTGACAAGACAGCTCTGAGAATCTCATGATAAAACAACTTTGAACATACCAGCGGGCTTAGCGCTGCTAGGCCCCCTTACCAAAATCGATGCAAAACTCACTACCTATTTCTAACCATGGCGACAAAATTTCCAAAATTTAGTCAGGAGTTGCAGCAAGATCCTACCACCCGTCGGATCTTCTATTCCATCGCCACGGCCCATGACTTTGAAAGCCACGATGGGATGACGGAGGAGAATCTTTACCAAAAGATCTTTGCCTCTCACTTTGGTCATCTTGCCATTATCTTTTTATGGACTTCTGGCCTTCTCTTTCATGTGGCTTGGCAAGGCAACTTTGAACAGTGGATTCAAGATCCGCTGAATCGAGCCCCGATTGCCCACGCAATTTGGGATCCTCAGTTTGGCCCTGCGGCAATGGATGCCTTTACCCAAGCGGGTGCACGCAACCCGGTCGATCTCTGCTATTCGGGCGTTTATCACTGGTGGTACACCATCGGGATGCGCACAAATAACGATCTGTTTTCTGGCGCTATATTCTTGTTGCTGGTAGCAGCTGTCATGCTCTTTGCGGGCTGGCTGCATCTGCAACCTCGATTTCGGCCTAGCTTGGCCTGGTTCAAGAATGCTGAATCTCGGCTCAATCACCATTTGGCTGGTTTGTTTGGGGTTAGTGCCCTAGCTTGGACAGGTCATTTGGTGCATGTGGCCATTCCCGAATCGCGCGGGCAGCATGTGGGCTGGGATAATTTTCTCTCTATGCCGCCGCACCCAGAAGGACTTAAGCCTTTCTTTACGGGCAATTGGGGAGCTTATGCGCTCAGTCCAGATACAGCCGAGCATGTGTTTAACAGCGCTCAGGGCTCAGGTACGGCTATTCTCACCTTTTTAGGTGGGTTTCATCCGCAAACAGAGTCGCTGTGGCTGACGGATATGGCGCATCATCATTTGGCGATCGCCGTCATTTTTATCATTGCTGGCCACATGTATCGCACTAACTTTGGTATTGGCCACAGCATCAAAGAGATGACCGAATCTCTCCAAGGCCCAGGGCTGGACGGATTTTTTATCGCGCCTAACACCGGGCGCGGTCACAAGGGTATTTACGATACCTACAATAACTCTTTGCACTTTCAGTTAGGCTGGCACTTGGCCTGCTTGGGTGTGGTGTGCTCTTTAGTCGCACAGCATATGTACGCAATGCCGCCCTATGCCTTTATAGCGCGTGACTACACTACAACAGCCTCGCTGTACACCCATCACCAATACATCGCCGGATTCTTGATGCTGGGCGCGTTTGCTCATGGCGCTATCTTCCTAGTGCGAGACTACGACCCGGTACTCAATGAGAACAACGTGCTCGCTAGAGTGCTCGATCACAAAGAGGCCATCATCTCTCATCTGAGCTGGGTGTCTTTGTTCCTGGGGTTCCACACGCTGGCGCTGTATGTGCATAACGACTGCGAGGTCGCCTTTGGTAGCCCCGACAAGCAAATCTTGGTAGAGCCAGTATTTGCCCAGTGGATTCAAGCTTTTCATGGCAAAACCCTCTACGGCATCAGCTCGCTGCTCTCTAACCCGGATAGCGTGGCGACAACCGCTTGGCCTAATCACGCCAACGTGTGGCTACCGGGCTGGCTAGAGGCCATTAATAGCGGCACAAACTCTCTGTTTTTGACGATTGGGCCAGGAGACTTTTTGGTGCATCATGCGATCGCTCTCGGCCTACATGTCACTACCTTAGTGCTAGTAAAAGGCGCGTTGGATGCTCGCGGCTCCAAGCTCATGCCCGACAAAAAAGACTTTGGCTACGCCTTCCCCTGTGATGGCCCCGGTCGAGGCGGCACCTGCGATATCTCCGCCTGGGATTCTGTTTATCTCGCCACTTTCTGGATGCTCAACACGCTCGCCTGGGTCACGTTTTACTGGCACTGGAAGCATCTAGCCATATGGAGCGGCAACGTCGCCCAGTTTAACGAAGGCTCAACCTATCTGATGGGCTGGTTCCGCGACTATCTGTGGCTTAACTCCGCCCAGCTCATCAATGGCTATAATCCCTATGGCACCAACAACCTTGCTATTTGGGCCTGGATCTTTCTCTTTGGTCATTTGGTGTGGGCTATTAGCTTTATGTTCCTCATCACCTGGCGGGGATACTGGCAAGAGCTAATCGAGACTTTGATGTGGGCACATGAAAACACGCCGCTCTCCTTTGGCTATCCCAAAGACAAGCCCGTTGCTCTCTCGATTGTTCAAGCTCGCCTAGTAGGGCTCACCCACTTCGCGGTCGGCAATATTGCGACTTACGGCGCATTCCTCATCGCCTCTACCAGCAGTCGATTCCCGTGAGGCTTAGTCATTAGTAATTGCTGAAGGGGAGGCTAATCATTCTCTCCCTTTGGCACCAACTCTGGCGACTCTCCTCGTCCCAGACACAAAGGTCCTGGTTGCTAGACCGACCAGGACTTTCTTCACTTTCTACAAACTTTCTTTGCTGTTCGCATATTCGCATTACTGAGGCAAAACCATGACCTCCCCATCTACGAGTTCTTTGGCTGATGTTTACGCTGGCGACGATCCGATTGGGCCTTATAAAGGAGACCCACAGCTAGGCAATCTAGCCACGCCGATCAACAGCTCTAGCTTAGTCAAGGCTTTCATCAACAACCTGCCTGCCTACCGCCCCGGCCTCACGCCTTTTTTAAGAGGGCTAGAGATTGGCATGGCTCACGGCTACTTTTTAATCGGGCCAGAAATTGTGGTTGGGCCGCTGCGAGAGAGCAGCCACGTGGCTAATTTGGGCGGCTTAATTACGGCTATTTACATCACGGTTTCTGCCTGCTTGGGCATTTCTATTTTTGCTTTGGCAACGTTTCAAAACGATCCGAGAGGCGCTTACAACTCTCATTCAGAAGACCGCCTGCGCCCGCTGCGCAATAAAGAAGACTGGTATCAGCTCAGTGGCGGCATTTTGCTGGGTTCGATGGGCGGCGCTATTTTTGCCTATGGGCTGTTGGAGAACTTTGACGTGCTTGACGCCATTTTAAGAGGTGCTGTCAATATGAACTAAAGCAACGATTCACCACTCAGTTTTAGACAGTTCACTACCAAGGAAAATACCATGGCTGACGTAACTCAACTCACTGGCGACTATGCCGCTTCTTGGCTTCCCTGGATTCTGATTCCGCTGCTTACCTATATCCTTCCTTTTCCCGTTTTTGCGATTCTTTTCCTTTGGATAGAGCGAGAAAGCTCGGGTGAAAAAGAAATGGGGCAAGATGTTAAGTCTGGATTTTGACAGGTGGTTTTAACAGGTGGTTTTGATGGGCGATCGCGCCTAAACATCTGCACTTTTACGACAACGCGAGGTTTTTCTAATGCGATCATTTTTAATGCGAAAGCTGTTTGCCATTTCATTAGTCGGGCTGCTCTGGCTAGGCATGACGCCTGCCGCTGCTGCGTCCTTAATTCCTAACCAAAGCACCCATTTGGTTCCCTGCGATCAATCCCCTGCTTTTATCGAGCGAATGCAGGCAGCACCGCAGACCTATTACTTCGATACGCCCTATCAGTCCTATGCGGCTCATGAGCTTTGTGGCGCGGAAGGTCTGCCGCACCTGCAGCTTCGATTTGACCGCGCCATTGATGTCATCATTCCCTTCGCCCTTTTCTTTTACATTACCGGATTCATTGGCTGGTCAGGGCGGGCCTATCTGATTGGCGGCAAAAACGACAAAAACCCCGAAGAATCCGAAATCTTTATCGATCTAGCTTTAGCGGCACGTTCATTTTTACAGGGCTTGCTTTGGCCTTTTGCAGCTGTTAAAGAACTGACCTCTGGCGAGCTAACGGTTCAAAAGTCTGAAATTTCAGTATCACCCCGATAGACCAATGCTTTTGCTACTTAGCTAGCCTTCTTAACAACCTCTTTAGGAGACAATCATGAAATATCTGATGAAATATTTGACGAGTGCGCCGATTATGGCCACGCTAGCACTCGCCTCACTATCCGTTCTGTTGATTGAGCTTAATCACGTTTTTCCAGGCTTGCAATACGGCACTTACTTCCGTGGAACGCCTTAGATAAACAAGCTTCTGACAACAAACCTGACTGCATATGAAGAAATCAAAATAAATATGTAGAGAAAAGTTTGTTTTATCGCAGAATATAGCTCGTAGAGTAGAGCCTGTCGTTATTTCGGCAGGCTAAACTTTTATAAACTTTGGTAAGATTCAAACGAATATTGTTACAATTGTTTTGGCTATGCTTTCAATATAACTTTCTTTCTTTAAACCGTAAATCTTCTAAACTAACGCGCTAGAAGAGTATTTAACTACCTTTAGATAGTTGCAAAAGATGAGAATTTTACTCGTAGAGGACGATGAATCAGTTGCTCAGGTTTTACAAAAGCTGCTGAGTGCTGAACACTACGCGGTAGATGTTGCGGGCGATGGCTATTTGGGCTGGCAGCTAGTTAGCGCTTCTCACTACGATTTAGTCATTTTAGACGTTGTTTTACCCAAGTTAGACGGGCTGGCGTTTTGTCGTCAGCTGCGCGAACAGTCGTACAACGTGCCAGTGCTGCTGGTGACAGCGCTCGACTCTAGCGATAAGAAAATCGACGGGCTAGATGCGGGTGCCGATGACTATATTACCAAGCCTTTTGAGCTAAAGGAGCTGCTGGCCCGCGTGCGAGCGCTGTTGCGACGTAGCCAAACCTCTATCTCTCTCGTTTTTGAGTGGGGTGACCTGCGATTAGATCCTCAGGGCAGAGAGGTATCTTATGGGACGAGAGAATTAAGTTTGACGCCTAAAGAATATGCTCTGCTAGAGCTATTTTTAAGGAATCCGTCACAGGTGTTTAGCCGCAGAGCCATTTTAGACAGTTTGTGGAGCTATAGCGAAGCGCCGGGTGAAGAAACGGTGACTTCTCACATTAAAGGACTGCGGCGGAAGCTGTCGGCGGCGGGCGCTTCATCTGACTTTGTAGAAACTGTTTATGGTGTGGGCTACCGTCTTAACCGAGCGGCTAGTGGCGCAAGCACTGAACCAAGCCCAAAAGCCAGTACAGAGGCCAATACAGAAGCCAGTGCAGAAGCCAGTCTTTTGGAGGCGCAGGTGTCTGCTGTCGATCAGCGCTTATCGGCAAAGAGCGTAGCATCGGCTGATTTAGGTGACAGCCCAGATACGAGCAAGCGTCGCCAAAAGATGACGCAAGCAGCATTAGCAACGCTGTGGAAGTCAGTAAAGCCGAATCAGCGCGAACGCTTAGAGCTGCTTAAGCAAATGCTTCAACAGCTAGAGGCCAGTACCCAGGACACTCAGCTTTTAAGTGAGACCCGAGAAGCGGCCTATCGAGCGGCTCACAGCTTAATTGGCGTGCTGGGAATTTTTGGGCTGAAAGAGGCTTCTGTTTTGGCTCAAAAAATTCAAGATTTGCTAGGGGGTACGTCGCCGATCAAAGCAAAACAGGCGCAGTTGCGATCGCACATCAACGCCCTAGAAACGCAGCTAAATCAGACCGTTCAGCTATCGGAAGGAACCTCAGATACCCCCAATACTCCCCTATTGGTATTAGCCGATCCTCAGCTCAAGCTAATTCCCAAGCTGGTTAGTGCACTTTGGGGAAAAGGGCTGACCGTAAAAGTATCGCCTCACCTAGATGCCTTGCAAAAGCTGCTGAGCGCTGCCGTTAGCGCTCAGGCAAACCAGGCACCCGAGGGCTACCAGGGGGTTATGCCAGATATTGTGTTGTTTAGCTGTTCACTGCAAAAGGACGCAGACTCTCAGCAGATGAAGCAGCTCACGGCGCTCATTCACCAGGTGCCGTCCTTAATGGTGCTGATATGCAGCGCTGACGGCACGCTGGCAACTCGGGCCAAAGCTTCCCAAATGGGCGTTTGTCCTTTTTTGTTTGAGCCCAGCGTAGACGGCGTGGTGAGAGGCATAGAAATGCTGCGATCGCACCCACAGCAAACCTCCAAGAAAATTCTCGCCGTCGATGACGATCCCGAAATTTTAGCCGCCCTGCGCGCGCAGCTAGAGCCTCAGGGCTTTGAAATTACCACCCTCAAAGAGCCGCTTAACTTTTGGCAAGCCCTGCAAGCAGCCTCTCCCGACCTGCTGCTGTTAGATATTTCGATGCCCGAGTTTAGCGGCATAGATCTCTGCCAAATCGTTCGTCAGGCACCGGCTTGGAACCACCTGCCGATTGTGTTCTTTACCGCTCATACAGACGCCGATACTCAGCAAGCTGCCTTCAGAGCGGGCGCTGATGACTTGGTAGAAAAATCTTTGCAGGGCTCAAGCTTACTGGCCCACCTTTTCGATCAAATTAAGCGATCACACCTTCAGCAGGCGATTAACGTCATTGCCGAGGCTCCTCCCTTCCTAGTGTCCCCATGACTTACACCTCCCATCTCCCGATTAAAGACCTAGAAGAACTGGTGCATCGGATGACTGATCGCATTCGGCGATCGCTTGAGCTACCCGAAATTTTAGAGGCAACCGTTGATGAACTCAGACGATTTCTCAAAGTAGATCGGGTCATGGTTTATCGATTTCACGAGGATGACAGTGGAGAAGTCGTCGCAGAGGCGATCAAACAACAGCGGCTGCCTGTGCTACTCCATCAGCGATTTCCTGCCGACGATATTCCGGAGCAGGCCCGCGAGCGATTCTTAGCCGTGCGGCAGCGCAGCATTGTTAACATTCACAAGCAAGAGATCGGCATTAGCCCTTTACTCAGTGAAGAGAAGCAAGCCGCTTTACTCAACGATGTCTCTTTTCGCACCGTTGACCCCTGCCATGTCGACTATTTAACCGCGATGGGCGTACAGGCGTCTTTAGTGGTGCCTATTTTGCATCGCCATCGGCTTTGGGGGCTGCTGGTTGCTCATCACAGCACGCCCAGGCGGTTTGGCAATAGAGAATTAGAAATCGTGCAGCTCATTGCCGATCAGGTAACAGTGGCGATCGCCCATGCCAGCCTGCTACAGCTCACTCGATTGCAGGGGCAGCACGAATCTATTATCAACAAAACCGTCTCACAGCTGCACTCAACCGGTAACAACCCTCTACAAAGCGCCCTCTCCCAAATCGTGAGCGCCCTGCACTGCGTCGGCGGGCGGCTGTTTATTCCAACCGACTATCCCGGCTCAGAATTTTGGCTCGTGAGTGAGGGCAAACAGCCCGCTGCTTTACCCGCATCCTTGACAGCATCTTTGACTCATGCCATCAGCAGCCCTACCGTCCTCGAACAGCAACCTGACTGGCAGGTTTGGCTCAAAGCCGAAGCCGCCAATCAAATTGTTACCAACCTGTGGGCAGTCTCTGATATAGAGCGTTCTACACTGTCTTCGACGGTCACCTCAGCGCTCATACATAGCCATATTCGAGGTGTCTTAGTCGCTAAGCTAGTGCATCAAAATCATTTTTTAGGATACCTGAGCTTGTTTCGTCAGGCGATAGATATAGAGACCATTTGGGCGGGGCGGCCAGACGAGAGCGACAGCAGGCAGCAGCGCCCGCGCGAATCGTTTGAAGCATGGCGAGAAATAAAAAAGAACCAGGCGCAGCCCTGGCACTCCCGCGAGATTGGGCTAGTTCAAGACCTTGCAGATCGGTTTGCTTCTGTTGTTTATCAAATGCAGCTCTATGAAAAAGTTCAAACGTTAAACGCTAGCCTAGAAGAGCGGGTGTCACAGCGAACTGCGCAGCTAGAGCAAGCCAACGAAAGCCTAAAGCAGGAGATGGCCGAGCGCGAAAGAGCTTTTCAGGCGCTGCAAGAGGCCCGTGACGCCTTAAAGCGGTTAGGACACCAAAACGAACTTATTTTGAATGCAGCGGGCGAGGGCATTTATGGGATTGATCCTAAAGGCAAAATAGTGTTTGTTAACCCAGCCGCAATTAGGGCGTTAGGCCGTCCTAAAGCAAAAGTGATTAATCACTTTATGCATGACTTGATCAATCACTCAAAGCCTGATGGCACTGTTTACAGCTGGCAGCAAAGCCCAATATTTAAAACGCTAAAGCACGGGCAAACGCATCATGTCGCGGGCGATTTATTCTTTAGGCAGGACAATCAGCCCTTTCCGGTCGAATATGTCAGCACCTCCATTCAAGAGAAAGGCAACATCATTGGCGCGGTGGTTATTTTTCAAGATATCACCGAGCGGCAGGCCATTGAAACGATGAGAGATGAGTTTATCGCGGTAGTTAGCCACGAGCTAAGAACCCCTTTAACCTCTATTCGAGCGGCCTTAGGCTTGCTCGCACAGGCAAAGCTAGAAATCCCGGCCTCTCAGCGTCAGCGCATGGTAGAAATTGCCTTTTCTAACACCAATCGGCTGGTGCGGCTGGTCAGCGACATTCTCGATGTAGAGCGCATTAAGCTAGGAAAAATTACGCTAAACCGACAAACCTGCGATCTGGCTGATATTATGACCCAATCTGCTGATGAAATGCGGGCAATGGCCGACAATCACCACATTCAGCTTTCGGTCTTGCCGCTGTCGGCTCAGCTTAATGCCGATCGCGATCGCATCATGCAAACCTTCTCAAACTTGTTTAGCAACGCGATTAAATTTTCACCAGCGGGTACAACGGTGTGGGCCACCGCCCAGCAGATTGACGCCAGCAACCAATCCACCGTAGAAAGCAGCCTGAGCCCCAAGGGAAAAGAAGCGATTCAATCAACCTTGGCGCAAGCGCCCGCCCTGGCGCTGATTCAGGTTAAAGACCAGGGCAACGGCATTCCTGAAGACAAGCTAGAAGATATCTTTACTCAGTTTGAGCAGCTCAATACTTCAGACGCAGCGCATCAGGGCGGCACCGGGCTCGGACTGGCGATTTGCCGCAGTATTGTGCAGCAGCATCAGGGTGAAATGTGGGCCGAGAGCACACCTAATGTAGGAAGCAGGCTGTTTTTCACGCTGCCGCTTCTCCCCGCCGAGTAGCTAACAGCTCAGCAGCTTCAGAAGAATAACAGATTAGCGGTGTACAGTGAGGAAGATTTATGAGGGCAATATCCGTGATGACCAAGCGCATTTTAATTGTGGATGACGACGCGGATATTCGGGAGGCTACTCAGCTATGCCTGGAGATTACTGGCCATTGGGAAGTTTTAAAAGCTGCTAACGGGCCCGATGGCATTGCGATCGCCCAGCTCGAAAAGCCCGATGCCATTCTATTAGACATGATGCTACCGGGCATGGACGGCCTAACGATTTTGCAGCGGCTGCGAGAAAATCCGGCGACGCAGCAAATTCCTATTGTGGTTCTCACCGCCAAGGCGCAGTCTCACGAGCAGCAGCGCTTCGGCCAGCTCAACGTCGCTTCTGTGATTACCAAGCCCTACGATCCGCTGACCATTTCAGATCAAATTTCCTCAGCGCTGAGCAAGCCTGTTAAATAAGTGAGCGGCGGCGTGATTTGGCGGCGCTAGGTTCAGGCGCTAGGTCGCAGGGCTCAGTTCCTTCGGCACATCAGCAGCAACGTCAGCGCTTTGGGCCATCGCCTTCAGGCGCTCAATGCGATCTTCAGTAGGCGGATGGGTTAAAAACAGGCTCATCAGCCCCTTTTTTGAGAGCGGATTGACGATAAACAGCGGCGCAAAAGCCGGGTTGCCGTGAATGGGAAATTCTTGGCCGGTTGCTTCTAGTTTTTCGAGGGCGCGCACTAAAGCCAGTGGATTTTGAGTAATTTCGGCAGATCCTAAGTCGGCAGCATATTCTCTGGTTCTTGAAATCGCCATGCGAAGCAGCCCAGCGCTCAAGGGGCCAACCAGCAATAAAAACAAAATCGCAATCGGATTGTTGCCCCGTCGTCCCACTCGCGCTACCGGAAAGTACAGTGCGCCCAAAGTGAGAATCCGCCCTAAATAAGTCAAAGACCCGGCTAATGTGCTAGCAACCGCCTGGGTAAGGGTATCGCGATTGCGCACGTGAGTGAGTTCGTGGGCGATAACGGCGTCTAGCTCGTCAGCGGGTAGCAAATCGATAATGCCTTCTGTTAGCGCGATCGCCGCATGGTTAGGATCGCGTCCGGTAGCAAAGGCGTTGGGCGACTTTGAAGGAACAATGTAGAGCGTAGGATTGGGGATGCCAGCGCGATCGCTTAATTTTTTGATGCGGCAGCTCAGCTCAGGAGCCTCTTCAGGCGGCGTCGGCTGGGCCTTAAAAGCAGCCAGCGCCGCCCGATCAGAATAGTACCAAGAGCCAAAGCTGCCCACAGCCGCAAAGCCCAACCCATAGTAAAGACCCTGTTCATCCCCTACCAGCAAATAGCCCGTTAGCACAATTAAGCTGCCGAGCAGTCCTAGCAGTACCAGGGTTTTCAGTTGATTCATCCCAGCCATAAAAAAACTCACGAGTTATAAAAGTGCTAACCATTGAAGCTTACGCAGCCCTCTAGGACAACGCTCGCAAGATAGAGCTATGGGTTTTTAGGGATAGCTCTTTGTCTTCTTAAATTCGTTTTCGCGTCTGTCTTCACATCTGTCTTCACGTCATTTCCATTTTGTTTTGTTCCAATAGGCTTAATTGCTCAAATAACCCATCTTCAACAAACTATGACTATCTCCATTCAGCGTCCTAACGAAAGCCAGTGGGAGAGATTCTGCCGTTGGATTACCAGCATCGAAAACCGCCTTTATATCGGCTGGTTTGGCGTTTTAATGCTGCCACTTCTAGGCGTTTCTGTCACCGTTTTTGTCACGGCCTTTATTGCCGCGCCGCCAGTAGATATCGACGGCATTCGCGAGCCCCTTTCTGGCTCACTGCTATACGGCAACAACATCATTACAGCCGCTGTAGTGCCCACCTCCAATGCAGTTGGGCTGCACTTTTACCCCATTTGGGAAGCCGCTACCCTCGATGAATGGCTCTACAACGGTGGCCCGTACCAGATGATTGCCTTTCACTATATTCCAGCTCTGCTGTGCTACTTAGGCAGAGAGTGGGAGCTAAGCTATCGGTTAGGAATGCGCCCTTGGATTTGCATTGCCTATTCTGCGCCTGTAGCCGCTACTATCTCTGTTTTTCTAATCTACCCCATTGGTCAGGGCAGCTTTTCTGATGGTCTGCCTATGGGCATTAGCGGCACTTTCAACTTTATGTTTGTCTTCCAGGCCGAGCACAATATTCTCATGCACCCATTCCATATGATTGGGGTAGCGGGTGTGCTGGGCGGCTCCTTGTTTTGCGCAATGCACGGCTCTTTGGTCACCTCTAGCCTAATTCGAGAGACCACCGACGTGGAATCTCAAAACCAGGGCTATAAGTTTGGCCAGGAAGAAGAAACTTACAACATTTTGGCTGCTCACGGCTATTTTGGTCGCCTAATCTTTCAGTATGCCAGCTTCAATAACTCTCGTCAGCTTCACTTTTTCCTAGCGGCTTGGCCAGTTGTTTGCATCTGGATTGTTGCTTTAGGCATCAGCACAATGGCCTTCAACCTCAATGGCTTCAACTTTAACCACTCTGTGCTCGACTCTCAAGGACGGGTGCTGCCGAGTTGGGCTGATGTGGTTAACCGCGCGAGTCTAGGGTTTGAAGTAATGCATGAGCGCAATGCTCATAACTTCCCGTTAGACCTAGCCAGCGGTGAAGCGGTTCCCATTGCGCTACAGGCTCCTCAAATTCAGGCATAGCTTTTGTTGGGCCAAGTAAGTAGACCTCTCGTTTATAGCTCTGTTTGCGACAGCAGCGTCTTCCTTCAGGGAGGCGCTTTTTTCTATGCTTTAGAATCTGTTTTTCTTCAAGGCTTTTTTATAGCAGCGTATATGTGCCGCAGGGACAGCAAAGGCGAGGCGCAGCCAAAAAGATGACCGAGCACTTTTCTTCTAAAAGAACAGCCTCGGTCAGGATATTGCTTTGCGATTTCAGTCAGCTACAGCAAACTAACGAGCTAGGCGATCGCTCCCTTCTGTCAAACCCAAATCAAAAGCGACCTCATGAACGCCTTTCATTCCTTTGATGCTCTCAACTAGCTCTTCACC
>JBARVS010000383.1:0-16176 GCA_049646385.1 Phormidesmis sp. | reverse complement strand
CAAAGTGATCACGGTGCTATCGGCCGTTTTTCAAACCCACTGGCAGGGCTATAAGCAGTTTGAAACCGGAAAGGTCACCGCTGTTGATATGGCGAAAATTTACCCGGTTAAAGAGAGTGAAAATAGTGACTCGGTATTGGTGACGGTAGGGACAAAGCCGGACTATCGTGAATCGCCGATTGAAACCACCAAGCAAACGCTGTTTGCCTGCGCCCGCAAGCGAATCTGGCTATCAAGCCCATATTTTTTGCCGAACAAAAGCACCCGTAATCTGCTGATAGCCGCTCAGCAGGCAGGCGTAGAGGTGCGGATTTTAACCACAAGCGACAGATCAGACAAAAAGCCCGTTTACTATGCTTCTTATGAAGTCTACGGCTCGCTTCTCAAAGCGGGCATCCAAATCTTTGAATATCAGCCCAGCATGATCCATGCCAAAATGCTCATCATTGACGACGACTGGGCGAATATGGGCAGCGCAAATCTTGACTACCGCAGCTTTTTACACAACGACGAGCTGGATATTGTTACCAACAGCGTAGTGCTATTCGATCATGTAGAGCAGGCTTTTAATCGTGGATTCGCCGAGTCTCAGCAAATTGGCCTGCGCCAGTGGAAAAAACGCTCGTGGCTAAAGCATCGAGTTTTAGGCAATATAGTGCGCTTGATACAGTGGCAGCTCTAAGAATTCCTTTTGCAAAGGCCACCTAAAAATCTTTTCCTAAAAGTCTTTTTACAGATAAACCAAAAAGGAGCACCGAGTTTAAACTCCAGTGCTCCTTAATCAACGTTGCTTAAGCGTTGAGTTAGGTCAGTCCTGAGATAAATACCAGGCCCAGCACCGCGCCAAACACAATCAGCGCATAAAACTGAGCACGACCGTTCTCGAAGTATTTCAGACCCTCGCCAGTCACCAAGGTGACAAAGCCTGTCAGGTTGACGATGCCATCAACAATTTTAATATCTACGTTGAGTACGCCTTTGGCAAGGTTACGAGTGCCCTTGATGAATACTTCGCGATAGATATCGTCGATGTACCACTTGTTGAGCGAGAGGTTGTACAAAGGCTTGATTTTGTTGGCGATCGCACTTGGGTCAATTTTCCGCGTCCGATACATCAGCACGGCCAAAATAATGCCCGCTACCGAAATCGCCACCGAAGCGCCTGCCATTCGCACAAACTCGTTGATGTCTACCTCTTCAGCAATTTCAGCCACCGTTAGCGCCTCACCCGCCGGATGAATAAACGCCTCAAAGTAGTTAGCAAATGGCGTACCGACTAGGCCAATGAGCGCCGAAGGTATCGCTAGCATCATCAGCGGAAAGGTCATGCTCAAAGCCGACTCATGCGGCACTTCAGCATGGTGATGATCCGCGTGATCTGCTGATTCTACAGCCAGCTCTTGCGTACTCATCGCCCCTGGCCCCATTGAGGCTCCGGCCATTTGCAGCGACTGACGCTTTACCTGCGTGCGAATAGCCCCATCGTTGCCGCGAAACTCACCTTCAAAGGTAGAGAAATACATGCGGAACATATAAAACGCGGTCGCGCCCGCCGTGATCCAGCCAATAGCCCACATCAGAGGGTTGGCCTCAAACACAGAGCCTAAGATTTCGTCCTTTGACCAGAATCCAGCAAAAGGCGGTAGGCCCGAGATTGCTAGCGTCCCGACTAGGAAAGTAATTGCCGTAATTGGCATGTACTTACGCAAGCCGCCCATCAGCCGCATGTCTTGAGCAAGGGCAGGATCGTGGCCAACGACTTCTTCCATGCCGTGAATAACCGAGCCTGATCCTAAAAACAGCATCGCTTTAAAGTAGGCGTGAGTCATCAGGTGAAACAGGCCCGCTGTATAGGCACCCACGCCCATTGCCATCACCATATAGCCAAGCTGCGACATGGTAGAAAAGGCAAGTCCTTTTTTAATGTCGTTTTGGGTGATGGCAATGGAGGCACCGACGAAAGCGGTGATGGTACCCACCCAGGCGATCGCGCTCATCACTACCGGAATTTGCTCAAACACAGGATACATGCGAGCGATTAAAAATACGCCTGCTGCTACCATCGTCGCCGCGTGAATCAGCGCCGAGATTGGCGTTGGGCCTTCCATCGCATCGGGCAGCCACACATGCAGCGGGAACTGCGCCGACTTCGCCATCGGCCCCATAAATACCAAAATGGCAAACAGTGCAGCTAGCCCACCCGAAATAGCGCCTGTCGTCACCAAGTCATTAAGTCGGGTGCCCATCAGGTCAAACTCGAAGGTGCCCGTCGCCCAAAATAGGCCCAGCATCCCCAGCAGCAGACCAAAGTCACCGACTCGGTTGGTCACAAAAGCCTTTTGACAGGCGTCAGCCGCGCCATCGCGGTCATACCAGTAGCCGATCAGCAGGTAAGAGCACATGCCCACCAGCTCCCAAAATACGTACACCTGTAGCAAGTTTGGGCTCACCACTAAGCCCAGCATTGACGAGCTAAATAAGCTCAAGTAGGCATAAAATCGGACGTAGCTCGGGTCATGAGCCATGTAGCCATCGGTGTAAATCATCACCAAAAAGGCAACGGTCGTCACAATCACCAGCATGAGCGAGGTGATGTGATCGATGGTGAAGCCCATATTGATGTGAAAGTCTCCAGCCGAGGCCCACTCAATTAAATAGGTGTAGGGTGCGTGCCCTTGAAGCTGACTGGCCAAAATTAAAATAGATAAGGTCATCGCCGCCCCCGTCAGGCTGACGATGAAAGCGGCGACAGGCTTTCTAAGCTGATTGGTCGCCTCGTTGTAGCTGATCAAACCTGTTCCGACAATTGCCGCGCCTAGCAAAGGCAGTACGGGAATTATCCAGGCGTATTGATAAATAGCCTCTGCGGATTCCATTGATTACTCCATTTCCTGCCAATATTTTCTAGCTGCATTTTGCCACGGTAGCTAACCCCAGATTGGTCGCTAGAGCGACAAACCTTAAGATTAGTTGCAAAATCGGCAAATTTTATAATTGGCAAATCTTTATCATATTGACACACCCCGTCCGCCTTGCCGTGATGCTTTAGAAAGAAAGGGGGTAAAAGTATCAAGTTTAATTAAATAAAAATGTTTTGGCGCGCAAAATCTGAGTGGATTGGCCTAAACGAGCATCCGTAAAAGCTGAGCTAATCTGAATTTACGTCTGAATCCTACTCACTGACATAAATCATTACCTTGTTAGTCGAATGGGCGGCGATCTCATTCATTCTTCTAGCCACTTTGTCTCTCATCGCTTGGGCTTTAACATGAGCCTGAGTTCCTGCTGGGATCGCTTTGAGCTTGCCCATCATCGACTCTAGCTGAGTGTACCTAGTCAAATCGGGTGTAATAGAGTTGTCCATTTCTATCAGCGTTGCGCTTAAGGACTGGACTTGCTGGGTGGCGTTTTGCTCTTGCTGATAGCGATCGCGAATCTCACTTAAATTTTGCTGATACTGGGCCTTTACCTGCTGCGCCTCAGCATAGCTAGGATAGTCGGTATCGATAGTCTCTAGGGTCAGCAGCGCCGTTTGCCAAAGCCTAGAAATATCTGCCCACTTTTCGGGCGGATGCGGCGCGTTTTGACTGGCCAACGCCGCCTGCCAGCCATATTGCTTGGCAATTTCTAGCGGATCTTTTCTGACTTGCCCAGAGGCTTGCCCAGAGACTTGTTTGGAAAAGCGGGGCGATCGCTCCCCATTAGGCGTCGTCTGAGCCACTTTTTGAGCGATTGCTTGAGCCTGTTCAAGCTTCAGCGCTGCGGCTTGTCGCGCTTTAATTTCCTGGAGGTTGTGCTGATAGGCCGTCTTTTTGAGCTGCGCCTGCTGATAGTTTTTGTCTTGGAGCGATACCTGTTCGAGCTGTTCAATGGCTGACTTCCACAGCGCCGCCGTTTCACCCCATTTTTGAGCGCTATGCGGCGGATTTTGGCTACTTAATGCGGCCTGCCACCCCAGGCTCCTGGCTGTTTCAAAGCGATCGGCTTGATCTCGCGCCCTGCTAAAAGCCCTGCCTAGATTAAGTGAAATTGGCTGCTGGACGTTAAGCACCTGCGGCTGTGCGCCCGTATCTACCGCTGCAACCGCTGCAACCTGATCGGCCTTAGCCGTCTCAACTGTCCTAGTCGTCTTCAGGGCTTCAACTGTCTCAGCGTCAGGCTCGGAAGAGTCGCTTGGTGGCTGATCGGCCACTGAGTCAAAACCAATAGCAGTGGCTACTAGCACAGCAGTTGCACTAATTCCTAAAGAAACCCCCCATAAAAAGGACGGCTCTTGTGTGTCTTCTTTAGCGTTTGCCCTTGCAGCTTTTCTGAGAATGCGTCGATTAAAATTAGGCAAAATGTCACTTATTGTCTCCCACATCTCGACAGGAGTTAGGGGCTCGCCCTGATAAATGCGCAGTGACTCAAGCCGAGCTAGCAAGATAACGCACTCGATTTGATTTTCAGGGTCGTTGATATAGTTGCGCTCAATTTCACTTTTGACGATTTGAAAGGCGCGATCGCTCAGACGAGGCATTTTCGGCGGCTCAGTAAGTTTTTTTTAAAAGCATCCATTCGCTTACGAAAGATCTCGCAAATCGTGTGCTAACTCGCGAGAAAAAAGCACCCCTTAACCGAAGTCTACCTAAATTTACTGAAACTGCCCGATAGGTTACCTTTCTTAAAGCAAGCCTTACACCAGGCGAGTTAATTGCACCCGATATCGCTGTTTTTTGGTAACTGCCACCTCGCCAATCTCTAAGCGTCCCTTGCCACGAATGGCGATTAGGTCGCCAGTTTCTACGCTGCGGCTAGATTGCGTAATGGGTTTCCAGTTCACTCGTACGTCGCCCTGAGTGATCAAATCAGCCATTTTGCTGCGTGACATGCCAAAGCCCGCAGAGGCGATCGCATCCAATCGCAGAGAAGCCTCTACCGTAGTCATTTCTTTTTTCTTTGGCTCTCGTACCCGTAGCTCATTCAGGGCGATCGCCTGCGTTTTCACAGGCACCGACCGCACCTGCACTAAGCTCGTTTGTAAAAACTCCACTAATTCAGGCACCACAATCGCCTGCGCACCGCGCTCGCCCAGCACAATAATGTCACCCACCTTATCGCGCACCAGCCCCGTCCCCAGCAGCGATCCCAAAAAGTCGCGATGAGACGCCGTATCAAACAAAAAATTGCCCGCGATGCTCAGCGCAGCCAAAGGCACTGGCTGTTCTGCAAACGGCATCTCGCTGCGAGCAATCACCAGCCGCTGCCGCTCTGCTTGAGGATAGCCACCGCCGCTAATGGTGTGCACATCGGTGAGGTTTTTAAAAATCGCCTGCGCCTCAGCCAGCTCTGGCGGCGATAAAAAATCTGTCGCCACTGGTTCCCAAGTGCGAATGGCCTGCTCAGCCCGGTCAATAATGCGAGCTAAGGCCGCTTTGTTTTCGGCTCGCTTGAGCATGTCTTCTTTAGGAAGCATCGCTTAAACCTTTGCTACCTCTGGCCGCGCTGCCACCCCATTCACCACTGCTGCTGGAATTTTAAAGTCTTTAGCAATTTCGCGGGCCGTCATTTTGGCACACATCATTACCGCAGGCGTACCGCCACCGGGCTGTGAGTTAGCGCCCACCAAGTAAAAATTTGAAATATCTTCACTGCGGTTGTGCGGGCGGAAAAAGGCGCTTTGAGTCAGCACTGGCTCTACCCCAAAGCCGTTGCCCAAATAGCTGTTGAGCGTTCCTTCAAAGTAGTCGGGCGTGACGAAGCTCTGATACACCAAACGATCTTTAAGTCCTGGGATATAGCCGCGCTCTTCTAAAAAAGTAAGCACCTTGTCTGTGAGCTTAGGCCCTTCTATGTCCCAGTCGAGGCCGCTAGCGTTATTGGGCACGGGCACTAGCGTGTAGGCCGCATGATGTCCGGGAGGAGCCATGCTAGGGTCAGTAAGCGTAGGGATATGTAAATACTGAGAAAAATCTGGGCTCAGCACCTTGTCATCAAAAATTTCGGTGAGCAGCGCTTCGTAGCGTGGCCCCAAAATAATGTTGTGATGGCGCAAGTCTAAATCTTCTAGTCCATCGGCTCTAAAGCCAAAGTAAATCACCAGAATAGACATTGACTGCTTAGTGAGCTTTTTCGTCCGCAGGTCTTGATTGATCAGGCGATATTGAGGCTCGATCAAATTCGAGTAGGTGTTCGCATAGTCGCCGTTAGAGATTACGACATCGGCTTTGTGCTTTGTGCCATCTGCAAGGGTGATGCCCTGAGCGACTTTTTTGCCAAACAAAGAGCCTTCTACGTCAATTTTGGTGACTTCGCTGTTGTAGCGCATGGTGCCGCCTAGCTCCTCAAATTTGCGCACAAATCCGCGTACCAGTTCGCCCGTGCCGCCCATGGCAAAGTGAATGCCCCAGGTCTTTTCTACGAAGTGAATCATGGCGTAAATGGCTGGCACCTTAAGCGGATTGCCGCCTACGAGCAAAGGCTCAAAGCTAAATACCTGCTGAAGCTTGGGGCTTTTGAAGTAGCTTTTTACAAAGGAGAACAAAGGCCGTACGGCGTCTAGCTTGACAAGGTCGGGCGCAATTTTGAGCATGGAGAAGACATCACCAAAGTAGGTGTAGCCTAGCTCTACAAAGCCTCGCTCAAAGATAGCTCTAGCTGCCTCATGAAATCTCTCATAGCCTGCCAAATCGTCGGGCTCAATGGCCTCGATTTGGCGGTGGGTGCTTTCCGGGTCGCCGTCGTAGTCAAAGTAGGTGCCGTCGTCAAAATAGATGCGGTAGAACGGCAAAACAGGAACGATTTTGACGTATTTGGAAGTGTTTGGGCCGCTAGTGATGCCGGTTCTAATCCGGTCTTTAGGATCCATAATTGCGGCAGGAAAATCTGGCTCGCCCAAGGCGGCGGCGTCTTTTTCTAACGAAAAAAGCTCTTCAATTAGGTGGGGAACGGTCAGGACGGTTGGCCCCATATCGAAGACAAAGCCGTCGGCGCGGCGCACGTAGGCTCGGCCACCGGGAGCGTCTAATTTTTCAAAAATAGTGGTTTCAAATCCCAGGCTCTGCAATCGAATGCCCAAAGATATTCCACCGATTCCTGAACCAATAATGATGGCTTTTTTGCGACTCATACCGTAGTTTCACTAGCTATACGTTCATTAGTATAGGCTTCCTGTTCAACAAGTGCTACGTCGGTCTTTCGGGAGATATATTACTCGTTTAACGACCAGTGATATTCAACTGGGATCTGGGCGCGCAGGCAGCTTTCTTCGAGCTGCTTTTGCTGGGAGAATGCTTTGCGCAAGGTGCCAATCAGAGCCTGCAACTGTTCCTTTTGAGCCAGCTCTTGATGAATCTCTCTAGTGGTCTGTCGCTCTAATATCTGAAGCAATAGCTCGTAGTGAATGTGAGAGGGCAGCGGGAGCGGTGAACGATCTTGAGCCATGCTAGTAGGCAGAGATAGGTGTAATGTGTTTCGATCCCCGGTTCTATCTATTTAAATTTATTATTCGTCGAGCCAGGAACTCTCCCGGATAATGAATTTGTTTGATGAGGAAATTATTAATGGCTGATTAGCGGGCAAGCAGGCGGGCGATCGCCTCCCCCGGTTCAGGCTGTTTCATGAGGGATTCTCCCACTAGAATAGCCTGTGCGCCCGCTGCTGTGACAGTTGCCACGTCCTCAGGCGTATGTATGCCAGATTCACTAACGATCATCACCTGCTTTTGAGCAACCGCCGCTTTATAGTCTGTCAATATCTGCTGGGTCGTTTCCAAGCTCACCGTAAAATCTTCTAGGTTGCGGTTGTTGATCCCAACTAGCTCAATGCCTTGTAAGGCCATCACTCGCTCAAACTCTTCGGACGTGTGGGTTTCGACCAGCACGTCTAAACCTAGCACCTTGGCAATGCGCGCAAAATAGCTGAGGTCTTTATCTGGTAGGATGGCCGCGATGAGTAAGATCGCGTCGGCCCCGGCAATACGTGCCTGGTAGATTTGGTAAGGATAGATAATAAATTCTTTGCACAGCAGCGGCAGGTCTACGGCCTGACGGATTTGGCGAAGGTAGTCGAAGCTGCCCTGAAAGAATTTGCTGTCGGTGAGTACCGATAGGCAGGTGGCGTTGCCTTTGGCGTAGCTGCGGGCGATCGCTACCGCATCAAAGTCTGCTCTAATAACGCCTTTACTTGGCGAAGCCTTTTTCACCTCAGCAATAATAGCCGGACGTTGCAAGTTTGCCTGCTGTCGTAGGGCTTTAACAAATCCCTTGGTTTCAGGTAGCGCTTTGGCCTGTTTTTGCAGCTCTTGTAGAGGCACCTGCTCTCTTTGCCGAGCGACTTCTGTTTCTTTGTGCCACACAATTTTCTCTAAAATGCTGCGGGGCTCGGCGTCGGGCAGACTGATTTTGTACTCTAAATGAGCAACAGAAACCGATGGATTGGGCGGGCGACGACGGACTTTCATGCGCTTACCTCGGCTCGCTTGTAGGCTTCGTCTAACACTTCGGAAAGGGTGGGATGAGTGTGAACATACTGCGAGAGTTGGGTGACGGATTGTTTTTGCGCGATCGCATTCGCTGCCTCCTGAATCAAATCAGCCGCATGGAGCCCGATAATGTGCGCCCCGAGCATTTCGCCCGTGTCCTTCCGATAAATCACCTTCGCTAGCCCTTCGGTTTCCCCTTCAGCCAATGCTTTAGAATTGGCCTTAAAATAGCTGCGCACCGAGGCCACTTCGTATCCCCCGGCTTTAGCAGCAGCTTTGGCCGCAGGCTCAGTTAAGCCCACAAAGCTCACTTCCGGGTGGGTAAACGCCGCCGCTGGGATCGCGTTATAGTCCACCGTGCGATTTTTGCCGCAGATATTATCAACCGCGACAATACCTTGGGCTGAGGCCGAGTGAGCCAGCATCATTTTGCCATTGGCGTCGCCAATCGCCCACAGATGAGGCACTGGCTTGCCGTCGCGCATCACCGCGAGCTGATCGTTGACCGGAATAAAGCCACGCCGATCTGTTTCTACGGCCACCATATTGAGATCTAAATTTTTAGTCGCTGGAATTCTACCAGTAGCGACTAGGCAGGCATCCACTTCAAGCACCTCAATGGTTTCCATCGTTTTTGGGTTAGCTAGCTCAATGACCACTGGCGATCCCGGCGTAATTTTTTTGGCCAGCAGCCCTACTTTTGTTTCAATGTCGCGTGGCTTAATCAGCACGCGCTCAGCCTGCTTAGCAATATCAGGATCGAACGTCGGCATGAGTTGATCCATCGCTTCGATCATCGTCACTTCCGACCCTAACGCTGTGTAAACATCGGAAAACTCTAGGCCAATGTAGCCGCTGCCAATAATTGCAACCCAGTCAGGTAGCCAGTCGAGCCGCACCGCTTCGTCGCTGGTGTACACCGTTTTGCCATCGGTTTCGATGCCTCTAGGCACAAAGGGAATGGAGCCGGGAGAAAGAATAATGTCTTTGGCGGTAATCGTTCGCGTCCCCTGATCGTCTTGAATGGAGACTTTTTGGCTGCTGGCGATTTTGCCCCAGCCGCGAATGGTTTCTACGCCCAGGCGAGTCAGGCTGTTGGTCAGATCGCCCTGAATTTTATTAACTAAGTTTTTAGCATGATCGGCAATGCCTGCTCGGTCGAAGCCAACCCCAGATAAGCTTAAGCCCATGGCTTTAAGATGCTGCGCGTCACGCATTTCACGCACTTTGCCCGAAGCTGCCAGCAGTGCCTTAGAAGGAATGCAGCCGCGATTAACGCAGGTGCCGCCCATGTCGCCCGCTTCAATAATGGCGGTTTTAAGGCCGCATTTCACAGCGTGAAGGGCTGCTCCATGGCCACCGACGCCTGCACCAATAATCACCAAGTCGTAATCGAATGCCGAATCCATAGTCTTTCCTAGTATCTTTTCTATTCTTAACGAGAGCGGTCGGTTTTTCTAGTCAGTTTTCACGATTCGATTGGGCGATCGCCTGAGCCAATCTAAACAAAGCTAAGAATACGGATAGAAACTGCGCTATGAACTCAGAAAAAAATCAAAATCGTCAATCGGCAGATGAAGACTTTAAGCGATCGCTCAGCCAGCTAGAAGACCTGCTAAAAGATCAAGCCCCGCTCAGTGAAGCTGACAGAGAAGCTCAGCCCGATCAAGCCAATCGTTTTGGCGGCAATCTTTTAGATGCTATCCCACTCGCCCAGCGGCTAGGTAGCCGACTAGCCCTCATTGCCGCTGTCGCCGAGCCTCGTACAGCAACAGCGCCGTCGAAACCGCTACATTCAAAGACTCCACCTCAGGCATCACCGGAATTTTAACTGTGACAGAGGCACTCTCCAGCAGCGCAGCTGAAAGCCCTGCCCCCTCATTGCCCATCACAAATACGGTCGGCTGCCGCAGATCTAGCGCCCAGTAGTCTAGGTTGGCGATCGCCGCAGTCGCCACAATTTGCACACCCTGCTGCTTTAGCTGTTGGGCTTTTTCCACGATGTCTACTGTTGCCATCGGTAGTCGAAACCACTGCCCCACGCTGGCCCTCAGCACCTTTGGATTGTCTAAGCTCACGCTGTCAGCACTCAGCCACAGGCCGTCGCTACCCGCTGCTGCCGCCGTTCTAATAATGGTGCCAAGGTTCCCTGGATCTTGCAGCGTCTCTAGCATAATGCCCAAGCTAATAGCTTTACCGGGCTGGCTAGCGGCCTCCTGCCAAGCATTGCGCATAGGCGCAGAAGCAACGACGCCATCCGGCGTAATCGTACTCGCTACAGACTTCAATACGGCTATTGAAACCCGCTCGGCTTGCTCAGCTAGCCCTAACGCCTGCTGGCAAATTTCGGGCTGGCGCTGCTGCCATTCTTCGGTGTAGCAAAGCGTTTGTAAAGGATAGCGCGCAGTGCAGGCGGCCTCTATCAGGTGAGTTCCTTCTAGGAGCAATAGCCCCTGAGTGCGCCGTTCCTTTGCCTGTTGCAGCTTACGCATCTGCTTAACCGTGGCATTTTGTAGGCTGGTCAGCATAGAAAGACAGACTCTAATCTATATTTAAATCGCTATGTATTTCTACTGAGCAATAGAAATTTCTGTTTATACCAGCTACTTTATGACAAAGCCGTTACTCAGTACAGTGTTTGCCTCACAATCTGTCCTTATAAAGCATCTCACAGGGTAAAGACTGAATTGCTTTTAGCTAGCTCTGCTGTGCCACAGCTTGAATACCAGCTTCGATATTTCGGATATTGAAGGAATGCGGAACCCGGGACTTGAACCCGGAAGTCCTTGCGAACACTAGAATCTGAATCTAGCGCGTCTACCAATTTCGCCAGTCCCGCATGGGTGCTGTCTGACAGTGCTGCCAACAGATAGCTCACAGACAACGCAGCAGCGATCGCAAATGCCATAGCACCTGCCTATCAGCTGCGATTAACTATCCTCTATCAGTAAGGAACATTCGTCAACAGCAAGCAGACCTTAAAACAGGCCAAGCGCGATCTAGCCTCAGTTTTTTTTGTCTTAAACCTCTTAAACTTCAGTGGTCTTCCCAACCATCTTCCCAACCACAGAGAAGCAAAAGTTGCGACACTAGCGCCTGCTTTGTTCAAATCAACCGGGAGAAACTCGGAAGTTTCGGGTAGAATCCATACCAAATTCTTCAAAGTTTTCTAAAGCTATCCTCAAAGCGACCAGAAAACTGCTGAGGGAATTTGTTGCCCTACGAAGCGTTTACATCCTTAAATTGACTCATTATCTTATGGAGGCTACTCCCATTATCACCCCTACTTCTTCTAACGCTGCTGCCCTCAATAGCGGTGAATCCTCCTCAGATGCCGCTTCGGTCATCGAAATTTGGGGCGGCGAACCGCTCAAGGGTCACATTCCTATCAGCGGCGCAAAAAACTCGGCGCTGGTCGTTTTGGGGGGTACTCTACTCTGCTCCGAAGCCTGCCGCATCCGCAACATTCCAGACCTAATGGACATTGGCCGCATGTCTAGCGTGTTAACAGCGCTCGGTTTAGAGGTCTCTCGCAAGGGCAGCGTGTTAGATATAGATGCTAGCCACGTTAGCCACTCCAAAGCACCCTACGACATCGTTAGCAAGCTGCGCGCTAGCTTTTTTGTGATTGGCCCACTGCTGGCCCGCCTCGGCGTCGCTCGTGTCCCTTTACCGGGCGGCTGTGCGATCGGGGCGCGTCCGGTAGCGCTGCATATTCGGGGCTTGCAGGCTTTGGGCGCTCACGTCCATATGGATCACGGCATCGTGCACGCTTACGTTCCGGGCGCACGGGGCAAGCTCAAAGGTGCCAAAATTTATCTGGACTATCCTAGCGTAGGGGCAACCGAGACCCTGATGATGGCAGCTACCCTCGCCGAGGGTGAAACCGTGCTTGAAAACGCGGCGCAGGAGCCAGAAGTGGTTGACTTAGCGAACTTTTGTCGGGCAATGGGCGCAAAAATTCGCGGCGCAGGCACCAATACCATCACCATTACAGGTGTGCCAAGTCTGCATTCAACTGATTATTCCATTATTCCAGATCGAATCGAGGCGGGTACTTATTTAGTCGCTGGCGCTTTAACCCGTTCTGAAATTACCGTTGGGCCAGTTGATCCTAGTCATCTTACGCCGCTGCTAGCCAAGCTCCGTGAAACGGGCACAAAGGTGGAGATTGAAGGCCGTAGCACCATTCGAGTCTCCCCCGGTGAAAAGATTTTGCCTGCTGACGTTCATACCCTTCCTTATCCGGGTTTTCCCACTGACCTGCAGGCACAGTTTATGGCGCTGCTGACGCTGGCCGACGGCAATAGCATGGTGACTGAAACCGTCTTTGAAAATCGGCTGCAGCATGTGGCAGAGTTTAACCGAATGGGCGCTGATATTAGGGTCAAGGGCGACTGTGCCATCGTGCGCGGGGTAAGTCATTTGTCGGGGGCTCCGGTAACGGGTAGCGACCTGCGAGCGTCTGCGGCTTTGGCGATCGCAGGTCTTGCCGCCAAAGGTAAAACCACCCTCCACGGCCTGCACCATCTAGATCGAGGCTATGAAAAATTTGAAGAGAAGCTCACGAATGTAGGGGCTCGCCTGCGCCGCATTCCGCTTAGCGAAGCCGACAGCGCTGCGCAGCCAACCTTAGGGGTTCAAAGCAGCGAGCCGATAGCAGCGACCTCGGCGGTTCCGGCAGTCGCTGGATAGGCTGGTGATCGAAGCTCGAAGCTAAACTAGAAA
The DNA here is from genome assembly GCA_049646385.1 of Phormidesmis sp. Lineage (GTDB taxonomy): Bacteria > Cyanobacteriota > Cyanobacteriia > Phormidesmidales > Phormidesmidaceae > Phormidesmis. The sequence continues at coordinate 2,987 of JBARVS010000383.1, read as the reverse complement.
ATCAAGCAGCGCATAGGGAGTCTCAGGGCGTGGGGGAATCGCTATACTGGCAAAATAGCCTTACCCCTGCTCTCATGTCCTCCTCTAAAGCTCTGCTCACTGGCCTAAACGCTGACCACTTTCGCCATCCGCTGGATAAAAAAGCAACTCAGGCGCTCAAGCGCTTGCCCGGTTTGGATGTGGCCATTCGCAGCCTGCTAGGGCCGATGGGCGAGCAGTTCTTTTATTTAGAGAACATTGCCGCTAGCGTCCTGGTTGGCCCCCGTCAGCTGCCCGAGCTTTATCACTCTATGGTAGAAGCCTGTGAAGTATTGGATTTAGAAGTTCCACAGCTCTACGTTAAGCAGCACCCGGTTCCCAACGCCTACACCTTTGCCATGCGAGGCAAACAGCCTTTTATTGTGGTGCATACTTCTTTAATCGAGCTGCTTAGTTCGGCTGAAGTACAGGCCGTTATTGGGCATGAGCTTGGCCATCTTAAGTGCGATCACGGCGTATATTTAACCCTGGCCAATCTGTTGAGCCTAGCGACTAGCCAGCTTCCTTTTGGCAATGTGCTGATGCAAAGCTGGCAGTCAAAAATTATGGAATGGGTGCGCTGCGCTGAATTTACCTGCGATCGAGCGGCCCTGCTAGCCACGCAAGATGCCCGCACGGTGGCCTCCGTGCTAATGAAGCTCTCAGGCGGATCGCCTACTCTATCATCTCAGCTCAATCTAGACGCTTTTATCGATCAGGCCCGCTCATACGACGCCATTAGCGAGAGTGAAACGGGCGAAATGCTCAAGCGCCTAAAGACTGATGACCTCAGCCATCCGGTGCCAGTGCTGAGAGCGAGAGAAATTGACCGCTGGGCGAGTACCCCCGACTATCAGGCTCTGCTGAGTGAGCGATCGCACGTACGCCCAAAAGCAGCCCAATCCGCAGGCGGCTGGCGCAACTGGTAATCACCACGACCTGTCAAAACCTGATCAAAACCTGCTGGCAGCTTGCCCGCCAAAAGACTGTCGTAAAGTCACCAGTTTTAGGTATACTAAAAAATCTACCGGGCAAGTGGCGGAATTGGTAGACGCACCACACTCAAAATGTGGCGGCTTCGGTCGTGAGAGTTCGAGTCTCTCTTTGCCCATATTTTTGTATCACGTATGAGCCAAAATCGAAATAGAAGAGGTTTTTCAAACGGGCCTCTCTTTATTTTGTAATTGATTTTATTTTGTGATTGATTGATTAAAACCTGATAAAGGACGCTGTTCGTGAACTGTTGTCTCCTATCTTGAGTGTTATTACTTGAGTATATTTTGCACGGCTTTCGCGACTTTTCTCGTGGCGCTGGGCAATCTAAAGGCAGTCTAAAAGCAGTCTAAAAGTAGACACAATATCTAGATGCTGTGCAAGGGTTCAGGGCGTCCGTTGATAAAATCTTCTCAGGCCAACAATTCACCTGCCAAGGCTACGCTGTACTACGTGCAGATAACCACACACAATGGCAGCAGACTATTTAGTTTGCCAGTCAACTTGCCGGAGTTCGACTCGCTACAAAGTAACCTATCCTCAGCTGCTTTGCTGGCTCAAATTGCAGCTGATGAGCTGCTGCTAGCGGCGACTCACCGTGGCATTACCGTAAAGCAGTGGGCCGTTTTGCCTGACTCAATCCATGCTTTTGTGCTGTTGCAAACGCATGGCCAACATCTTTACGAAGGCGCAGGTAAGCCCCGGCTGCTAACGGCTTTTATCGCTGGCTTTAAGGCAGCCACTGCCAAGCGAATTAACCTGCTGCGCAATCAGCCCGGTGCACCCGTGTGGCAGCGCAGCTACCAAGCGCTATTAGTAGAAGAAGACAGGGTGCTAGCGCAATGGCAGGCAACCATCTTGACTAATGATGGCATAGTAGTGTCTAGCGAGAGGATGCCGCAGTAGAGGTGGCTAGCTCAGCAGCCCAAATATGTAGCAGGTCTGAGGCTTCTCGCCAGGAGCCATTGGCCGCGATCGCAATCTCTTCTGCCTTAGCCCTACTCAACCTCAGCCCACAACCCTTACCCGGCAGGCGCACAACAGCAATCCGCTGATTCACACACTGGGTCAGCAGCAAGGCATCAAACGATGGAATGTTAATCGTCGTGACGGATAATCCTATCTGGTGTGCGGCAGGGCTGAGGTCTGTGTGCGTCCCTGCGACGACGGTATAGCTAGTCTGGGCGGCGATCAGCAGGGCAATCAGTAAAAAAGGAAGCGGCATCCGGTCGGCTTCGTCCCAGTAGGCAATTTTCTGATGGGCTAGCGTCGTCAGCGGGCTGGTTAGCGGCGGCTTTAGTCGCTTCCAACCGGGCGGATAGTAGCAGTAAGGCCCGCCAGTTTTAGCTTGCCAGTGCTTAAGGTGAGAAGTTTTGCCTGCGCCTTTAACGCCAATGATTTGGACTAGCTGCTTTGCGCCCAACGGCGGCGGCGCTGACCATCCTCTATCTATCCACAGCGGCGGTGAAATAGCAGCATCGCTTTCTAGTATGAAAGGATTGCGTTTGAGCCCGAGAGCAGCGTAAGGATTGAGCGTATAAGTCACTAGCGTTATGCAGGGATAATGTCGCCGAACGTTTAGGCTATCGGCAGATGATGCTAAAAGGATGCGCTGTCTCGTTTTTTTTGAAGCGTAGTCCTGGCAGAGTCAGGGTTGTTTTAACTTCCCAAATAATGCGAAAAAGTAAGCCGTTATAGGTAACAGGGCCATCAGCAAGCGTTTGAAAGGCAAAAGGAATGGCGATGCCGGACAAAAGCTGTTGTGGGGAAAGGGTTCGCGATCGCACAATCTCATGCTCTTTAGTTCCCCGGCCTTCTGTGCGCCAAAGCAGCGCTATCTGGGCGTCCTTAGGAAGAGTTTGATCGGCGGGTGAATAGGTGAGGTGACCGGAGAGGCGATCGCCTGCGACGACTACAGCGTCGTCTAAAGTAATGCTAATCATAATCTACATAACTTAAAAAGAATGATGGTTAAC
>JBARVS010000382.1:0-8493 GCA_049646385.1 Phormidesmis sp. | reverse complement strand
ACCGTCTTAAAAAAAGCTTGCAAAAATCTCTAATTAGCAGCTCCTGATTTTGTTCTGGTTTTAATAGTGTTCCTAAGCCCTAGCTGTTGTCGCAGTTAGGGTTTCCTGTTATTACATTTCCGGTTGTTATGACGGCTGTATGCCAAAAACAACTGTAGGTTTGTTTAACTGTTGCCGCTGCCTAGTAAGAACAAACCGAGCATGGTGACGCTGTTCCAGGTGCTGTGAAGCAGAATTGAGGACAGAAGGTTTTGCGATCGCACATAGGCAAACCCTAAAATCGCCCCAAGCACCGTCAGCGGCAGCACCTCCGAAAAGCTTAAATGCGCCGCAGAAAAAATTAGGCTGCTGAGCGCGATCGCCCCCCAAATCGGCATATAGCGCGTCAGCGAAGGCAGCAAAAAGCCGCGAAACAAAATTTCTTCAAACACCGGAGCCGCCACCGCCGCAGTGAAAAAGAACATCCCTAACGCCACCGGATCGCGCTCTTCTAGCACAAGCTGCAAAATCGGATTGTTGCCGCCCTGCCCCTGCCAAATTTGCTGATTGAGCAGCGAAATGCCCAGCATCAGCGGCAGCGCCACCAAATAGCTGCCGAAGCCCCATAGCGGCCACTTATCGAACAGCTTGAAGCGAAACCAGTCTTTAGGCAGCGGCAAATACGCCCTGATAGACCAATACAATACGCCCAGCGTACTCGCTGCCATCAATAAATAAAACACGAGCGAATACAACGCCTTGCCCCGAGCGCTCAAGGCCAAAGCCCAGCCGTTAGCAAAAGCCACCTCCGGCACCACCAGCACCGACTGACTTGCCGATATACCGAGCTGAAGCACCAGCGGCAGGGCAATTTGCCCAACGAACAAAAAGCCGCCCACTACTACTAGCCAAACGGTTTCCCAGTCCCAGGGCACTTCCCACTGGCCTTCGGGCAAGGCCAATATAGATTGCTTGCCCTTAAGCAGGCGCTGGCCGATGAGGGCAATCAGGCCAATCGAGCCGAGCAGTCCCCCAAAAGAAGGCAACAGCCCCACCACGCTAAGCTGAATAATAGTGCTTTGGGCGCTTTGCCGCTCGTTGGTTTGGAGCTGGGTGAGCTGTTCGGGCTCGTTAGTGAGGGTGTAAAGGCGTTCGAGAGCGCTATAGCGAAACCAGCCTTTAAGCTTGCTGTTAATGACGGTGGCTGTTTCGGGCCGCACGACGGGCGGAGTTTGCCATAGGTCAATGAGAGTGCTGGCGGCGATCGCCTGATCATCAGCGCGCGTCGATACGTTAGCGGTATCTTTAGCTAGCGTTTTCCAGGTGGCTAATGCCTTATCGACTTCACCCTGCTGAGCCTTCACCATGCCCAGCCGCAAATCTAGCTGATTGACGAGGAGCTGCTGGCTTTTTGCCGTGGCAGTGAGCTGCTGATCGGGCTCGCCGCTTTGGGCCAATGACGCTTTAATCTGCTGCTGTAGTCGCTCTATTCCAGCCGTGGCGTCTGTCCGAACTTCTTCATACTGTTCGGTCGCCGACTTGAGCGCGTCTTCACCAAAGACAGCCTTGCGAAACTGCTGCACCTCGTCTGCGGGTAGGCCGCTGCCGTCCCATTCGCTGGCCTGCACGAGTAAATCGGTTTGGTAGAGCTGAAGCTGATTGCCTACCTGCGGCTCACGCAAGCTGCTGATCAGCGATGCGCCCATCTCCAAAGCCACGATGAACGTTAGAACAGACAGGATAATGCGCTTGAGGGTCATGCGGATAAGGGTAAGGGATTAAGAAAGAAGGAATGGAGTCTTCGGTATTATCGCATTTTGGCTCGGGGTAGGGGAGCCGCTTCTGGTCGTAAGATGAAAGAAAACGCACTGGTTCACCTTATGACTCGTTTAAACACCACCGATTTTGATCAGGCCGTGCTGGATGAAACCGCCACTCAGCTAGATGAAGAAGCCACCCAAACCGGGCTGAGTGAGGCGCAGTACAAGCGCAAAATGGAGCGGCGCAAAGCGGTGCAAGACAAGCGCCTAGCTGATCGCAAGGTTGAGAAGGGCTTGATTATTGTGAATACGGGCAATGGCAAGGGGAAGACGACGGCGGCTTTGGGTGTAGTGTTGCGATCGCTCGGTCATGGCTTTAACGTGGCGATTGTGCAGTTTATTAAAGGCGGCTGGGAGCCTGCGGAAAAGGCGGCGCTGAGCCACTGGCCCGAGCAGCTTAAGTTTCATGCGATGGGTGAGGGGTTTACCTGGGAAACGCAGGATCGCGATCGCGATATTCAAACGGCGCAGGCAGCTTGGGAAAAGGCGCTCACCTATATTCGTGACGCTAGCTACCAAACGGTGCTGCTAGATGAGGTGAATATTGCCCTGAAGCTGGGCTATTTGTCGGTGGAGCAAGTGCTGGCGGGATTGGATGAAAAGCCCCAAATGAGCCATGTGATTTTAACCGGGCGGGGGGCTCCGGCTGAGCTGATTGAGCGGGCTGATTTAGTCACTGAAATGACGCTGGTGAAGCATCCCTTTAGAGAGCAGGGCGTGAAGGCGCAGGCGGGGGTTGAGTTTTAATAGGGCCTAAATAACTGGTCTAATGACTGCATCTGCTCGGCTTAACCTACGGGATACTGCTGGGATGCCTTTGCCTGCTCGCACGTTTACCATGCTTAAAATTTCTCACCTTTCAAAACGATTCGGTCAGCGGCAGGCGCTCAGTGAGCTGTCGCTAAATTTGCCGCCGGGTGAAATTTATGGCCTGCTGGGGCCAAACGGCGCTGGCAAAACGACCGCGCTAAATATGCTGTGCGGTCTGCTCAAGCCGGATGAGGGCGAAATTTTGTTCAACGGGCTGCCCGTCTCGGAGCGAACCAAGCTGCTGGTGGGCGTGATGCCTCAGCAAAATTTGCTCTACCAAAGCCTGACCTGCCGCGAAACGCTGTCTTTTTTAGCGCGGATTTACGGCCTTGGCAGTCAGGAAATGGCTGAGCGCGTGCAGACCTGCCTAGAGGCCGTGAACCTGGGCGATCGCGCCAACGACGTGGTGGGTGCCTTAAGCGGCGGAATGCAGCGGCGGCTAAGCTTAGCGGCGGCAATTATCCATCAGCCTAAGCTCGTAGTGCTTGATGAACCTTCAACCGGGCTAGATATTGAGGCTCGCTATGAGGTGTGGGAGCTAATTCGCCAGCTTAAGCAGCAGGGCGTGACCGTTTTGCTGACGACTCATTTGCTAGATGAAGTAGAAAGGCTGTGCGATCGCATTGGCATTATCAAGCAGGGTAAGCTCCTGGCTGAAGGCACTCTAGAAACCCTGCGCCAGCGCATTCCAGCAGCAGAAATTGTGGTGATTGAAACCCAGGATGAATCGGAGGCGATTGCCCGCGCCCACGCCCACGGCTTTACGCCGCGCCGCTATGGGAGCGATCTGGCCTTTTGGGTGCCGGAACTGCTAGAGCTGCCTGAGCTGCTAGATCGCTTCTCGGGCCTAACGGTAGATTCAATTTCTCGCCATCGCATTGGGCTAGAGCATATCTATTTAGAGGTGACGCAGGATCAGCCGAGCCTGTAGCGATTATGATTTTATCTATGACTTTAACGACGGCTATTGATAAGGAAAGGCCCTGAATTATGGTGAAGCTTTTGGTCGCAATTATTCCAGCAGTTTTGGTGGTGGCGATCGCCATTCTCTCGGTGCAAAACGCCACGCCTGTGCCTATCTTTTTTCTGAGCGCTAGCACCGTTGCGCTTCCGGCTGGCGTTTGGCTGGCCTTTGCGCTAGGAATTGGCATGGTGGGCACGGCGCTGCTGCTGAGCTTATTTGGCGGGGGCAAAAAAATGAGGAGCGATCGCCTGTAAGAGGGTGACAGGGCTCCGTTAGTCTTTACAGCCTCTATAACTTAGTGAAATTTCATGACTTTTAGGAGTGAGTAAATAATGAGCGATCAAGAGCTTTTGCTGCGAATAGAGTCGAACGCTAAGGTTCTGGCTGGAAAACCGACCATTCGAGGCACTCGGCTATCGGTTGACTTTATTCTTGGCCTTTTGGCTCATGGTTTGAGCTTTGATGAAATTTTGGGTGAATACGAAGGTGTAACGCTATACGATATTCAAGCTTGCTTACTATTTGCTTCACAGACTCTGGCAAGCACGGTATTTATGCCTTTGCCAGAGTCTGCGTAAATGAAGTTTTTGGTCGATGAATGCACTGGCCCATTCGTTGCAAAGTGGCTTAGCGCTGAAGGCTATCAGGTTTTTTCAGTATTCGACGAGTTAAGAGGTGCCAGCGATAATGAGCTTTTGGCAAAAGCGTATGCAGAAAACTGGATCTTCATTACAAATGACAAAGACTTTGGTGAAATGATTTATAGACAAAACCGCTCTCATTGTGGCATTGTCTTTCTGCGATTACGCGATCAGCGATCCTTTGTAAAAATTGACGTGCTCAGTCGGTTGATTAGTTTGTATGCAGATAGGCTAACTGATGCTTTTGTGGTTGTCACAGAGACGCAGATACGGTTTAGCGGTGAGTAAAAATAGTGCGATCGCCCATAAGGTGGCACCGTCCACTCCATAGAACCAGCGATCAGAAAAGCCGATGAGCAGAATTAATATCTACAAAAAATAATAGTTCTATCTTAGATTTCAAGGGTTTGGTAAAATGTCACAAGCTTTGCCCTTATTGCCCCACCCTTACCCCACCCTTACCCCCAAGAGAGCCATTGAGTCAGTCAGTCGAAAATCCGCTTGATTCCGTTAAGGTAGACGACTTTTTGCAAGAGCTGGCGACCATTCAGCAATCTGGCTCAAAGCGTATTGCCATATTAGGCTCGCGCCATGTGCCCATTACGCACCAGCGTTTGATTGAGCTAATGAGCTATGCCCTGGTGCTAGGGGGCAATCGCATCATTACATCTGGGGCAACGGGCACCAACTCGGCGGCGATTCGCGGCGCGATGAAGGCCGACCCCAATTTGCTGACGGTGATTTTGCCACAGAGCTTAAAAAAGCAGCCGCGTGAATCGCGCGAGCAGCTAGATTTGGTCACTAACCTTGTAGAAAATGAGGGCAATGACACGATGCCGCTGGCCGATGCGAGCGCCATGTGCAACCAGGAAATTATTAGTCGCTGTCAGCAGCTCATTTGCTTTGCCTTTCACGATAGCAAAACGCTGATGCAAACCTGCCAAGACGCTGAAGACCAGCGTAAAATTGTGACCCTGTTTTATTTTGACTAGCGGCAGATTCTCAAGATTTTTAGCTCCCTTGTTTTCCTATGGCTTCTACTTATTCTTTTGATGTTGTCAGCGATTTTGATCGGCAGGAGCTGGTTAACGCGATGGATCAGGCGCGGCGCGAAATTAAAAGTCGCTACGACCTCAAAGACACCAAAACGGAGCTGGATCTTAAAGAGGACAGCATCAACATAGAGACCGACAGCGATATGACGCTGCGGGCGGTGCATGTGCTGCTACAAACAAAGGCGGCTAAGCGAAACCTGTCGCTAAAGATTTTTGACTTTGGCGATATTGATGCAGCGAGCGGCAGTCGGATTCGTCAGGAGATTAAGCTTAAAAAGGGCATTGATAAGGAAGATGCTAAGAAGCTCTCTAAGCTGATTAAGGACAATTTGAAGAAGGTGCAGGCGTCTATTCAGGGTGATTCGGTGCGGGTGTCGGCCAAAGATAAAGATGATTTGCAAGAGGCGATCGCCCTGATCAAATCCGAAGACTGGCCCATGGCACTTCAGTTCAACAACTATCGGTAGAGACTGCTAACTGAGAAGTGTGGCAAAAAAAGAACTTTTCAGCAGCATTAGGCAAAGCAAGATGCAAAAACTGAAGTATTTAGACACGCGAAGCCTGCCTGCCTATTCTTTTGTAGAGGCTGCTCGATATCTTCGGATTCCTGTAGATACCTTGCGCACCTGGGTGAGAGGTCGATCTTACCCAACCGCACAGGGCGTGCGATTTTCAAAGCCGTTAATTGAGCTGACTGGAATAGAGGCGAAAGAGCTTTCGTTTATCAATTTAGTAGAGGCTCATGTCCTCAGAGCCATTCGTGTAGAGCACAGCGTACCGCTTGAGCAAATTAGGATTGCGTTGAGCTTTATTCAAAGTGAGCTAGGGGTGACTCATCCGTTAAGCCAAAAGAACCTTTTAAAGACGGATGGCAAGTCTATTTATGTAGAACACTTAGAGCGACTGTTAGATGCTTCTAAGGGTGGACAAATTGCGATTCGAGAAACGCTTGAAATTTATCTGACTCGAATTGAGGCTGATGAAGCAGGGATTGCTGTGCGGCTGTTTCCGTTCATTCATCCTGATGAAAAGGACGATCAGCGGCTGATTGTGATTGATCCGGCTATTTCATTTGGGCGTCCGGTAATTGCGGGTACGGGTATTCCAACGAGGGTATTAGCTGAACTACACCAAGCAGGCGATTCTATTGAGGATTTGGCGCTCGATTATGATTGTGAGCGATCGCTTGTTCAGGGTGCTATTGAATATGAAAACACAGCAGCGTGAGTTCCAAAGAGCCAGTATTTTTTACGGATGAATGTTTAGGGCGACGTGTCCCTTCAAAACTGAAGGATGCAGGACTCAAGATTGAACTTTATTTAGATAACTTTAAGCCTGCGGTGCCAGATGTGGAGTGGTTGCCCGTGGTGAGCGAGGCTGGTTGGATCGTGCTAACTAAAGACGAAATGATTGGCAGACGAGTAGCAGAGCAGGCGGTAATAGCGCAGTGCTATGCTCGGGTCTTTGTGATGGCTTCAACTGGACTTAATACTCAAGCTGTGGCAGAGGGATTTATCAAATCGAGTGAGGCCATGATGCGTTTGGCGTTGGCGTGTGAAGCGCCGTTTATTGCGAAGGTGTATAAGTCTGGTGAGGTGAAGCTTTGGCAGGATTGCGATCGCCTGCAAGCACTTTTACAAAAATACTCTAGTGCTAATAGTTAATCGCTCTAATCAAATCCGAAGACTGGCCCATGGCACTACAGTTCAACAACTATCGGTAGCTGTTCAGGCGCTGAAAATCAGTCTCTAAGCGTTTGCGATCGCTTTTTGTCATGCTAAAGGCGACAGCAAGCAAACATTAAGCTGATGTAGGCGGTAGTCAAGCGATGAAACGATTACTTTTAGAGGGGAATGACGGTCGTGAGTGAACTTGTGCTGGGGCGCGATCGCCTGCAATCTCTGCTAAAAGACTTTATGAATCAGAATGGGGCTGACTATCACCTGCAAAAGATTGGCTTTTTTGGCTCTTATGCTTGCGCACAGGCAACGGCTGAAAGCGACGTAGATATTGTGTTTGTTACTGATAAGCCCAATTTGCTGACGACTTCTGCCATAAAGCAAGACCTAGAGGCGCTGCTAGGTCGTAAAGTCGATGTGATTCGTTTGCATCAATATCTGAGTCCCGGCTTTAGAGAACGGATAAAAAAAGAGGCCGTTTATGTTTGACGGTGACGTTGTGTTACTTCAGCAGCGCCTGAGGAGCCTTCAATTACTATACTGAGCTACAAATCGGTAAAAACTACGACATTTAAGCGCTTACGGCACACCTAAACACAGCATCTAATAATAAAGATAAAAACGCCTCGCCCTCGTCAATGTTGAGAAATGTAGTCTATCCTATTACTTGAATTCCATTGCAAGGCTTCGTTATAGATGGCTCCATTGAATCCATACATTGCTGGTAACCCTGTTGGTGGTGGAGAAACTTTTATAGGTAGGTCAGACATATTACGAGAGGTCGTGCGAACACTACGCAATCCGAACGAAGATGCATTACTCCTATATGGACAGCGCCGAATTGGTAAAACTTCCGTTCTACAGGAGCTGCGTGAACGGTTGCCTAACGAAGGTAACTACGCACCTGTCTACTTTGATTTACAAGATCAGGCGTCTCTTCCCTTCAACTTACTGCTAGCTGGACTTAGCAAATGTATAAACGAGGAGTTGGGCTTAGATTGGCCGGACTTAGAAAAAAGTGACATAGAGACGAAGTTCAAAGAAGATTTCTTGCCAAAAGTCATAGATCAGCTTCCCGAAAATAGCAGCATCGTATTGCTCTTTGATGAATTTGATGTACTGGATCATCCTAAAAAAGAACAGGCAAGCGCTGCCTTCTTTCCTTACTTACGCCAGCTCCTCTCAAGTTTCTCCCAAAGACTGCAATTCGTTTTTGTAATCGGCAGAAGGCCGGATGATTTGACGAACATCACAACTTCTTTGTTTAAAGCAACTCGCTCGTACCCTGTTTCGCTTCTCTCAATGGACGATACAGCTAATTTAGTACGTTTATCAGAGAATAACCGTTCTCTTGTTTGGTCAGATGATGCTGTTAAAAGAATCTGCGAGTTGACTGGTGGACATCCTTTTCTGACGCAACAACTATGCCAGGAAGTCTGGGAGCAAAGCTATTCTGACGAATATTCTCTTATTCCAACAGTTACTGAGGAGGTGATCAGTTGTGCTATTCCTGCGGCATTGAGCGGGGCTAGGCAAGCTCTAGAA
>JBARVS010000381.1:0-5883 GCA_049646385.1 Phormidesmis sp. | reverse complement strand
TCTGTAATCACTAAACCGTACGATTTGGGTCGGGGCTCTAGACAAAAGCTGTAATCAGAGCTGTATGCTGCGTCCTTTGTAATCGAATGGGTCGGGGCTCTAGAGCTTTCTGTAATCACTAAACCGTACGATTTGGGTCGGGGCTCTAGACAAAAGCTGTAATCAGAGCTGTATGCTGCATCTTTTGTAATCGGGTCGGGGGTCTAGAGAATCTTGTAATCACTGAGCCATATAATCTGATTCGAGGCTCCAGAAAGTCTTGCAGTCACTAGGCTGTGCCATTTGGGTCGGGGCTCTAGAGAATCTTGTAATCAGGGCTTTGTGCTATGTTCTGTTATCACAATCAGTAACAAATCAATAGTAAATTAGCGCTTTAGGGACAAAAGGCTATAATCTCTAGCGGTACTCTAACTCAGACACCAGTTTTAAAAGGGTTTAAGAGGTTATGGCCTTGAAGTCCAGCCAAAAAACTAGCCGTTCACAGCTTTCTGTAGCGCCAGCAAGCAAAACAGTCTCTAAGGCACCTGTGGGCGATCGCCCGCAGTCAAGTCCAGGCTTGTTCGAGAATAGCTCTTTAACAAAGGTCACTTCTTCACTGCCCATTTGGGAAGCTAGCAACATCCTGACCCAGCGGCAGCAATTGCCATGGTCTACCGATCCTGATGGAAGGCTGAGCTATAGCCGTGATGTCACAGTTAACGATGGTCAAGGGGCTATTTGTTTTTGGGTCGCAGATAATACAGATGAAGAGCGTCCATCTACTTTAGCCGGGGCAGCAGCGTTAGCAGTCATCGACACGTTCGATATTCGTGCAGCCTGTATGCATCTAATTTTTGCAGCCTGCGCATCGCAAATGGAGCGGCCTTGGGAGCAAGATCTGGTGATTAACGATAGGCAGATTGAGTCTTATCTGGGGTTGCAGCACCGAACAGATAAAAATCGTCGGGAGAAACTTGCGCTTATAGAAGAGATTGTTAAACAGCCCTGTAAAATTACGACTTTTATTTCTTGGCCTGGGCAAGGCAGACGTAAGAAGTTTACGGTTGAAGAAGGGCGACTATGGCACTTACTGGGAACTCGCTATCACTACCAGCAAGATCTCTTTGGAGACAAGCAAGTAACGGGAATGTCGTTTACTGTAAGAGCTGGACTTTGGGCAAAATATTTTCTCCATGAAGAAGATTCGCAAGAGTCAAAATTAACGGGCAGTCAAGGCGTTCTCTCCAAATCTCTTTTAGAGAGCGTCACGGGCCTGTGGCAGCATCGAGCTGGCGCTGCAAGGCTGATGGTTTGGCTAATGTTTAAGTCCCAGCTCAGCCAGCTATATACAATTTCAGTGAGCACTTTAATGGAAGTTGCCTACGGAACTGAAAAGATACGAGAAGCCCAAGACAGTAATCATCTCAGAAAGAAGCTAGCAAATACATGGGATGGTGATCTGTTTGTGCTGCACGACTGTGGGTGGCAAATAAAGTTCGATTCTGATACCTATCCGGTTGATATCCAGCCTTTGGGCTTTGGGCGTAAAAAGAGCCGTCGTCCCCATGGATTTTTTGACCGACTGCTGGCTGCAAGACTTGAAATCTACCCTTCCGAGAGCTGGAATTTGGCTCAGATGGAAGCGGCTACAGAGTCTTTTGAAGAGGTTGAAACTGAGTTAGCTGCAGTTGGGCTGACAGGCGCTGACGTTAAGGCGCTGCGGGCCTCTAAGGGATGGAGCCAGAGGAAGCTGGCAACCCTAACAGGCATTAGTCAGGGACTAATTTCGATGATAGAAAATGGGGCACGCTCTATCACTGAGGATAACGAGTCTATTTTGCGGCAGACGTTAGAGTACATGTAAAGCAGATGCGGAAGGCATAGAGTTCAAAATTAGACGACAGCTCTTGAATTGTTTTTTGGTGATTGGTGTCTATATTTATCACCAATCACCAAAACTAGATGAGGCTGTAGCGATGAGGTGCGAAAACAACGCCTCAACATGTGTGCCAATTGTGTCTTTTACTTGGTCGCTTTGCCATGCGTAGGCCGCGTTTGCTCTACTCTACCGTCATGGCGCTCCCACCACCTCTGCGAATGGGTTCTGCTACGGCTGTCATCTGACCTTCTGGGCTGACTAAAACACCAGTCGCCGCTCCGATTTCGTCAATAGGGGCAAGCTGATGCCCAAAGGCCAAGAGCGCTTTGCCCTGTTCAGTTTCCCTAAAGCCCTGGTCTACTTGAGTAATTCCATTGTTGCGTTGAGAGAGCCGAGGAGCCGCGATCGCATCGCCTAATCCCATGCCAAAATCAACAACGTTCACCGCAATATTTAGCCCGGTTGTGATGATAGTAGAGCCGCCTGGGGAACCAAACGCAAGCAGGCTGCCATCCGGCACTCTGGCAATTGTCGGTGCGATGCTGCTGCGGGGTCGTTTACCGGGCTCAGGCACGTTGGGGTGAGGACTACCTATGTCAAAATCGGTTAGCTCATTGTTCAAAATAAACCCGTAGCCCGGTACAACAATGCCGCTGCCGCCCGTAGATTCTATCGTGAGGGTGTAGCAAACCATCATGCCGTTCGCATCTACAACCGTTAAGTGGCTGGTAGAAAGCCCCTCGCCGTCTGCTGAAGTAGTAGTAGACACGGGAGTAACCGTTAGGCTAGGGCTGGGGTCTTGCTGATAGGACAACGGATCGCCGGCGATCGCCCGATAGTTGGCCTCATCAGCGGGCGCTTTAGCGGGTATTATCGCTCGGCGATCGCCCGCATAGTCTTTACTCAACAGTCCCAGTAGCGGCACATCCACATACTCAGGGTCACCTAAATACGCGCTGCGATCAGCAAAAGCCAAGCGCTCGGCCTCAATCAGTAAGTGCAGTGCTTCCTCGCGCGCTAGCTGGCCCAAGTCGTAGCCCTCTAACAGGTTCAAGGTTTGGGCAATGGTTGTGCCGCCGCTGCTAGGCAGGCCCATGCCGTAAAAACGATAGTCGCGGTAGGTGCTTTCTACCGCTGGACGAATGCGAACTTCGTAGCGATCTATATCAGCTAAGGTCATTTGACCGGGCCATACTGTGAAAGGGGGGTCAGCAACAACAGGTGGATTTTGGACGGTCTGAGCGATCGCCCTAGCAATTTCTCCTCGATAAAAAACATTCACCCCCTGATCGGCCAGCAGCCGATAGGTTTTAGCTAAATCTGGATTGCTGATCCGGCTGCCAACAGCGGGCGGTTGGCCCTTGGGCAAATACAGCAAGCGGGTACTCTCAAAGGCTGAAAATCGCGCCTGGTTATCTTTTACTTGGCTGGCAAAGGTGGCATCTACCGAAAATCCGGCTTCGGCCAGTGCAATTGCTGGTTGCAACAGTTCGGCCAGCGGCTTCGTACCATATCGCTCAGCAGCAGTCGCCCAATTCAAAGGCGTTCCCGGCACGCCCACCGCCAAACCACTGCTAATTCGATTGGGGGAAAAGGGCAAAGGCTCCCCTGTCGGACTATCTAAATCGGTAAACAGATCGGGGCGGACCGCAGCGGGCGCTTCCTCGCGGCCATCCAAGGTCACCACGTTCGCCGCTGCTGATTGTCCTAATGCGCGTCCCAGTGACTGCTCTGATGCGCGATCTGGCTGATATATCATCATGAAGCCGCCACCGCCAACCCCCGCAGAAAACGGCTCAGTCACCCCTAGCGCGGCAGCTGTCGCCACCGCTGCGTCTACTGCATTGCCGCCGCCTTTCAACACATCAATGCCAATCTGAGTGGCCAGTGCATCTACGCTCGCAACTGCGCCACCTGATCCTGTGGCGATGTGAGCAGCGACGGGCTGAGCCTGCGACTGGTGCAGCCCTGGCCACCAAAGCACGGTTGCTACTGCAAAACAAAAACCGAAGCAAACCGCTATGAATCTACGCACTCTAAAACTCCTTCACGCTTTTTTAAGTTTAGCCAGTAATTATTCCGGCAATTTATTTCGGCGATTTATTCCGGCAATTTAATAGATCCAAGAGAATCGCTGCAAGCGCTCTCTAAGCGTTCCGCTTCATTGCCTATATTTTGATATATGTGGTAATGTTTTCTGAGAGCCTGTGATGCAATGGCTTCCCTGTTTAGCCTACAGCCCAATAGCGAGCATAAGGATTTAAAGTATGGCTTTAGATCAACTTGAAGCATTCTTAAAAAGAATGCAGTCTGAACCTGCACTTAAAAGTGAGGTGCTTGCAGCATCAACGGCAGATGATGTTGCGCGAATAGCACTGAAGCTTGGTTTTGAATTTTCAGGTGATGAATTACTGCGGATGTCGGGCAGAAAATTTGGCGGGGTTACCGTTGTTAAAAAAAATACTCCTGGAGAGTACAACTAAGCGCTCCTCGAACATTTGACTGCTAAAGTACAGGCAGATAGTGATCCTGTTTTTTCATTGAAAAGCGATCGCCTCTGAAGACTAAAGCATCTTATCTATGAGCGACTCCAGTTCGCGCATTTTTTCAGTAATGCCCTCTGTGTAGGGATCGATCTCTCTTGCCCTACCGTAAAAATTCAGCGCTGAATACAGATCGCCTTGGGCCTGACGAAGTTCTCCCATATTTTGATAAAGTTCGCTCAGCTCGTAAGTTGCAGGGCCATCATCCGATTCTGCTTCGAGCGCAAAAGCAGCCGCGTAAGTAGCTTCTGCTCTCTCTGTCAAACCCTGGTCAAACAGGGTCTTACCGATGCGAACCGTCGTTAGAAAAGCAGAATATCTCAGCTGCAAGGCTTCGCGATAAGCAGCTTCAGCCGCAGCCATTTGCCCCTGATTAGCTAACGAATTACCGAGTAGATAGTGATAGTATCCGCTTTCTGGACTGATGCGGACGGCCTCTTGATAGGTGGCTGTCCAGCTTGCGGCGAGCCGTGCGTTTAAATATGGTTCTAGGCTGTCGGCCTCTTTTTCTCTGCCTAAAGCAACGAGCGCGCGTTTCCATCGCTGAACATTTTTTGAGCTGTCGTTGTATGCATTAACATACCGCCGATAGAGGGCTTCAGCCTCAGCATATTGACCTTGTTCTAGGAGCACCTCAGCTAATGACATGGCGCGATCGCCGCTACTATGGACTCGAAACAACTCTCGATGAGTATCAATCGCCTCTTCTATCTGTTCATTCTTTAGATAAAGATCTCCTAACTTGTAATAGATAAGCTCGTTTTGCTCCCCATTAGCAATGGCTTTTTTGCAAACCGCGATCGCCTCTTCAATCCGCCCGTTGTCTTCTAAAAACGTCGCTAGCTCATAATAGGCATCTGGAGAGAGAAGAACGGCTTTTCTAAAAGCGGCTTCTGCTTCTGCCTGCTGACCGCTTCCAGAAAAAGCTCTCCCTAAATACAGGTAGACGAAAGGTTCTTCTATGCCACGTTCAATCGCTTGGTTAAGCAACGCTATAGCCTCTTTTGTCTGCCCCGAGTAAATCAAATAAAAGGCCAAATTATCGTATAGACCCTGATCGTCTGGAAACTGTTCAAGCGCTTCCCGGTAAGAAGATTCAGCTGCTGTTGATAAGCCATCACGTTTATACAGCCATTTCGAGAATCTTGCATGGGTTTCTAAGTTTCTTGGGTTAGCAGCAATCGCCTCTTTGTAAATGGCTTCTGCCGCCGACAGATCGCCGCGTTCTTCAGCTATTTCAGCGAGGTTCTCATAGAAAATATAGTCCTCTGGGTTCAACCGTAGCGCCGTTTTAAAGATTTCCTCGGCTTCTGCCAAGCGGCCCAGTCGCTTCAGGTGCTCTCGGTATGGAGAGTGATCTGCACCTGCGTGTGTCGATAGAGTGCTTCAATCGCTTGTGGAAAGCCTTTCAAACCATCACAGCAGGCAATCAGAATGTCCTTCAAACCCCTGTTTTTCAGGTCTGTCAGTACCTTCAACCAA
>JBARVS010000380.1:0-6146 GCA_049646385.1 Phormidesmis sp. | reverse complement strand
CGGTCGGGTCGTTTTTTCGCTCTTTCACTTCGATACAGTCCTTGGGGTTAAAGCCATCGTCGAGTTCGGTGGGGAGTTTGTCATCATCCATTAGGGCCATTAGCCGATCCATGGCCTTTTCGCGGGCTTTGTTGGAGTCACGTCCCGGCACATCTATCAAAACTTCAGGGCTTTGAGCAAGCGTATATTGAACCATTATCTTACAAGGTACATTAGTACTGATGATTGTATATTAACTACGCCCTTTTCTACGCTTTTTTGCGACGCTATGCAACCTATTGAGCCAAACTCGCATTAATAAAGATGTCTGTAGAATCTGGCGGCTTTTGTGAAGTGAGTAAGCTGGGTAAGCGTAATTACGGACAGGTAGTGTGCGTGAAGTCACATGATGGTGGGGGGTGAGTCTGTGAAACTGTAAGGAGAAACTATTAGGAACTACACCGCTGCTACGTCGCTTACTGCTGTATCACTCGGACTCTTTGTGCTATGAAAGCTTCTACCAAGCTGATAGGAATTGCCGCACTGTGCTGGGTGGGGCTGAGTTCGGCAGATGTTCCCAGATTTGCAGGGAGACTTGCGGCAGGGGCAGATGAGGTCGTACGGCCCGTCGCAGAGGGCTCTGATATTTTTGTTGAGGGAGAGACTTCCGAGGGCGCTTCTGAGGATTCTGCGGTGGAGCCGGACATGACTTCTGCTGCGGTGCGGTTGCAGCAGGCGGCGGATTTGGCTCGGCAGGCGGCGGCGATCGCTCAAAAAGCCTATTCCGCTTCAGATTGGGATGCAGTGGTAGCCCAGTGGCTACAGGCAATCGCCCTCACTCAGTCCGTGCCGCCCGAAAGCCCCTCGCGCATCGTTGCCCAGCGCCAAATGCGCGGCTATTTACAGCAGCTATCAGCGGCCCAGCAGCGCGCCGAACAGTCTAGCCCAGCCACGGGTTTGCCCAGCTTAGGCAGTGCTGTATTCGACGGGCAGCTAGCGGGCTATCTTTCATATGTGGCGACGGTCGGCACGCCCGATATTTTAATTGTAGGCAGCTCTAGATCTTTGCAGGGCATTGACCCGCAGGCGATGCAGCAGGCTTTACAGCAGCGGGGCCATGAGAATCTGAAGGTGTTCAACTTCAGCGTGAACGGGGCGACGGCGCAGGTGATTAATTTTATGCTGAGCGAGCTGCTGCCTAAGCCTTTGCCTGCGGTGGTTGTGTGGGGCGACGGGTCGCGGGCTTTTAACGATGGACGGCGCGATCGCACCTGGGAAAGTCTGCTCGCGTCTCCTGGCTATCGAGCCATTCAGTCTGGCAAGTCGCTAGGGGCTTTGCCTTCAGAAACGCCAGCTGCTTTGGCGGCGAATCGGGTGGGTGTGCGATCGCCTTTGCCCAACCCTGCCGAAACCTTTGACGCGCTAGGTTTTTTGTCAGTTGCAGATAGATTTACGCCCACAGCCTACTATCAGCAGTTCCCACAGGTAAGTGGCCGCTACGACGGTGCCTATTCTCCTTTTGCGCTAAACGGCGCGCAAGCCGCCGCGCTAGCATCCTTAGCCCAAACGACCCAGGCGCAAAACTCGCGGCTTATTTTTGTGAATTTGCCCTTGAGCGGCAGCTACTTAGATAGCTATCGGCTGTATTACGAGGGGCTCTTCCAGCAGTTTTTACAGGCGCAAAGTCAAGCGCTAGGGTTCGACGTGGTGGATCTGCTGAGCCAATGGCAAAACAATTCGACGCTGTTTGCCGATCCAAGCCATATTAATCGGGAAGGGGCAGCCGCGATCGCCCTTCAGCTAGCCCAAAACCCTGCAATGATTTCCGCGCTCAATAATCAAACACCCGCTGAGCAACTTCCCGCTGAGCCGCCTGCTGCAGAAAACAACGAGCCGCCTTTAGTTGAAACTCCAAAGCCATAGAGCGACATAGAGCGACGGTGCAAATTATCCAAAGTGTCGCATAGAATACAGCTATAGAGTTTCGGAGTCCTTATATTGTCTTCAACGCTTCAGTCATTAAAGCGCTGCTCCAGCGCTACGTGTAACCACACAGCTTGGCTGAAGAAAACCTCTAGCTAAAAAACCTCTGGCTAAGCAGTCTCTTAGCGACTTAAAATCTCTCGTTTATATCTAACCTTTAATCATTCATGGAACCCTCGGGCTTGGCACTGTCAGGCTCTTTTTTTTGACCAATATTCTTCTGGCCAATAATAGTGCGGTGACGCGGGCTGTTAAAGACAATTTGCGGCTTGTTAAACCCAGCCTTTTGGAAAGCTTCGGACATATCTAGCGCAAAATACTGATCTAAATAAGGCTCAGTGCTTTTAAGCAGGGTGAGAATGTAGGGCGGCATTTTGCCATACACCTCGCTTTGCGGATTCATATCCATAATCGCAAAGTAGCCACCTGGACGCACTAGCCGATAGGCTTCGGCCAAAATGTCATGAGCGGCGCTAGTCGGCAGCTCATGGAAAACTAAGCAGGCAGATATCAAATCGGCGCTGTCGTTCGGTAAGCCCGTATCTTCGGCGGCAGCGTGAACCCATTGAACAGAAGCTTTTTTTGTAGGGTCGTTCCGCTGCGCTTCGGCTTCGGCGTGCTGGGCAACCGTTAAAAAGTAGGCAGAAAGGTCTACGCCTGTGAGCTGGGCGGCAGGAAACGTTTCTTGCAGGGCAAATGTGCTGCGGCCCGCGCTCGCGCCCAGATCAATAATGTTTTTTGGATCGCTGCTGTTGGGGGCGTTGAGCAGCGTTTCTTTTAATACTTTGTGATAGCTCTGGCGCAGGCTCTCATCGCCCCTAATGCCAGCTCGTTCGTCGCCTTCGGGCCAAATGCGAGCGTGAACGGCCCGCGCTGCTACGTCAACTTCCATCGCCGGGAGCCAGCCTAAGTTGCCTTCATCATAGGCGTGAAAGCTGGTGGTGTAGTAAGGCGGGTAGGTGATGTGTGGGTTGGCGATCGCCCCTAGCTCCTCCTCCCAAACCGGAGCCACCCCCTTCTCACCCTCGCGCCCTCGCGCCTCCAACACCTTTACCTCATTCCGCCAATAAATCCCCAGCCCTTCCGCCCTATCCATCATCATGTTACGAGCTTTGTATTTAGCAAATTTAGCCAGCGGCCTAACAGCAAGCAAGCCATTAATCAGTGAAGAAGCAACTGCGTTCATAAGTGAAACAATCCGGCAAAAACAATTAAAAGAACCGCAAAACTGCGAAGAAAAGCTAATCTAAAAATAAACCCTAGCCCGCCCGCTTCAACCACTTTCTCATCTTTATTTATATGGCTACTCATACAGAAAATATCTACTCATCCCTACTCGACCCATCGGATCGAAAGCCCTTCGAGCTACCCGGCGCATATCCCCACTACAATCCAGATCGCCCCGGACAAGTAGAGCACATCGCCCTAGATTTAGCCTTTGACATCCCTAATAAGTCCTATAGCGGCACCTGCAAAGTCCGCATTGCACCCGTTGCCGACGGCCTCACCAGCCTAACTATGGACGCAGTGGATTTAAAAATTGAAGGCGTCAAAGTCGGCAGCACCCAGCAACCGTTTGAATACGACGGCGAGCAGCTACAGGTATCGCTCAAAAAACCGACCGAATACGGTGAGTCATTTACCCTCACGATTGACTACGCCAACGAAAATCCACAGCGCGGCATCTACTTCGTTGGCCCCGACAAACACTATCCCGACAAGCCCACCCAGGTTTGGACTCAGGGCGAAGATGAAGACTCACGCTTTTGGTTTCCCTGCTTTGACTATCCCGGCCAGCTCGCCACCTCAGAAATTCGCGTAAAGGTGCCCAAAAAGTTCATGGCCGTCTCCAACGGCGAGCTAATTAGCACTGAGGCCGAAGGCGATGACAAAATTTATCACTGGAAGCTCGACAAGGTTCACCCTAGCTACTTGATGGCGCTGGCAATTGGCAGCTTTGATGAAATTAAGGACGAGTGGAACGGCAGGCCCGTCAGCTACTACTTTGAAAAAGGGCGCAAGGCTGAAGCCAAGCTCACCATGGGCAAAACGCCGCAGATGATGGCCGCGCTGAGCCGATGGTTTGGCTACGACTATCCGTTTTCTAACTACGATCAGGTGTGCGTGAGTGACTTTATCTTTGGCGGCATGGAGAACACCACCACGACGCTGCTGACTGACCGCTGCTTGATCGATAAGCGGGCAGCTTTAGATAACGAGCGGGCTGAAACGCTGGTAGCTCACGAGCTAGCCCATCAGTGGTTTGGTGATTTGGTGGTGATTAATCACTGGTCGCAGGCTTGGGTGAAAGAAGGCGCGGCGACGTATTCAGAAGTGCTATGGGTAGAAGAAACGCTGGGCAAAGAAGAGGCGCTGTACTATCACCTCAACCATGCACGGGCTTATTTGAGTGAGGACAAAAGTCGCTACCGCCGTCCGCTAGTAACGCACATTTACCGCGAAGCGATTGAGCTATACGATCGCCACATTTATGAAAAAGGATCGTGCGTGTATCACATGATTCGGATGGAAGTAGGCGATGAATTGTTCACTAGGGCGCTGAGCACCTTGCTCACTGACAATGCTCATAGCACGGTTGAAACCATTGACCTGCTTCGTGCCATTGATAAAGCCACAGGCCGCAACCTGCGCTTTTTGTTCGATCAATACGTGTACAGGGGCGGTCATCCTGACTATAAAATTGGCTATAGCTGGGATGGAGAGAGCAACTTAGCGAAGCTAACGATCACTCAAACTCAGGTAGAAGATGGCAAATCTCAGGTGCAAGAA
This sequence comes from Phormidesmis sp., assembly GCA_049646385.1. GTDB lineage: Bacteria > Cyanobacteriota > Cyanobacteriia > Phormidesmidales > Phormidesmidaceae > Phormidesmis. Next base: position 1,394 of record JBARVS010000380.1, on the reverse strand, counting down.
GGTTTGTTTGATCTAAAGGTGCCGATTGGCTTTGGCTATACCAACAAAGGGAAAGAAACCGAAGTTAAAACGGTGAAGGTGCGCGTTCATGAGCGAGAGCAGGCGCTGTATTTTCCGCTGGAGAAAAAGCCTGACTTTATCAGCTTTGACGTGGGCAATCATCTGCTAAAAACAGTGGAGCTGACCTATCCCGTCGCAGAATTAAAATCACAGCTTGCGTATGACCCTGATTCGATCTCTCGCTTATATGCGGCTGAAGCCCTCGCGAAAAAAGGCAGCCTAGAAGCCGTTGCCGCTTTAGAAGAGTCTTTGATAAAGGATGCTTTTTGGGCGGTGCGAGCAGAGGTGGCTGAACAGCTAGGAGAAGTGCAGCTTGCCCAAGCAGAAGCGGCCTTAATTAAAGGGCTGAAAGACAAGCATCCGAAGGTTCGTCGGGCAGTAGTGACGGCGCTGGGCGGGGTAAAAACAACAGACAGCTATAAGGCGCTAAAAAGCGTTGTGGACAAGGGTGATGAGAGCTATTACGTAGAGGCTACGGCGGCTAGGTCAATCGGTAAAATTGGCTCGGCGACGATTGAGGGTAAAGATAGAGAGAAAAAAACGCTGAAGCTTTTAGATACGGTGCTGAAAGAGCGTGAGGGCTGGAATGAGGTGGTGAGAAGTGGGGCGATCGCTGGACTCTCTCATTTCAAATCTTCTACAGCTGCCCTAGAGTTGCTGCTGCCCTACACCGAGCTAGGCGTGCCACAAGCCCTTCGCCTCGTGGCAATCAGCTCACTCGGCGCAATCTCACTCGGGCAAGAAAAGCTAGCCGTAGAGCGCATTTTAGATCGACTCGAAGCGCTTTCACGAGAGAACTTTTTTCTCACACAGGTCGCCACCGTGAGCGCCTTGGCCAAAATGGAAGTGCCCGGAGCCGTGAAGATTTTACGCGGTCTTGCTGAGCATAGTCCGGATGGACGGGTGAAGCGGCGGGCGGATGAGGCGGCGCAAAAGGTGCAAAAGCGGGTTGGGTCAGATCGGGCGATCGCCGATCTGCGCCAGGAACTCGACGAGGTAAAAACCACCAACAAAGACCTCAAAAGCCGCCTAGAAAATTTGGAGGCTAAAGCAAAATCTTAGCTTCAATAACCAGCCACTTAAGGCGTGTCATCCAACTAGCTAAATAGCCATAACTGTTTCCTCTAGTTAATGACATGTTCCCACGCGACTTGAATGATTATGAATGCTTTGAATGTTACAAATAAAATATGCTGAATGCCTGCAATAGTATATGGTACGACAGGTACACAGCGAATAAATTGGGTTTATAAAGTTACCCCGGATAATTTTCTGGAATGTCAATAGGAAAGATTTGACTGATTCTGTCTGTGCGATCGCTGCATCAACAGATG
>JBARVS010000379.1:0-18385 GCA_049646385.1 Phormidesmis sp. | reverse complement strand
GCTTTCAGCACTTCCTTAAGCTTGTCTATTAATTCTGGCGGTGTCAGGAAAGTCTCATTGGCATCGGGCGTGAGAAATACAAACATTTCCTCGCTATATAGCATGGAATCGGCCATGGGATGGGCTCCTGGGCAGTTGGCTGACAATGTTAAAGTAGGTTTCGCCTTTTGAATCAGAATAAGTCGTTTTCTTGAGAGGCAACCACCTTCTTTAGGCTACGGTGATAAAATTTCTATATATACACCGCAATCCCGACCGGGTTACCGGGGATTCATCCGTACAAGCGTTTGTACAAAATTTTCTCGTTCGTCCTGCCTACTCTCCTTATCTCCCCACCTGTTTTCCCATGGTTCACACGCCCATCAAGCCCGCCAATTCGCCCGCTGAGATAAAAGTATCCAAACTCGAAGGCATCAAAGAACGCAGCCAGTTTTTGCGAGAGCCCGTGGCGACTGAGCTACAGCAGGACACGACCCACTTTACAGAAGAGGGTATCCAAATTCTAAAGTTCCACGGCTCTTACCAACAAGATAACCGCGACAATCGGATTCGGGGCCAGGAAAAAGACTATTCCATGATGCTGCGCCTGCGCAACCCGGGCGGCTACATCTCGCCACAGCTTTATCTTACCCTTGATGACATTTCGGACAAATACGGCAACAATACGCTTCGCGCCACGACTCGTCAGGCTTTTCAGCTCCACGGCATTCTAAAGAAGAATTTGAAAGCAACTCTAGCTGACATTATTCGCAGCATGGGCTCTACGCTAGGTGCCTGCGGCGATCTCAGCCGGAATGTGATGGCTCCCCCTGCGCCCTACACCAACAAGCCTGAGTACGTTCTGGCTCGTAAGTATGCCACTAACATCGCTGATCTGCTCACGCCCCAAACGCCTGCCTACTACGAAATTTGGCTAGATGGTGAAAAGGTGGTGACGACTGAGGAAGATCCAGATGTCGTAGCGGCTCGTGAAGGGCGTAGTGGCTTGGTTAAGACCGAGCATGGCAAATCTATTGAGCCGATTTATGGGACTCAATACATGCCTCGCAAGTTCAAATGCGCGGTTACGGTGCCGGGTGACAACTCGGTGGATGCCTATACCCAAGACATCACGCTGGTCGTGATCACCGATGAAAATAAGGAGCTGCTAGGCTTTAACGTGATGGCGGGCGGCGGCATGGGCCGTACTCATAACAAAGAAGAAACCTTCGCTCGCACGGCTGACCATGTGGGCTATGTCGCTAAAGAAGATGTTTATGATCTCGTCAAAGCGATTGTATTCACTCAGCGCGACTATGGTGAGCGATATAATCGCCGCATATCGCGGATGAAGTATCTGGTGCATCACTGGGGGTTGCCAAAGTTCATTGCTGAAATTGAGAAGCGCATGGGCAAACAGCTAGAGCCCTACCGCGAGCTGCCTGAGTGGAAGTTTGAGGACTATTTGGGCTGGCATGAGCAGGGTGACGGCAAGCTATTTGTTGGTGTGCATGTTCGCAACGGGCGGGTGCACAACCAGGGCAAGCTGCGCAACAAGGCCGCGCTCAAAGAGATTGTTGAAACATTTAATGTGCCGATGCGAGTGACGCCTAACCAAAGCGTAATTCTTTGCGATATTGAGCCCGACGATAAGGCGGCGATTCAAAAAATTCTTGACCGTGATGGCATTACGCCGGATAGCAAAGTGGATTCGCTAGAGCGCTATTCGATGGCCTGCCCCGCCTTGCCTACCTGCGGCCTAGCGGTTACAGAGTCTGAGCGCATTATTCCAAGCATGTTGGAGCGCATTCGCAAGCTGTTGATTAAGCTGGGGCTTAGGGGCGAAACTTTTGTGATACGGATGACGGGCTGTCCTAACGGCTGCGCGCGGCCTTATATGGCTGAGCTGGGCTTTGTGGGTCAGGCTCCTAAGAGCTATCAGCTATGGCTGGGGGGGTCGCCGAATCAAACCCGGCTGGCGCGGCCTTATATGGAAAAGCTGCATGAGGATAGCTTAGAAGAGCAGCTAGAGCCTTTGTTTGCTTGCTTTAAGCAGAATCGAAACGCAGGAGAGAGCTTTGGTGATTTTTGCGATCGCTACACCTTCACATCCCTCCGCCAGTTCACCGAAACCTACACCCCTGTTAGTCCGGTAGGTTCTGGCCGTCGTCGCAACCGAGTGGGCGTTTCTGACGAGCTGTTTGCCAAGCTGAAGGCTAAGGCGATCGCGGAAGGCAAAAGCATGACAGATGTTTTAGAAGACGCTGTTAGAGAGAGCTTGGGCTAATCACTGCTTTCTTTTTCTAACGGAACGAGGGCGCGGGCGATCGCCTACAACACACCTTTGACTATGCCCCTGATCGCTTTTTGATCGGGGGCATTAGTTTTCTATACCTTTAGCAAAAATAATCTCTACCTTTAGTTAGACCTAGACAAGCAGCGGTGCCTATGACATTCCGTTAGGTAGACGGCCAACCTGACTAATCTCTTGGATAGTGAAGTGTTAGTTAGATTAAAGAGAAACTATGGCTGAAATAGAAAACAAAGTAGTGATTATTACAGGCGCTAGCAGCGGGCTAGGCGAAGCGACGGCTCGTCGGTTGGCAAAAAGGGGCGCTAAGCTGATGCTTGCAGCTAGAAGAGAAGATCGGCTAAAAGAGCTAGCTGATGAGATTAGTAAAGCAGGCGGCGTTGCCAAATATCAGGTGACAGATGTTACTGATAGAGAGCAGGTTAAAGCGCTAGCTGAGGCAACGCACAAGGCATACGACAGAATAGACGTACTGATAAATAATGCGGGCCTGATGCCCCTATCGCCTTTGGCCGCTTTAAAGGTTGATGAGTGGGATCAAATGGTTGATGTCAACATCAAGGGTGTGCTGTATGGCGTAGCCGCCGTGCTGCCGATCATGAAAGAACAAAAGTCGGGACATATCATTAATCTCTCTTCGGTAGCGGGCCACAAGGTGATGCCCTCAGGTGTGGTGTACTGTGCGACTAAGTTCGCAGTAAAAGCAATATCAGAAGGCATTCGGCTAGAGTCGAAGGGAGAGATTCGCTCGACCAATATTTCTCCTGGAGCGGTGGAGACAGAGCTAACTAGCACGATTTCTGATGAGGAAAGTGCGAAGAATGCTGAGCAGATGTATGAGGTTGCGATTGATGCTGATGCGATCGCCCGCGCGATTACCTATGCCATCGAACAGCCTGATGATGTAGATGTCAATGAGATGATTATCCGCCCGACCAAGCAAGGGCTGTAAATCGGCACATTAAGAACGAACCTACAAAAATATAGAAGAAACGCAGAAGAAACACAGAGGAACTCATGTCACAGAAACTCAACAACAAGAAAATCGCTATTTTAGTCGCCGATGGTTTTGAGCAGGTTGAACTTACCAAGCCAAAGCAGGCGTTTGAAGAGGAAGGCGCACAGACTTTTGTAATTTCGCCGATGAGCGATCGCGTACAAGGCTGGAACCACTTCGACAAAGCAGACTACTTTGATGTAAACGTGCCTTTAGATCAAGCTAACGCGGCTGACTATGACGCGCTGCTGCTACCGGGCGGCGTTGCTAACCCCGATCAGCTCCGCACAATGGACAAAGCCGTCAAGTTTGTTAAATCATTTTTTGATGCGGGTAAACCCGTCGCTGCAATCTGCCATGGCCCCTGGACGCTGGCTGAGGCTGATGTCGTCAAGTCACGCAAAATGACCTCTTGGCCATCGCTTGAAACTGACCTGAAGAATGCAGGGGCTAATTGGGTTGACCAGGAAGTTGTTGAAGACGGTAACTTGGTAACGAGCCGTAATCCTGATGATATTCCTGCTTTTAATGAGAAGGCGATCGCACTATTCGCTAAGTAAGCGAATCAGCATAACCTAGCTCCTTCAACACAGAACAACTCGTGGAACTCAAACTCAAAGAACTAGAAATCACCAGCTCAGCTTTTGCTAGCTTGGGCGCTATTCCCAAGCGCTATACCAGCGAAGGAGAGAACATTTCTCCGCCGCTACAGTGGCGCAAAGTGCCCCCTGAAACTAAGCAGCTCGTACTCATTTGCCATGATCCAGACGCACCTTTGCCCAAAGGGTTCACGCACTGGGTACTGTACAACATTCCGCCAGAGGTCACAGAGATAGCAGCAGGCGGCGGCTCTGAATTTACCCAGGGCGCGAATACAAAAGAGGAAACAGGCTACACTGGCCCTGCGCCGCCGCCGGGACACGGCCCCCATCATTACTACTTTTGGCTGTACGCACTCAATGACGAGATGGATCTAGGGCCGGGTTGGGCCAGAAAAGATCTGATAGAAGCTATCGAACCTCATGTGATTGCTCAGGCTAGACTCGTTGGCACTTACGAGCGTTAGCTTACCAGGGTTAACTTGCGAGCGTTAGATAACTTCGCTATTGGCTCTTGGCGATAGGGTTGACCGCTTGAATATCGGGGATGTCTGTCGGGCATCCCCTATTCTGGTTTATATGTCTACTTATCGTTGTGACAACCCTAATCGCTGTGAAATTTAAAAGCACTCCTAACCAATGCATCCATATTGAAGGCAAAGAAATTTGGATCAGTCGTAGCGTCACCGTTTTGCCTGTTCTGTTTTTTGTGAGCAAAGGCGTTCAATATGTGCCGCTAGGACTGCGCGGCGTTGATTTGCCCGAAGGCGTTGGCCAGTGGGGGCTGCCGGGAGGCTATCTTGACTATGATGAAACCACCACGCAGGCCGTTTATCGTGAAGTGTGGGAGGAACTAGGGCTAGATATTCCGCAGCTCGCTGAAGACTTTGAGTTCAAAGGCAATCTTGAGCAGCCGTATGAGGTGTATAGTACGCCGAGGTATCGTCAAAATGTAACGCTCAAGTATGCGCTAATGTTTTGCTTAGGCGATCGCCCGCTTCCCCCGCTCAATCCCCAAGTCTCCAAAGGTGAAGTCGTCGAAGCCAAATGGTTTGAAGTAAAAACAGCGCTCACCATGCCGCTCGCCTTCAACCATCACGAAGTGATGAAAGACTGCTTAGAGTGCTATTACGCCTAGAGTGCTATTACGCTTAGATCCTCCTTCAGCTACATTCCTTTTTTGAAGCTATTCAATAGTATTTACGTGAATTAGTTTCGCGTAGACTCCATGCTCAAGCTTCCTTTCACCGATCAAAGAACCGCAGAAACGCAGCTAGGTCGAATTGTCTACTATATTCCAGCTCTGCCAGAGTATCCCGCTCAGCAGCGCCTAGCAGAGCGAGAGACACTGGTATTTTTACACGGCTTTGGCGGCGGCTCATCTGCCTATGAATGGTCAAAAGTGTTTCCAGCGTTTGCGGCCAACTACCGCGTGATTGCCCCTGATCTAATCGGGTGGGGCGCTTCTGACCACCTTAAGCGGGCCTATACGATTGACGATTATCTCAACAACATTCCAGAATTTATTCGCGCTACTTGCCCTCAGCCTGTGACGGTAGTGGCTTCGGCGCTGACGGCGGCTTTTGTAGTGAGAATTGCGATCGCCAACCCCGATATTTTCAAGTCTTTGGTGCTGATGACGCCTGCGGGCCTTTCAGACTTTGGCAACGACTACAGGCGCAGCCCGTTTGCTCAAGTGGTGAGCCTGCCCATTGTTGATAGGCTGCTGTACATGGGAGGAATTGCCACCCGCTTTGGCATCGAAAGCTTTCTTAAAGACCGACAGTTCGCCGATCCTAGCCGCATCTCAGCAGATATTGTCAACGCCTACCTGCAATCAGCTCAGCAGCCCGACGCCGACTATACGGCCCTTTCCTTTGTGCGCGGTGACCTGTGCTTTGACCTAGCCGACTACATTGGCGAGCTAACTACGCCAACCGCCTTGCTATGGGGCGAAAAAGCCTCTTTCACTGGCCCCGAGTTGGGCCGCAAGCTCGCGCAAAAGAACCCTACCGCCATCAAACTATTTGAGGTCATTAGCTCCACTGGCCTCACCCCTCAGCTAGAGCTGCCCGCCGTCACCACAGGCATGATTAACACCTGCCTAACGGTGCTAAATGGCGAGCCGCTGCTACAGGCTGCTTGAGCTTCTATGACTTTTCATCGTTGGGCGTCGTCGCACCTTTGGCCAAAGCCGCTGCCTCAGGATCAACGGGCGCGGCGGTCGTGGCGCTTGTCTCCATGCCGCTGTTTACCCTTTCCATCACTTCGGCGGCGGCGGCATCTTCTACCCCAGCAGCTTCTTCGGAGAGTGCCATTTCAGGCGGGCCATCGCTCGCATCTGTGTCAGACGCCATTGTTTTAGCTTCGTCTGATTCATTAGCTAGTAACGCTTCGGCCTTAGTTGATCTAGGTGCAGTGGTGGCGACTTCGGGCGCGATCGCATCTTTATCTACTCGGTCGGTATTAGGATCTGGCATGGTGTTTCTTTGATCGGGTTCATCTAAAACCCTATCAATCGCGCCAAAACTAACGACATGACCTTCAGATGTAGAGTTAGGGACGGGCGATCGCTCTTTAGGCATAACCGCACCGCTTTATCGACTGAAGTAGCTTAAGTCGCCCCTACCGCCTCCCTTTCAATCTGTTCTTCTGCTGCTTTTGGCACCACCCGCCCCTGATCTTCAAAGCCTTTAATTTCATTGAAGTTAAGGTAGCGGTACAGCTCATCTGCAAACGGATCGATTTTGCTGGCCACCACGTCCATATATTCCGTCATATCAGGAATTCGGCCTAGCAACGCACAGGCCGCAGCGAGTTCAGCAGAGCCCAAATATACCTGAGCGCCTTTACCCATGCGGTTATTAAAGTTTCGCGTCGAGGTAGAAAACACGGTCACGCCATCTTCTACGCGAGCCTGATTGCCCATGCATAAAGAGCATCCCGGCATTTCGGTACGCGCCCCCGCAGCTGCAAAAATACCGTAATACCCCTCTTCGCGCAGCTGCTTTTCATCCATGCGAGTCGGCGGGCACACCCACAGGCGACCGCTAGCGACGCCCTCACCTTCTAACACTTTGGCAGCAGCGCGATAGTGGCCAATATTCGTCATACAAGAGCCAATAAACACCTCGTCAATGCTGTCGCCAGCCACGTCTGAGAGCGTTTTTACATTATCAGGATCGTTAGGCGCAGCCACGATAGGCTCTTTCAATTCATTGAGGTCAATTTCAATCACCTCCGCATATTCAGCGTCAGCATCGGCGCTCATCAGATGAGGATTAGCGAGCCAGTCTTCCATTTTTGCAATGCGGCGGGCAAGCGTACGCTCATCGTGATAGCCGCGAGCAATCATGTTCTTAAGCAGGGCAACGTTAGAGCGCAGATATTCAGCCGTGGTTGCTTCACTAAGCTTGATGGTGCAGCCCGCGCAAGAGCGTTCGGCTGAGGCATCAGTCAGCTCAAATGCCTGCTCTAGCTTAAGGTTAGGCAAGCCTTCCATCTCTAAAATGCGGCCTGAGAACACGTTCTTTTTGTTCTCTTTGGCCACGGTGAGCAGCCCTTTTTGAATGGCAACGTAGGGAATCGCATTCACCACATCGCGCAGCGTAATACCGGGCTGAAGCTCTCCTTTAAAGCGCACCAGCACCGACTCGGGCATGTCTAGCGGCATGGCTCCGATGGCGGCAGCAAAGGCGACTAGGCCAGAGCCTGCGGGGACGGAAATGCCCAGCGGAAAGCGAGTATGAGAGTCGCCGCCCGTGCCGACCGTATCGGGTAAAAGCATTCGGTTAAGCCAGGAGTGAATAATCCCATCTCCCGGCTCTAGGGCAACGCCGCCCCGTGAGGCAAAAAAGTCGGGCAGCGTAGCGTGAGTCTGCACGTCTACGGGCTTGGGGTAGGCGGCGGTGTGGCAAAAGGTTTGGAGCACGAGGCCCGCGCTAAAGCCCAAACAGGCCAGCTCTTTCATTTCATCACGGGTCATGGGGCCTGTGGTGTCTTGCGATCCTACTGTAGTCATCAGGTGCTCGCAGGAAGTGCCGGGGCGCACGCCAGGAAGACCGCAGGCTTTGCCGACCATCTTTTGAGCGAGGGTAAAGCCTTTACCTGTGTCAACCGGGGCGCGAGGCCGCACGAATAAAGTAGAAGGTTCAAGCCCGAGCGCGATCCGGGTTCTATCCGTTAGGGCGCGGCCAATGATTAGCGGAATGCGTCCGCCTGCGCGAACTTCATCTAGGATGGTTTCGGGAGAAAGGCTAAAGGTGGAGATGACCTTGCCTGCTGTGCTGGTGATTTCGCCTTTGTAAGGATGAATGGTGATGACATCGCCTGTGTTCATCTGGGTGACATCGCACTCAATTGGCAGCGCGCCAGAGTCTTCAGCGGTGTTGAAAAAGATAGGCGCGATCGCACCGCCTAAGATCACCCCGCCCGTTCGCTTATTCGGCACAAACGGAATATCGGCCCCAATGTGCCAAATCACCGAGTTCATCGCCGACTTACGAGAAGAGCCCGTGCCCACCACATCGCCCACATAGGCAACCGGATGACCCTTTTGCTTTAGCTCAGCTAGGGTTTCTAGCGGGTTTTCCATCGTAGATTCGAGCATCACCTGCGCATGAAGCGGAATATCCGGGCGCGTCGTTGCGTGAGGCGCTGGAGATAAATCGTCCGTATTGGTTTCGCCCGGAACCTTAAAGACGGTGACGGTAATCGATTCTGCCACTTCGGGCTTATTGGTAAACCATTCGGCCTCAGCCCAAGCTTCTACCACTTGCTTGGCGTAGGCGTTGGTCTTTGACAAGTCCATTACGTCGTTAAAAGCGTCATAGATTAGCAGGGTCTTTTTCAGAGCGTCTGCGGCAAGCTGGGCAATCTCAGAGCGCTCATCTTTAAGCATCGCAATTAAGGAAGCTACGTTGTAGCCGCCCATCATCGTGCCGAGCAGCTCAACGGCCTTTTTGGGTGAGAGCAGCGGGCTGGTGGTTTCGCCCTGGGCGATCGCGGTTAAAAACGAAGCCTTTACGTATGAGGCTGGGTCTACGCCGGGGGGAATGCGATCGCACAGCAGCGCCATCAAAAAATCTTCCTCTCCAGTCGGCGGACTTTTGAGCAAATCGCACAGCGCCGCCGTCTGCTGAGCATCCAACGGCAGCGGCGGCACATTCAAAGCCGCGCGTTCTTCAACCTGTTTGCGATAAAGCTCAAGCATTGAGTCACTCTCTAAAAAAACGAACAAATTATAGATCAAGTCAGCTAGGTATTTTAGTCTACCGAATCGCCTACCGAAATAGCGTGTAGGCAAATCCGCTTATGGCGGCTCAAGGCCCCCCAATGCAATAATTGCTGAGCCCTATCAGGTTTACTGTTAGTTTTGCGCTTCATTTTGGGATTCATTAGGCCGTACAACACAGCGAGAAAAATTGATACATCATGGACTCGTCCTCCCTACAGCGGCTGCGCATCTACCTTCATTTAATCCCGATGTTTGGCGTGGTTCCGTCACTTTGGACACTTTACGGAAAAGGGAGCGCTCCGACTGTAGAAATAACTGAAGACAAAGAAGCGGCCCAACTGAGATCCGTCAGTCGGCTAGCTGTGGTGGTTGGGCTGAGCTGTGTTAGTGCGATCGCGCTACTGACAGCCGACATCACAGCCGGAGCCACCGCAGATGGAAGCCTCCAAAACCAAGCCACCAGCTTGCGGCTGCTTATCGCCAGCAGCTTCATCGGCTCAGGCTACTTCCTATTAAACCTAAGTCTGATGTTTCGCGTTGCCAAAGGTCAATCTATTCGCTTGCCCGGTATCACTCAGCTCAGCCGCCGTCTACCCTAAAACAGCATCACCAAACACAAAGGAGCATCCTATGCATACATCACAAAAGCTGCCACACTCTTTATGAAAAACGCGGCCATCGTCTGCTACCTTCGCTCCATGCGTCCCCATAACCCCCTATAGCCCAGGATTATTTGTGTCGTCTGTCAATCGCGCGCCCTCTAAAGGGCCTTCTTCTTCAAACATGCCTCCATACAACCAGCACCAGCGCAAGGCACGAATGCCTAAATGGGTCGGAGTCAGCGTTTTATTAGCCGGTATTGCCAGCGTATCTGCCATGGGTGGTGCTTTTTTGGCCATGTCACTGGGGACAAAACCGCTTCAGCAAAGCAATTTTTCAGCCGCAGAAGCCGCTGTATTCAGCCAAGATCAGCCCATTGCTACCTCCAACAGCCTGCAGCTGCCTCGGCTCACACGGCCTGTAAACGTCATGCTGCTAGGCGTTAAAGTTATCAGCTCAGATATAGACGACTACGACGCCATCGACCGAGACGGCTACGACTCGCTAGTCAACTCATTTGACGGCCTCTCTGACACCATGCTGATGATGCGGTTTGATCCAAAAGACGAACGGATTGCGGTGATGTCTATTCCGCGTGATACTCGCACCAATGTCAACGGCGAGGTCACCAAAATCAACGAAGCCAATCGCGAAGGTGGCCCTGCTATGAGCGCCCAGGCCACTAGCGAGCTGATGGGCGGCATTGGCATTGATCGGTACGTTCGCATTAACGTACAAGGGGTCGAAAAGCTGATTGACGCGCTCGGCGGCGTGAAGGTGAACGTGCCCAAGGATATGAAGTATCAGGACGATAGCCAGCACCTATACATCAATTTAAAGGCAGGTGAGCAGCGACTAGATGGCGATAAGGCGATGCAGTTTCTACGCTTTCGCTACGATGACCAGGGCGACATTGGCCGAGTACAGCGCCAGCAAATCCTGATGCGAGCCCTTGTAGAGCAAGCGTTGAATCCCACGACAATCGCCCGCCTGCCTAAAATTTTGTCGGTCATTCAGTCCAACGTTGATACCAATCTTTCGGTAGAAGAGCTAGTTGCGCTCGTCGGCTATGGCGCTCGCACCGATCGCTCTAACATTCAAATGCTGATGCTGCCCGGTACGTTTAGCAGCTACGAAGACTACGAACTCAGCTACTGGCTGCCTAACTACTCAGAAATTGATGCGCTTTCTGAGCAGTATTTTGGCCTTTCAAAGGCGTACAGCGTTTCCGAGCAAGCCGACCCTTCTGATGTGAGAGTTGCCATTCAGGACAGCACTGACGACAGCTTGGCCGTTCAGTCGCTGATTGACAGCCTTTACGACACTGGATATTACAACGTATTTGTTGACCGCAACTGGCACGAGCCCCTAATCGAGACTCGAATTGTCGCCCAGCGCGGCGACCTCAGCAGTGCAGAATCGATTCATCAGTTTTTGGGCGTTGGGGAAGTGCGGGTAGAAAGCACCGGCAGCTTGGAGTCTGACATTACTATTCAGCTCGGGCAAGACTGGCAAGATCAGCAGGGTGAAGCGCTTTGAACTATCAGCTCAAGATTGTGCTAGTAGACAGTGAGCCTGAGGTATGGAGGCAGGTGCTGGTCTCTAGTAAGGTTGTGCTGCAAGACCTGCACGGCATTATTCAGCGCGCTATGGGCTGGGAAAATCAGCACGAGTATGCCTTTCGCCAGCAAATAGGTGGCGCAGCCTGTGAGATTCAGCAAAGCCTAGCAGATTTATTGAGCAGTGCGGCAGATAAGCGCCTTTACTATCTATACGACTTTGAGAATGGTTGGCTGCATCGCATAGAAGCAGAGCCGTTGATAAAAGAGACTGCTGCTGAGCTACCGATTTGCATAGACGGTGCTGCGGCCTGCCCGCCTGAGTCTTCAGGCGGCGTATGGGGCTATGACGAGCTGCTCGTGCGACTAGAAGATACGAGTGACCCTGACTATATTGAGCTGATCGACCAATACGGTAGCTTTGATCCTGACGCCTTTGATTTGTCGGCGGCAAACGCCCGTCTAGCTAGCCTGTTTAGCTGACCCGTCTAGCTGACCCGTCTAGCTGACCCGTCTAGCTGAATAGATTATGCCCACGATGCCGATGCCTGAAAGGGGAGCGATCGCCCCCCAAGCCACCATCAGCCCAACGACTTCACCCACGAACAAATGACTGGCTGCTCGCACCGCGCCGCCGACTAGCCAGCCAAGGGCGATCGCCACCGCCCAAATCCCCACCGTCAGCGGAATCCACCGCCAAGCCTGCACCATCTGACGATGCATCACCCACCACTGGCCCAGTCCCAAAATTAGCCCTACATAGCCCCCATAAAAAAGGCCCAGCCTGCTTCTTAAAAACAGACCATTGGCATCAAATGGTATATCGGGTGCCATCCAGCCAATCGCACCCACATCTACAAACGCCAAAGCCCCCCAGATCAACACGCTGACGACTATCCAGCGGTATGCTCTTTGCACATGCCCTCTGAGCACCAGCCACTGAGCCGAGCCAATTAAAGCACCGCCGAGCAGTCCGTCTATGCCAGAAAGATCGTTCCTTCCACCCACTTCAATAAACAAAAGGCTCACCAAAAAGGCTAGCCAAGTGAGCCCTGTCCATCCTAGCCACAGCGTTGCTCTTTCAAACACTAGAATCGGATCTAACCCTTGCTGCTTGCAAAGCGCCGTCAGAGGGCGGGCCAAGCGGCGAGCGACTGATTCAAAACCGTTGGATAGTGACATTAAGATCAAAAATATCAACTCAAAAATATCAAGAGATTTCGTTCATAAGCTGCTTAAACGCCTGCCTGCGGCGCTGCGGCGACTCTGGGGTAAAGTAGCTCCAAAGCGTATCCCAGTAAAAGAATGAGACGCCCGAGAAATGGCGATCGCGGCTGCTCTGCACCTGCTGCCGAATTTGCTCAAACGAAATCGGATGCTGCCAAGTGCCCGTTAAAATGCCGATGCTGACCGGAATACGACTCTGCGCTTCCTGCAAAGGCGCTTTACCTAACTCACTCTCAAAGCGCTCGGCATCGTCCCGGTACACCTGCACCACTAGCTCATCTACCCAGCCTTCTGCCACCCATTTGCGCCAATCTTGCAGATAAAACCGATAGGCAAACTTAGCCGGATTCGGCGAAATAGAAATTGTACAGCTCAAACATTTGGCCTTCACCCTGGCGTGGATAATATTCATAAATCGGCTCAGCTTTTCTGCTCGCCAGCGAAGCCAATCGGGGTCAGCCGGGTTGTTAGGCGGCGGCTGTCCCTGATGGTCTGCTTGATACAGCGACACCGTATAAGGGTCATAGCCAAACTCCACGGGCAGGCTAAAGTGATCGTCTAGCTGAATGCCATCTACGTCATACTGATCAATTACCTCTTCTATTAACCCCAGCAAAAGACCTTGTACGCTAGGATGCATAGGATTTAGCCAGCCGAGCTGCGTAGGAGCGCCGCCGTTTAGCAGCCGAGAAAAGAGTCCTCTTTCCAATGGCGTTTCGATGGGTTCAAACAGGCCACTTTGAAGCTGACGAGAGCCATCTTGTCGAGCCGTTAGCCAGTTGGGATGCTGCAAGGCGATCGCTGAATTCATGGGCACCATAAAGCCATATTCAAACCATGGCAGCACTCTTAAATTTTGACGGTGCCCGACCCTTACCATTTCGGCTAGCGGGTCTTCGATTAAATGCGTTAGCGCCATCAGCGGGGCAATGGGTTGCCCGGTTATTGCACTGAGTGACTGGCTGCGATAAAAGGTTTGGCCTCGGTTCCAAACGACCGGATACACCGTATTGAAATGCATGTCGGCAAGCTGATTGAGCGCTCTAGGAATGCCCCAGGGAGCAAACAAAACGCTGCTGGCCACATTGGTTATCCAAACGCCGCGAACTTCTTGCTTGACGGGTTGCTCAACTGGGTTAAAAGATTGTGGGGTTGGGGCGCGATCGCCCCCTGACAACGCCACGATTAAAACCAGCACTACTAGCGAAAAACCTAACCCATACCGCCAGCGAGTGGCCAGTTTTTGAAAAAAGGAAAAGAGCATCAGGGCCAGCGTTGACTTGCCGAAAGAGTCATCAGGCTAAGGAGAAAGGCATTTCCTCAGCGCAATTCGATAGTAAGACTGAAATCAGAATTTTCAGCAGTTTCTTAGCCTATTCTTCTCGCTGTCAATGGCTGTGCCTTGCTAGCTTCTATCAGGCTAAGAACTAGAGTATATCGCTAGCAACTCTCCTGCTTAATGGCCGCTGCCATGGCCAGACCCGATAGATAGGCATAGTCGATATTTTGCAAAGCAGGCAGGCGATCGCCCTGGCTTGGCACGCACCAGTCGCCGCCGCAAGCGAGCGTATTGCCTATCATCATGCTCTCATCAGGATAAGCCTTGTCAACTCGGGCATAGCGCCAGCGATGCGTTTGAAACCATTCGGGCTGGGCAATCCAAGCGGCAAATTTTCGAGCGTTGGCTCGCAGCAGCACTGAGGCGGCGGGCTGTAGGTCACGGGCGTCGATGTACTGCTGGGCAAAGGCCGCTTTGCTGTGAATCACAATGACCGGACTATTTGCCGACTGATCGACCTGCTGATCGGCCTGTTGATTGGCCTGCTGTCGCTTGCTGCTATCGAGCCCAGTCCAGTCGGTTGAGGTACCTGCATAGTCGGTGACTATCCAGCCGTTGGGGTTTAGCTCGCCCATGTCGTCGCTGTGGCAGTGATGATAGCCCGCTAACACCGTTAGGCAAGGGAAATAGGTAACGGCCTTGAGTGAGTCAATGGCGGCGGTGAGGCGATCGCTCAAGTCACCCGATGAGCTGGTATTGATAGAACAGTTTTGCAGCAGGACGGTGGCTTGGGGGGCAGGAATGGCGATCGCGCACTGCTTGGCCCTGACGACCGCACCGCCCTCACATTCAATTTGCCAGCAGTCGCCCTGATAGCTCATGCTCACGGCTCTGTGATGGGTTAGCAGATTTTCTTGAGAGATACAGTCTGAGATGAGAAATTTGGCGATCGCACTCATCCCGGCGGGTGCCACATATTTAAGATCCTCAGCCGCTTGCGCTACAGGCACTATCGCCCCTCGCTGACGAATCTCATAGGCGCTGACCGCCCAGGGCTTTAGTACACCTTCGGCGAGCATCGCCTGAGTTAACATTTTGAGTCCTTCGCTTTGCGGTTGCCAGTAGCGCAACCCGTGATCAACTCGCGTCTGGGCGTTTGGTGAAGAATCTGTAGAGAATTCGACTCTCCGGGTTGCCATGCGTCCCCCTAGCCCTCGTGACTTATCTAGGATGCACACTTGATAGCCTGCTGCTGTTAGCTGCCGCGCGCAGGTAAGCCCGCTCAGCCCCGCGCCAATAATGGCCACATCCCACATAATCAACCTGCCTGCTTTTATACTTATATTTAGTTATTCACTATTTATAGAGTAAATAACCGATTAAACGGGAACAGAAAAGATGCGTTTACACGCTGACTTGTCTGTGCCTGATGCAGGTTTAGAGTAAAAGAGATACCGCAGGTAAGCTAGTTGGACAAACCTCAAGTGGACGAACTCAGGAGCGGGCTAGAGCTAGCCACCGATGAAGAGCTGCATCTGATGGCTGAGCTGCTCTTTGAGCCGAAATTTAATCCTTTTGACTATCTGTGCACGCCGCAGCCGATAGATATCAGCAAGCATCAGCGCCATCGGCGAATCGCGCTCTTAGAGCAGCGGTTTCGCTATTTGGCTGCTGACGGGCTTAGCGTGCTACAACAGCGCACCCATCAGGTGAGCTATCACCAGACCTTGCAGCGAGTGTGTCGCCACTTGAAAGTTCGCCAGTATGAAGGGCTTAGCGTGACTGAGCTGGAGTCTGAAGTGTTTTTGGTTTTGCTTGAGAAAGCCTGGAAGCAAATGCCCAGAAGCGAGAAAAAACGACTAGAGCGACAGCTACAAAGCGCGATCGCCAGCACCCAAGAGTTTGAGCAGTTGCCCAAGCTGCTTAAGGAAAAGCCGCTGTCTCTATTGGCCAAAGGCGGCAGTGCGATCGCCCTGAGCGCAGTGGTTCGCCCTTGGCTGCTGCGACAAATTGCCCAGCAGTTTGCCCTACACATGGCCCAGTATCAGGTCGCAAAGCAAACCCTAGTGAAGGGTGGCCTCAGCATGGCGGCTCAGGTGAACTCACGCGCAGCGGCGCAGATCGCGACTCAAGGCATGGTCAAAGCCTCGGCTCGATATGGCGCGATGCGCGGCGCGATGGCTTGCTTAGGGCCTGCTCTATGGACTTGGTTTTTGGCTGACCTGGGCTGGCGAGCAGTGGCGACCAACTATGCTCGGGTAATTCCAGTAATATTTGCCCTAGCGCAAATCCGGTTGACTCGTGAGCCCGTTCTGACAGTAGCGGTGTGAGAAAATGATGTCTCAACCTAACTATTACGAGCGACTGGGCCTGCGCTCTAACGCTTCGGTGCAGGACATTCGCCGAGCCTATCGGGACTTGAGCAAGCTGTACCATCCCGACACTACCGAGCTGGAAAGTGCGATCGCCATTCCCAAATTTCAGGCGCTCAACGAAGCCTATGCAACGCTCAGCAGCCCCGAAAAACGGCTGACCTACGACTATAAAAACGGATTTTCGCGCCTGTCGGTCATGCAGTCGTTTATGGAGAGCGATCGCAGCGCATCAGCCGTTAACGCTAGCTCAAAGGCCGACAAATATTCATCTAACGCCTATTTAGATCCGACCGATCGGCCCCTGTCTGCGGGTGAATTTTTTGCGCTGTTTATTTTAGGCATTACCTTTATCGGCTGCCTGTTGCTGGTCGTGACCCTAAGCCTGACTAATAGCAATGCGATCGCGCCCAACCTGGATGCACTTTTGGCCAAAGATGAAGCGCCTGCTCAGCCCGCTTTTTATCCGCCCAGAAAGCTAGCTGAGGAGCCTTCTGAACATGAATATCTCCCAGATCTACCTGAAGCGCCTTGGCTAGTACCCAAGCCAAAAACGCCCTCTATTCTTCCTGCTCACCCCTAAACTTTTCTCACTAAATTTTTCTTTTTTTTGCTATGCCTCCTGCCAATACGCCGCTCTACAGCCATCCCCTACCCGAAATTGAAGCCTGGTTAACCGAACAAGGCTGCGATCGCGATCCTAGCAACATCAGCCGCTGGACAACCGTGCGCGATCGCTGGTCAGCCGAAATCTTTTTAGATGCCGACTCAATCATCGCAAGCTACACCAGCGCCGACGGCTCTACCATGCAGCGCGTTTTCAAATACTCTCTGAGCCGCAGCGACCTAGAAGAGGTGATCTTCGCTGGCCCCTAATTTTCTTTTGGCGTTGATAGCGTTATCCTCTGCATTGGCCATCAGCGCAAGGATAGGTAGGTTGATACACACTTTCTCGCTGGCCAAACAGCTCATAGCGATTGTCACGCACAAATGCGTAGGCTTTATCACCCGTTGGCTTCAGCCCTGGCAGCGCCCTGTATGCCTGCACAAAAATCGCGCCCATCGGCAGCAAATGACCAATTTCCTCAGCGGCGTCGCTGCCTTGCCAGCGTTGAGGAGTCGCGCTACCGTCATCATTTAAGGCAATCAGCAGCATTCCCAGCTCGCAATCAGCCGCCGCCAAGTCAAAACCTGCCAGCGTCGCTTCATCCTGCATCGGCACGTAGCGAAACCTTTCACCTCTGTCTAGCTTTTCTAGCAGCTTTACTAGGTTTACGCAAAGATTGCAGTTTCCGTCATAGATTACAGCGTGCATAGGCATATGAGGTGCTTTTGGCATGTTCTGAAGAGGGACTGGCAAGGTCGTCATCAATAATATTTGAATATTTGTGGTTCAAAATGCAGTCAAAAAAGCAAAGGAATGCATTGAGAATTCTCATATCTTAACCTAGCCTTTACTTATGAGTGATAGGTTTCAGTCAGAATGCGACTGTAAGGGTTTTTACCGAACAGGCCAGCCCATAGAAGCTGCGGTGAGGCTGTTCAAGGTAATAGCTCAAATGAGCATTTTTACTGGTGTTTTAAGGAGTGATAGGTTTTATGCAATTTAAGGCTCGTTCGACATATCTGGTGTATTCTGCTGCTATTTTAGCGTTGGCAACTAGCCTTGTAGCCTGTGGCGGTGGGGCTGATACGACGGCTGGTGCTGGCGATGGCGCGGCTGATGGTGCGGGTGTGACTGGGGCGATCGCCATTGACGGATCTAGCACCGTGTATCCTATCTCGGAAGCCATGGCCGAGGAGTTTCAGATTGCTAACCCTGGAACCAGCGTCACCGTCGGCAACTCTGGCTCAGGCGGCGGCTTCAAAAAGTTCTGCGCGGGTGAAATAGATATTTCCAACGCTTCTCGCCAGATTAAAGACGAAGAAATTGCATCTTGCGAAGCGGCAGGCGTTGAATTTATTGAGGTACCCGTTGCCTATGACGGTATTACCTTTGTGACTAACAAAGCCAACGACTTTGCGAGCTGTCTCACGACAGACCAGCTCAAGACAATTTGGGCACCTGAATCAGAAGCTAAGGTGACCAACTGGAATCAGGTCGATCCCTCCTTTCCCGACAAGCCTATGGAGCTGTTTGGCCCCGGTACTGACTCCGGCACCTTCGACTACCTCACCGAAGAAATCAACGGTGAGTCAGGCGCTAGCCGAGGCGACTACACTGCT
>JBARVS010000378.1:0-2490 GCA_049646385.1 Phormidesmis sp. | reverse complement strand
TTACAGGTTTGCTTTTCTGTTTCAAAGGGTTTCCCTTGATTTTTACAGGCTTCCGTCCGACATATCATTCTCAATACCCTGTTTAATTTTTGGAGACTATTTATGGGCGTTTATGTAGGGAATCTTTCCTATGACGTGACAGAAGCTGACCTAAACGGCGTCTTCGCCGAGTATGGCACTGTCAAGCGCGTCACCTTGCCCACCGATCGTGAAACTGGCCGCGTACGCGGTTTTGCCTTCGTCGATCTGGGCAGCGACAGTGAAGAAGATGCTGCCATCGAAGCGCTTGACGGCGCTGAATGGATGGGCCGCGACCTCAAGGTTAACAAAGCCAAGCCTCGCGAAAGCAACCGTCGCTAACGAGCGCGTTGAAATTCTTGTAAGCTCTTGTAAGACATTGCTAAAACGATATGCTCAGCGCAAAGCTGACTAATTAAGCAACTCAACTAGCCTTGGATTCTTAAGAGTCTAAGGCTTGAGCTGTTGGTTTGGCCAAAGCTTTTTGTTTAACCAAAGTTTTTGTTTGATCAAAGCGCTTGGTTAAAGCTAGAGGCTGAGAAAGCGCATAGTCAATAGTGAGTACAGGAACGACTTTAGCGTTTTGTTTTGTACACTTTTTAATTTCGTTTAATTTCAGGAGACTAATCGAATGGGCGTTTATGTAGGAAACCTTTCCTATGACGTAACAGAGGCCGACTTAAATGGCGTCTTTGCTGAGTATGGCACTGTTAAGCGTGTCACGCTTCCAACCGACCGTGAGACAGGCCGCGTGCGCGGTTTCGCCTTTGTTGACTTGGGTAGCGATGCTGAAGAGCAAGCCGCCATTGATGCGCTTGACGGCGCTGAGTGGATGGGCCGCGACCTGCGTGTAAACAAAGCTAAGCCTCGCGAGCCTCGCTAGATCAACTGCTGAGTAATCTGCCGAGCAGCCAAATAGCTAGATTTACCTAAGCCCTTGGATTTTCGAGAGTCCAGGGGTTTTGCTTTAGATAAATCAAAAGCAACCTCTCACTTAAAAAGTCTTTTCACTTTCACTACTTTCGTTTAACTTTTGGAGAATAATCAAATGGGCGTTTATGTTGGAAATCTTTCCTACGATGTAACCGAGGCCGACTTGAGCGGCGTTTTCGGCGAGTACGGCACCGTTAAGCGTTTAACGCTACCGACCGATCGTGAAACAGGCCGCGTGCGTGGTTTTGCCTTTGTTGACTTGGGTAGCGATGCTGAAGAGCAAGCCGCCATTGATGCGCTCGACGGCGCTGAATGGATGGGCCGTGACCTGCGCGTAAACAAAGCTAAGCCTCGCGAACCTCGCTAGATCTTTTTGGCTGGCGGTGATTCTTTCTTTAAAAAGGCTTGATGAGCGCGCTACCAAAAACATATGCAATAGTTGCCCAACGGCTAAGCCGATAAGCTAAGCAGCTAAAGCTATATTTTTCTAAACCCTTGGACTCTACAGAATCCAAGGGTTTTGCTTTGACTAAAGCAGCAGAGCATCTATCGTAGCGAGGATGCTGACGATATTATGAGAGCTATAATCCCTACAAAGAAGGAGAGTCTATGTACGGTGCAAATCCGAATGATATACACCCGATGGCTGGGTTTCCACAAGTTTGTTTTATTAAAAACACGGTGTCGAATCCTAATATCGTGATTGGTGACTATACCTATTATGACGATCTAGAAGACTCAGAAAATTTTGAGCGAAACGTGCTTTATCACTTTCCGTTTATTGGCGATCGCTTAATCATTGGTAAGTTTTGCGCGATCGCCACTGGGGTAAAGTTCATTATGAATGGCGCAAACCACAGGCTTAGCGGCTTCTCTGCCTATCCGTTTAACATCTTCGGCAACGGCTGGGAAAAAGTCACCCCTAAAGCAGGAGAGCTACCTTACAAGGGCGACACCGTCATCGGTAACGACGTATGGATTGGCTACGAAGCAACTTTTATGCCAGGGATTCAGGTCGGCGATGGTGCTATTGTTGCAGCGAAGTCAGTTGTTGTAAAAGATGTTGACCCCTATACAATTGTGGGTGGAAATCCAGCGCAGTGCATTCGTCAGCGCTTTGAAGATGCTACTATTCAGTCGCTGCTCAACGTTGCCTGGTGGAACTGGGACATTGAGAAGATCACGCAAAACCTAGAAAGCATTGTAGCAGCAGATATAAACGCTTTAACGAGCGGTTGAAAATGTGATGCTATCAGAAAACTCTCTGTTTCACTCAGTTACATATGAATAGCAGTAAGAGATGTGTTTCTATGCGCAATTTCTGTGGTTTAGGAAAGATAGCTGTTGGTGGAGCATTGTCATAGCAGGTGCGGGTACGCTCAACGATTGGGCTATATTGATAGGACGACCTAAAATGGCCTCTGTTTCCAAGGGTCGCCTTTCGTCGTAGTCGATTTTCATGCTGGTGCGGTAGGGCGACATTTTCTCGGTTTGGGCAATCATTTGATCAATAGTTGCTAGCGGTAGGTAGCGATCGCC
>JBARVS010000377.1:0-6771 GCA_049646385.1 Phormidesmis sp. | reverse complement strand
GCGAGCGTCACGATGATGCGGCGGTTGGCTGCACTGAAATGATCGCTAGAAATAATATCGTGGAGATGATACACAAAGGGGCGACGGCTGACGAAAGCAGCGATCGCGCCAACCACTAAAGCTTTTTGAGTGTTGGCATAGATGAGATCGTAGCGTTTGCTGAGCTTAACTACCGCTGTAACTAGCGAAATTAGCGGCTTAAGGCTTTTGATGCCTGCCCAGGGGCCGCTGTTTTTTTTGACTGAGAGGGGGCGATCGCTCAGAACTTCAACAGGAATATTGAGCTGGCGCAAATAGTCAGGGAAAGCGCCCTTATCAAAAACGCCCACGAGCCCAGACAAGCCAAAGTGCTGGACAATCTCAGCTAAGCAAAGCTCAGCACCACCAAGCTTTCCACTTTGGTCTAAAAACAAAATTCTCACAGCTTTATTCGTAGTTTTATCAGAGAGACACATGATCAAAATGCCTAGACATTAGCAGCAAAGCTATCTTGAGAAGAGAGTAGTTCAATCCACTGTAGCGACACCGACTCCAGCGAGTAGCGCACAGCATTTGCTTTCGCATTACTCGACATTCTTTCCCAGTCGGCTAGCTGCTCACAAAGATGGCGAATAGAGTGTGCAAACTCATCTACTGACGCTTCACTCACCAAAAAACCGTCTTCTCCATGAGTGATAATAGATCGCGGCCCCACATGGTCTGAGGCAATCACAGGTAGGCCCACCGCCATCGCCTCAACAATTACCATGCCAAACAGCTCTTCCCAGCGGCTTGTCCTTTGAGAAGGAACAATAAGCACCTGATGCTGAGCGTAAATCTTGGCTAAATCACGACGGCTGCTCACCTTGCCATACACTGAAACGGTATCCTGCTGCTCAAGGCTGTTGACCAGCGGCTCTAAAGCACCTGCTCCAACAATTCCAAAGTGAACTGTAGACAAGTCGGCCAACCGCTCAATTAAAGTAGGTAGCAAACTAACTCCCTTCTTCTCAATGAGTTCGCCTACAAAAAGAACACCAAACGCACCTTTTGGTCGATTGAGCGTTACCTCATCAAAGTCAGAACTCACCACGTGAGGAATAACGCTAACGTGAGTTTTTGGAAACTGCTGGCTAACAACCTTAGCCGCCTCAGAAGCAACTACAACTATTTGAACAGAGCTTGAGCTTAACACGCGATGCCAGTACCCTTTGAGAAGGTGGCTAAAAAGCCCATAGCGACGCGGAACAGAACCAATCTCCCATCTGGGCCACGACGTATGGTAAATGAGACGATTGCGCTTGGCTAAAGTACCATACCAAAGCATCCGAAAATCCCAAGGAGGAATAGCCAGAATGAACGTTCTGCCTCTAAAAAAAGGCACTTTCAATCTGAAAACAAGGTTTTCAAAAGCTCGACTTATCGAGCTAATAAAAGATTTTTTATCTCTGAAGAGGTTACGAATAAGCTGTTTAAAAACGCTAGACTCCCTAAAAACCACTTCATTTATCTCACCCTCATCCCGTAAAAACGATATCGCTTCAAAATACTTAGGGCCATCAAACTCATGAACGATGGTAATCTCCTCTTTTTTCATTGGGCTGTTTCCAAAATCAATAAGCAAAATATAGACTTAAGCTTTCATCCAAGAGAGCAATGGCACCATAATTAGCTCAAAACTTTAGTCATATTGCAGATAAAACTCGTCCTGCATCTCTTGCGTTACTGACATAGCCACCAACAATTTTCGTAATCTTCCTCCATAAAGTCTCATTAAATCGGGTAAGTTCTTTTGCTTATTTGAGAAATATTCTAGGAAATTATTATCGCCATGGCCCGTAATATAAACAGCACCTCGAAATGGCAGAGGCGTCAGTGGACTGCCGTTTTCTTGAAAGTAACTAGGCAGAAGCTTATGGCTTAAGTAGGTTCCTTCAATTTTGTCGGGCTGAATAGCCAACAGCGGCTTGAGCAGATCATATCGAATGATGCTGCTCGTTCCGCTCTTCATATAAAACTTGGACTTGGGATAGATAGTCTGTCCATTGTCTGGATACTCAAACCCTTGGCTTATATACCATCCGCTGCTTTCTAAATCTTTGTCCACATGGCTTGCTAGCTTACGACTAATACAGTCATCAGCATCAACAAACATTATATGCGAAGGATTAAGAGATTCTGCATGAACTGAGCCAAGCCACAACTTTCTTTTATGGTCAGCCTCCTTCCTTCTACGACCCTCAGTAGGATCGTCTGCTAGACCATGCAGATCTGGAGGAGAAAAGTCTGCCTCAATGTACTTAATGCTTTCATGCTCAAAGCTTGTATACGGCCTTTCATGACAAACGACTATAACTTTGAAATTTGACGATGTTTGATTGCAAATTGACCTCAGAGTTCTTTCAAACAAAGCACTTACGTTAGACCATGAGTTGGAGACAAGTTTACTTTTGACAGGAATGATAAAGATAAGCATTTTAGTTTTACGAGTTAACGTTTTCAACAGAAAAAGGTTCGTGTCTTTAAAGGAAGGGCCAAAAGCCTTTTCATTTGAGAGATTATTGAGCAATAGAATCGTAGTAGGTTGCCTCTAGCTGATTAACGACTGCTTTCCAATCGTACGTTTGCTCGACAAGCCTACGGTTGTGGTGACCCATTTTCTGCTGTAGCTCCGGAGATTGAATGACTTCGAGCAATGCCTTGGCGAGTAGCGTTGAGTCTTTTGGTTGAACCGTGCGGCCTCCCTGCTCGGGAATGAGATGATGCAGGCCGCCACAGTCACTGCCTACCACCGGCTTGCCGCAGGACATCGCTTCAAGGGCAACCATGCCAAAAGGCTCATAAAGAGAAGGTACGCACACAACCGTACAGGCTTGCATTAGCTCTGGAACTTTATTTCTTGGAACCACACCAAGCAAATGAAGCTGATCGATAGAGGCCATATCCTCTATCCTAGCTTTGACCTTATCAGCATCCTTCTGTAGGGTTCCACCAATCAAAAGCTGGCAGGAGGGGCAGCTTTTGAGCACTTCTTCAAATGCATCTAACAAAACAAAAATGCCCTTGTAGTCTGTAATTTTTCCTAGAAAAAGAATTTTGCAATCTGCTGTATCAAAGCTATCAGAATCTACAGACTTAAACAGATCAGCATCAATTCCATGCGTCATGTATGACATTTTATTCATGACTGATTGAGGTGTAAAGAGTCGATTACACGCCGCTGGCGTAACGGCTAGCAGCGCGGATGCTCGCATTTGCTGCAATGACAGTAACGCTTTTTTAAGAAAACTTTGGCCCGCTTTTAAAGTGTTTTTTGAGGCGACAGGTTCCTTTGCAACTATGGGGCCAAGGACAACTGGCTTGTTTCCCTCAAGACCTGTTAAAGCTAACGTAATCCCTGGTACAACAGGGTTAAGCTGATGAATGATATCAATTTGATGGCTGCGAGCGATCTGCTTGAACGTTTTTCTAAGCCGGGTAAGGTATAAAAGGCGTCTGACCAAAACATTTTTTGCCTTGATGTTTGCTGAGTATAGCCTGACGTTATCATGGAGATTTCCCGATATTTCTATTTCATCTGCCATTACATGCAAGCGGTGGCCTCTTTGAGCGAGCCTGTTAATAAACTCATAGGCGACCAGTCCATCTCCATGGGGCTGGCAGTTGGTGAGTAAGTCTGATGGATGAGCGATAAATATTGACAGCTTTTTTTTCGTCAGCATGGTTCTTATACTACTTTGATACGGTCGGTGCAGTCATTTTTGGCAGGTAGTGGATGCTTCGTAGGCTGAAGCTTTTGTTTGTTTGAGAAATTGATGCAGGGAAAAATCTCTTTAGCTGGAATTTATCGACAGTTTTCCTAATAGTTCACGGTTTTTTCGGTACTGCTGGCCCGCCAATCCCAATCCTAGAAAACTCCAAAGAACCATACCGGGTAGCCCTAGCATCACAGAACCAAAAGGCATTTGAGCGATCGTCCCTAAGCAAACAGCCCGTACCGCGCTTGAGAATGTGTTTTGTTTGACAGCATGATCTGAAAAGAGATTGCGCAAAAGCGGGAGGGCACCACCGATGTAGAAAATTGTTCCAATCCAACCAAGCGTCAGTAAAATATCTAAAATTGCGCTGTCAAGCAAACCGTTATCAAAGCCAAAACCGTTGCCTACAAAGTTTGTGAGCCCTGCGCCTAAAAGTCTGCTGTAGGTATCGAGCCTTGCGCCTGCGCTGCCGTCTTCTCCTGGGCTGGTCAGTGACTGAACCCGCTCGGTGATAAATCCAGAAAAGGGGTCTAAGAAAACTAGCGGCAGTGCAAATACAGCAGCAACAACAATGGTTAAAATCAGCTTGATTTGAAGGTTAGACTTTAGGCTAGTGAATAGGGTCGCTATTCCTACAATCCATCCTATCCAGGCTGATCGAACCAGCGAAAGCAAAAACGTTAAGTAGCCAAACGGAGCCGCTAATGAACTTAAAAAGCTCCCTTCACTCAGGAGCAGCAGTAAGCCTGCCATCATCACTTGTGCAAATACCCCGGAGCTGTTCATCGTGCTCCACACCCGAACTTTTAGGGGCTCTGGTGACCCGAAGGCTCTAGCATTCTCACTGATTTCTATCGTTTTTTGCAGCCAAACCTGATCCCATTCGGGTAGTACAAGATACTGGATTAATCCGTAAGCGCCTGTGATGAGAACACACCAAAGGAATATTTGCTTTACGGTTTTTTCAAGCCTTGGGTAGTTTGGCCACTGAGAATACATATAAAATCCGAATAGCACTGGACAAATCCACTCAAGCGAATTAGTCATTGCAGAGACATACGAAGCTTTGATTAGACCTACGAGAAGCGCATAGACTGTTCCCGTTGCAGAGATAATAAAACAGACGCTAACGTTAGTTTTTGAGCTTCTTAGTTTCGTCAACATTTTGAGGCCACTAATTAAAGAAACGACATAGGGTGCCAAAATGATAGGACTTGGATCGGTGTAGCTAGCGTAGTAGTCGGCTAGGCGACGCACCAGAGGAGAAAGAAACCAAAGCCACCAGCTAAATCCTATGTACAAAAGCGGATGCTTGAAGTAGAGAAAGGCTCCTACGATGACTGCCGTTGCTGTAAAAGATAAATTTAGTAGGGATGGTGCTCCGGCTAGCGTGAGTAAGGTGGCAATGATAAATAGTGCGATCGCCGTCCAACCCGTCGCTGGTCTTAAAGGAAAAATCTTTTCTTTTTTCATGGTCATACAGAGTTCAACTGCATACTGAATGAGAAAACCAGCAAGTAAAAACCTGTCAGAGGCGCTTGCCGGCTGTAGCGCATAAAAACAAGGTCACTGATGTCTAAAAATTGGCAGCTTTTGCTTTAAATAGCTGATGTCCTCTTTATTTAAAACCAGGTTAGGCGGGCTTGTTTTAAGGACGGTAGGAAATAAAATCATGATGAATAGAAAGCGAGCGGTCGTCGATATTAGCAGTGACAGTCCGGCTCCTGTTAATCCCATGAGGGGAATCAAAACTATCATTAGCGGCGCGCTCAAGGCCAAGCCAACTGCCTGTAGCGTGGTGACTATGCCTGGGCTTCCAGACGCCATAAACGCCTGGGCCAAAATCATGGCGGCACCGTTCACAATCACTTCAACAACTAATATCCGCAACACGGGCACAGCATTAACAAAATCAGGGCCGTATAGGAGGCTCAGCAAAAAGGGACTTATGACAATAACAACCGCTCCGATAGAGAGCATTGCCGCGATGTTTAGCCTGACGGCTCGTCCGGTCATCGCGATAATTTCTTCGAGCGGTCGAGCTGACGCATTGGGAAATAGAACAGTTGAGAATGAGCTGTGAAAAATGTTTAATATTTTAGATAGGCTAAGGGCAACGACGTAGGTGCCCATAGCAGCGGGTTCTAAAAAGCCAACGACGAGGGCTTGGTCAATATTAGAAGATAGGGTTCCTAGTACGCTGACACCATAGGATCGAAATCCGTAGCTGAGCAGCATGATTGAGGCTGAAGAGAGATGTTTCCACTGGGGTTTGATGGTTCGCCAAAGCTGAATCAAAGTCCAAAAGAAGACGGGTACGCCATTGACGACGTAGGCCAAGGCCGACGTATATGGATTAAAAGAGTGGGTTAGCACCAAAGCTAACAGCAAAAATAAAGTGATAGAGGGAATTAACAGGCGTAGACGATTTGACGCAGCGAAGTTTCCAGTGGCTTCGAGAGTAGAGAGGACGATGAGCTGGACTAAAACAATCGGAGAGTTGAGCATGAGCAGGCGCGCAAAGCCTATGCTCGATGCTGAGTAGTTTTTTAGCAGGCTAGGCATGAGTACAATGCCTATCGCTGTGGCCAGCAGACCCGCTAGGGTGCCTAAGAGCAAAGCCGCCGCGAAGATTTTTGAGCGATCGCCAGGATGTTTGCGAAGATTGTAGATGATAGAAGTGGGCAGCCCAAAAGTGAGCGTATTGGCCAAAAACATCGGCCATAGGATCATGGCGGCCTGCTCGCCCCTGCCTTCTGCGCCTAAAAAACGGGCGGTGATAATGCCTGTGCCGACATTCACCCCAATAATTAGCGTTCTGGCCGCGACTGTCTGCAAAGTTGCAGAAGCGCTGTCCCGCCCCTGCAATATCCATTTGGCGGTTGTGTAGACAGAGAGCTTTAGCTTTGATAAATTAACAATCACATTTCCCCCTTCTCCTAATACGTCAACACAGCGAAGACTACGCCATAGATTGCGCCCTCTTGGGAAAGTGTCAGCGACGTTGACGGTAATTTGCGTCATAAAATATGCC
>JBARVS010000376.1:0-5305 GCA_049646385.1 Phormidesmis sp. | reverse complement strand
CTTAACCGCTGGATAAAAAAAGAGGGTTACAGAGTCAGATTTTTCAACTGCCTCCACCAGTACGACTCCATACTAAGCGCTTCGTTTGGCCAATGGATGGCTCAGCACGCCACAGACTATGATGTCGTACATACTCACAACGTATTCGCCCCTACGATGGCGATCGCTCGATGGATCTGCAAAAAAAAAGGAGTGCCCTACATCACCACTCCTCACGGCATGCTAGAACCCTGGGCACTTTCCTACAAAGCCTCCAAAAAGAGACTGTACTATAAACACTTTGAAGTCCCCACCCTCACCACAGCAAACGCTATCCACGTACTTAACCAGAAAGAAGAAGAAAATATTCACGCCCTTGGCTTCTCACAAACAAAAATAATTCACAACGGCATCCACCGCAGCGAGTTCAGTCAAATCTCAGATCCGGAAGTCTTTTACAACACATTTCCAGAAACTCGCAGCAAAAAAATCATCCTCTTCTTAGGCCGCATCGATCCTAAAAAAGGACTAGACCTGCTAGCCCCGGCCTTCGCCAAAGCCCGTCAGCAGTTTCCCAACACCCACTTGGTACTAGCAGGGCCAGACAGCACTAACTTTCTGCCCACCGCCCAAGCCTACTTTGCCCAAGCCAACTGCTCAGCCGCCATCACCTTTACCGGTATGTTAAGCGGCGCGCTCAAGTCCTCGGCCTTAGCCGCCGCCAGTGCATACGTCGCCCCCTCTTACTCCGAAGGATTTAGCATGTCCATCCTCGAAGGCATGGCCACAGGATTGCCCTGCATTATCACCCAAGCCTGTAACTTTCCAGAAGCCGCCACCGCAAAAGCCGCTTGCGTCGTTGAGGTGGATTCAGACGCGATCGCCGCCGCCCTCTGCCAAGTATTGAACCATCCATCACAAAGCCAAGCCATGGGCGATCGCGCTCAGCAGTTAGTCTTTCAGCATTACACATGGGACTGCGCCGCAGAAAAACTAATACAGCTTTATCAAGCGATCGCCACCAGCACATCCGTGCTAAGCCCCCTTGCCGTCCGTTAAAAAGCACAAGTAAAACAAAAACGCAAAAGTAAGCAGCTCCAAAAAGCGAAGCAAGCACAGCTAAAGTCATATTTTTTCCGATAAAACATAAAACGTCCGTAAATTAGAAGGATAAAATGTAGCTACTCAGGTTTAATATTTCACGAAATAAAGCAGCATAGCGACCAATCAGAGGTAGTGTTTGAACAAAACAAGCCCGAGAGTAGAGTTAGTCTTTTTGAGTCAAGTAGTGCCAGAACTCAGCATTAGCCCCGAAGAGATTAAAGCGGTCTATCGAGTCGGCGAAGTGGCTGTGGTTGAACTGATCGAAGGTCTGGTGCACAAGCATCTAAAGTGGTAGTCCTAAAAGGTAAGAATTGGTTGTAGTGGTGAATGAAGTACCAGATAGCAATTGATGAGTCAACCAAAGAGATTTTTGGTGTCTTCGGACGTGGTTTAAAAACAGCCGATTTTAGGTAACACTTTCATCACAAATTAGGCCATCGTAATCAATGGCCCAGCCTGCTTATTGAGCCAATTTTTACGCTCTCTGGAAACGCTTAAAGCCCAGTAGCTCTAGCCAATGAGGGTGAGCCTTGCCCGTTAGCAATTGCTTGGGGCTTTTCCCCACTCGTTCTGGCACCCGAGACCTTAGAAAACACCGATGATTACAGAAGAATTGGAGTAAGCTCAAATAGGAATCCCCGAGACTTCGTCGAAGGAAAAAGTAATTGCGTAAGCGAGAGTTGAGATTCTCTATCAGCGAGCTGGCTCTCGGCGTTTGCTTAAGGGCTTTCTTTACCGACTTCATCACCCCTTGAAACTTGCTGGAGAGACGACTGTGTAGCTGATTCCAGCGTTCCCAGTAGGCATTCGACGTCTCATGTTTTCGATGCAGCAGACAGACATCCCGCACTGCCTGTAGTGGTAGCTCAAAGTCATCAGCAATCATGGCCAGTTTTTGGTCGAGGACATCGGCAAAGGCCAGCAGTTGATCTCGCTGATTATGCAGTGCCTTCCTCAGCTTGCAAACGGTTGGATATTGCTTGCCTGCTCGCTGTTGTAATTCTGTTTCAATGAAGTCGAAGAGTTCCTGACGCTCTACTAGGTCTGGGCCTGCTAGGGCAAGGACATCGTGGGAGAACCACTGACATAAAATTTTGACATCCTTTGCACGGGCGACTAGGCCAGCCTCTCGGCGGTTGGCTTTAACCTGCTGGATGGTCAGCTTTTGGGTCATGTTGCCAGTCAGTTTGGCCTTGATAACACGCTCTTCCAATTTGAGTCGATAAGTAGTTGCGCCTTGAGCCTGACGAGCCAATCCATTGACCACCTGCTCAAACTGATGCTGGATATGGAACACATCCCCGTGACAGGGTATCTCTGGCATCACCGCTTTCTGTCCGGCTCTCAGCCCGCTACCGCCATCGGCAATCGTGTAGTCTGGATCAAAGCCTTGCTCCATAGTATCCAACAGATGAAAGCCCCAGGTGTCTTCATCGCGGTGTTCGACGCTTTTCAAGAGATAGCAGTACGTCGAGGCCGCGTCGATACCCACCAACACTGGGCGATTTGCCTGATAAATCTCGTCCTGTAAGCCTACTTCAATGCCAGAGAGGTCTTGGGATTGGTTGATCTCAGAGGCTTGCTCAGCCGTCGCTTCGAGTCGATTGTGGACGGTGCCAATACTGATCGACGTATCGAATAGGTCTCGAAACAGCTCGACGACGTTGCGGTAGGAACTGTGGCAGATCAGCAATAAGCCCAGAATTAGCTGATACAACCAGTTTTTGGTCACGGGCAGATGGAACAGCACCTCTTCATCACCTTTAGACGGCGCAAAGGATTCATCCAGTGAGCGCTGCGCTTTGTCACCTTGCTGATAGACAAACTTTCGGCTGACCTGGTGCTTGTCTGACAAGTGGCTGATGGGTTCTGTCCGAGCAAGCACTTGAATGCCAATGTCTTGGCGAACTGTGGGCGATAAGCTGGCGGCGACGGAAATGGCTGGACTCATACTTGATGATCACGATAGGCGGATGACAACAAGCTTCAGCCTATGTGCGATCGCTTCGCTGAACCACCTGATCCCAGCAAGAAAGTGTAACCCTATGGTGAACCACGCCAACGCCAGTAGTAAAAAGGGAAAAATCCGGCTGTGGGCCAGCGATCGCCATGCCCCAGAAAAATATTGAGTCATCATCCGTACCTCGCAGATGTTGTGGAATTGTTAACCATTCATCGGCGGGCATTCTGACTTCAGAAGCATAGAGCCTCCTTCACAGTTGCGGGACAGCGCCGGATTCTAACCGAACTTTCCCCGTTACCTCTAGCGGCTGTTTCCCACTAGAACCGATTAGGCAAAGTATATCAGATTCACAGCTCTCTAAATCCATTATCAAAACTTTGTGGGGAGTGATGCTCTGGGTCGATTAGCGTTTTGCGGCTATGGCTAAATCTATCGAGGGTATCTACTGCACGGCTTTGATCGAACCTGATACTGCCTCCTTCGCCGCCACCGAACTTTTCGCAGACGGCGCGGTGTGCGCTAGCTAGAGCAGCGTATGATTCGATAAAGGCTTGGTGCTGAGGCTTGAGTTCTGCCGGTAGCGTCTCGAAGGTTGAGCGAAGGCACTTCCAGATTTGCATGAGGGCGGCGTGTTCCCAAGACATAAGACCGCTGAAGTTGGTGGCGCGTACTTGCGGGGGAGCCATCGTGGGCCGAACGGCTTGCTCGTATTGGGTGTGGCTGAAGCTACCGGCAAGCTTCATGGAGGCACCGGAGGCGAGCACAAGGTCGGTGGCGGTGGCGAGTTCTACTTGGGCGGCGGGGATGTTGCTGGCAGCGAGCTGGGCCTCGAAGCGGCTGAGGCTGAGGATGAGTCCCTGGACGTTGATGAAGAATGACCAGTGAAAGCCTTGCCAGATGTCTTGAGGGTTTGGGGTGGGGTTTGGGGCGGACATGAAGAGATAGGGAAAGGGAATGGGGTTATTGTGAAAAGTTGTTGATGTTGAAGGCTCGGGTGAGAAGGTGGATGTATGCGATGAGACCTTGTTTTTGTTGGGTGATGTGTTGGGAGGAGAGGGTGGGGGTAGTGCGGCAGAGGGTGATGAATTTATGGCAGTTGGTGAGGAGTCCTTGGGTGAGGCAGAGGGCAGTGTCTTCGGCGGTTTTGGTTTGGACGTGGCTGATATGGAAGTAGGTGTCGTAGTCTTCTATGGCGGCGGTGCTGAGGGCGGTTCTGGTGTTTTGGACTTGGGCGGGTTGAGTGTTGGGCTTTGGGAAGTCGTTGAGGATTTGGTTGATTTGAAGGTTGGCTTGAGTGAAGTTGGGGTTGTTTAGGGTTTGGAGGAGCGATCGCAAACTCTGCTCAATTTGTTGCTTTACTGGCTCGCTGAGCTGGCACTCTAGGGGAATATCCCAGGGCACCAGCAAGTTGAGTGTGTCTAAAGAACGTTCTGATGAGTTATTGAAGGATGATGTCACAGATTGTTCTTTAGCGAGGGCGTTGAGCTTTTGGGGCGTCAGTATTTTAGGCATGGCTGGATGACTGAAGCTCGGCCATAGTTTGCTGTAGGCTCAGAGGCCGCATATCTGTCCATACTTCGGCGATGTAGTCGAGACAGGTTTGCTTAGAGCCGATTTTTCCATCGGCTCGCCAGCCCCAGGGGATTTCTTTGTAGTCTGGCCAGATGGAGTAGCGGCCTTCGTCGCTGATGACGACGCGATAGGTGGGTTCAGGGGATGGTGTCATGGTTTTCCTTTGATGTTTGATGAGTAGCAATTGAACGTTGAAAGGTTAGAGGTAGCCAGTTTCTTTTAGGGTAAGGAGTCCCGTTTGAAAAGCGCTGTAGATGGCTTCGATATCTTCGGGGGTGTGAGCCGTGGAGAGAAATCCGCCTTTGTCGCCGCCGCGTAAGTGGATGCCTTGGTTGAGTAGGTGGTAGGAGAGCAGCGTGATGGCTAAAGGGGAGATTCGGCTTTGGGTGAGGGCGATCGCAAAAAATGACCCAAACTGGGTAAACCGCACGGGCAAATCTTTTTCTGCTGTAAGTGTGTTCAATCGTTCGACGAGGGCTGTTGTTTTTTGGGTGAGCGTAGCTTGTAGGGAAGGGCCTTCTGCCTTGAGATGGGTGAGGGCGGCGTGGGCGGCTGCTAGAGAAAGGGGATGTTTGGAGAAGGTGCCTGCGAAGAAGGTGGTGGGCGTTTGGGGGGCGGAGCTGTCGCCGAACTGCCATTGGCCACCGTCGATGCAGTCCATAAAGCGAGATTTGCCCGCGATGATAG
>JBARVS010000375.1:0-4175 GCA_049646385.1 Phormidesmis sp. | reverse complement strand
ACGCTAACGTGCGCGGATTTATTGAGAAATCCAACCCTTGGGCGCTGCGAGATATGGCTGAGCGGCTGCTAGAGGCTCATCAGCGAGGGCTTTGGCAGGGGGCAAGTGAAGAGAGGGTGGATAGGTTAAGGGCGATCGCCCATGCCGCCGAAGGCCAAATTGAAGCGGGGCTTGCTCAATGAGAAACTGATTTACAACGGCTGTAGCCCCTTTAGTAAATTACTGTACATCCCCTTTCAGCAGCTTTTGAGTCGAAATGTTTAGCGCAGGAAAAATACTAGATATAATTTGCTCAGATGCCGTGTAAGTTTCACCTTCGTAGCGCCCGTTCAACAGCGTCAGCACTGTCACCTTTTCTAAGTGCGGGTCAATGATCCAATACTCAGGAATACTTAGCTCTTCATATTGCTGACGTTTCCAAATGTAATCGCGCTTGTAGTTATCGCTATTTTTACTTCCTGGGCTCACAACTTCTGCAACAAACAATGGCGGCAGTGAACCCAGTAAAATCGCTTGCTTTGCCGTTTCTAAATGCTCAGGTTGTAACACCATCAAATCAGGCTTACGATTCATCCGCCTATCACCCACGGGGTTGACCTGCATTTCTTTGTTGCCGTTACGAATGTGCTCTAAGTAAAAGCCATTCTCAATTCGTAACAAAAGTGCTATCAGCCGAAAAGCTATCCGAATGTTCAAATCATCTTCTTCTGCCACTTCAATCAGCTCTCCTGTGCTGAGCAAACGATAGTTACCGTCAGGAGAAAGCGACTCGTCATCTAAGTATTCCTGGTAGCTTTGGTAGCGGCTGAGTGTGTAAGCCATGGCGATCTTGATCAACGTTGGTAATACGAGCTAAGCCTATTTTAGAGCGCTGGTATTGGTAGCGGTCACAGCGGGCGCAGTTACGCTAGGGTCTACCCGTACCCACAGGGCTATATCTAGCGCGTCTGGCTGCACGGCTAAGTTGATGACCCGTGCCGTTAGCCCCCTATTCTCTAAGCGCTGTAGGCTAAGGCGGTTGTTGACATCGCCTAATAAAACGTTCACTAAGCGGCTAGGCGCAGGCTGACCGTTCACAGTTATAACCGGATTGACTAGGATAAGGCGTTGGCCTTGGGAAATATTTAGCCCAGCCTCGGCTTCTATCCGCAGCATTCCTTCCTGCACCAAATCTTCAAGGTCGAGAGAAATTTTTAGCCGATTCTCAACGGCTGGATTTTCGAGATCGCCGCCGACAAAATCAATCACAGGATTGTTGATCTTATAGCGCTCTCGCTCTCTTGCCTGAGCCTGATTAAGTGAGCCAATTTTAAGCTCGCTTAACCGCTTGATAACGGTGGGCGATCGCAAAAAAGCATTCACATCTGCCTCACTCAGCACCAAATGCAAAGCCCCTTGTAGCGGCGCATCTAGCACCACTTCTCCTTTACGAAGCTGATTGAAGGCCAAATCAATCGGATCGGTCTCTAGCTCAGCTAGCTCAATTCTTAAGTCAGCCGTCGGAAAAATGCCGCGCCCCGCAATTCGCACTTTATCAACTCGGCCCTGAAGCAGTTGAAACGAAGGGCCATTATCCACTCGCACTTCTAGACTTTCTGCGCCTGCTAGCCGAGAACGAATGGCATCTTCAGCCACCTGATCGAGCACAATCCCAACGGGTGAAATCAGCAGCAGTAAGCCAGATAAAACGACGGTGAGAAATTCCATAAGTGATGTGCTAGCTGATCGCCTCGTCAACCCAACGTTTGAGCGTTGTTACAACGTCTTCTATCGCTATCTCTTGAGACTCACCGTCGGCGCGTTTGACGACTTCTACTTTGCCTGCTTTAAGCGATCGCCCCGTCACCACTCGAAACGGAATGCCAATTAGCTCAGCGTCTTTAAATTTTACGCCGGCTCGCTCTTTGCGATCGTCTAGCAGCGTTTCTACCCCGGCTGCAGTTAGTTCAGCATAAAGCTTTTCAGCTGCTGCCATCTGATCGGCTGCGCCAATATTAGGCACCACCACAATGGCATGATAGGGGGCGATCGCCACTGGCCAAATTATCCCGTTTTGATCGTAAGACTGCTCTACGGCGGCCTGTGCTAGCCGCGAAACGCCTACACCGTAGCAGCCCATTTCTAGCGGTGCCTCTGTACCGTCTTCTTGGGTGTAGGTGGCCTCTAGCGCCGTAGAATATTTGTTGCCGAGCTGGAAAATATGGCCGATTTCAATGCCTCTCGCCGTTTGCAGGGTTTGACTAGGGTTATGGATGGCGCGATCGCCCGCCACCGCCGTTCGCAGGTCTAGCCTGAGTGCAGGCAGCTCAAATTCTTTACCCCAGTTTGCACCCACTACGTGAAACCCACTTTCATTGGAGCCTGTGGCAAAGTTCTCTAGCTCAGCGGCTGTTTCATCGACTATCCGCAAAAACTTTGGCTCCAGATTTTTTACGCTGCCAATATAGTCATTCGACAAATTCGGCGCAATATATCCCAACGGCAAAGGCTTCGTCGCCCACTTAGCCTGCGCCTCTGCATCGGGCACCGTCAACGCCAAAACTGTAGCAGCATCGTAATGACTTGCCAAATTGGTCAGCGCGTTTTGCAGCTTTGTTTCATTGACAT
Source organism: Phormidesmis sp. (assembly GCA_049646385.1). Lineage (GTDB taxonomy): Bacteria > Cyanobacteriota > Cyanobacteriia > Phormidesmidales > Phormidesmidaceae > Phormidesmis. The sequence goes on along the minus strand of JBARVS010000375.1, from coordinate 1,568 downwards.
CCTGATCGCCGCGAATGCTGACAATCACCAACACCTCGCGCTCATTGTCATAGCTCACCTGATACAGCACGTCTTTAACCACCTGAGTTGGCGAACACTCAAGGTAGTCAACCATTGCTGCAATCGTCGCTGTGTTAGGCGTCTGGCGCTTTTCATATGTGGTGAAAGGTGAGGGCAGGGCATCCGGTGGCAAAGAAACAGCCTTCTCAACGTTGGCCGCGTACTGGCCATCTGCGGTATAGAGCACTTCGTCTTCCCCGGCTTCGGCTAGCACCATAAACTCAGTTGAGCCAGAGCCGCCAATTGCCCCAGAGTCAGCCTCTACTGCTCGAAACTCCAAGCCCGTGCGCCGTAAAATATTGCTGTAGGCCCGGTACATCTCATCATAGGTTTGCTTCAGGCTCGCGGCGTCGGTGTGAAACGAGTAGCCGTCTTTCATGATGAATTCGCGACCGCGCAGCAGGCCAAAGCGAGGCCGAATCTCATCGCGAAACTTAGTTTGGATTTGATACAAATTGACAGGTAGCTGCCGATATGAGCGGATCATGTCACGGGCCACTGCCGTAATCACTTCTTCGTGAGTCGGCCCCAGCGCGAGTTCTTGCTGGCGGCGATCGCCCAGCGTAAACATAATCCCCTCAGCCTTGGTGTAAGTATCCCAACGGCCCGACTCCTGCCACAAAGACGCGGGCTGAAGCTGAGGCAGCAGGCACTCCTGCGCGCCCGTAGCATTCATCTCAGAGCGCACAATGTTCGATATTTTATTGAGCACTCGCAGCAGCAAAGGCAAATAGGCATACAGCCCACTAGAAACGCGACGCATATAGCCCGCCCGCAGCAGCAGCTTATGACTTGGAATCTCAGCCTCTGCCGGATCTTCCCGCAGCGTAACAAACAGCATCTGAGAGAGTCGCATAAGCTTGGGCTTTCCTTTAGTCACCACTTCATTTAGATCAGTCTAAAGCATCAGAGGTCGCACCAGAAGCCTGTAGAACTAGCAAGGGAAGGAAGGAATAGTTAAGCACAAAGATTGAGGACTCGAAACATTACGTTAACTTTGTATCTAAATATTACGGATTTTTTATTTTTAATTATTTTTTTAACAACACAAGCTGCAGTGATTTATTCAAAGCTCTCAAAACACAAAACTGCGGCTCAGTTGATAGCTTCAGCAATAAAGACGGAGCTTTTGCAAACATCAGCTCACAGACTAAATAATTGGGAAAATAGAGGAGGCAAAGAATAAGGCTAGCTAATGCTTGTAATAATGAGCGTATATGTATTTATATTGCTAAAGGGACTCAAAAGCAGCTTGAGCAATTAGCAGCTTGGCTGGCTAGGTGCTAAGGAAGCTTTGAACCCATAGGTCGCGGGCGTGATGATTAAACAAATACAGTGAGTAAGCCAAGTTACACCATTCTTATTGCCGAAGATGACAACCGCACCCGGCAGGCTTTGACCCACAGTCTCGAAGCCGCTGGCTACGCCGTTATCGCTGCCGCCGATGGGCAAGAGGCTCTAGATCAATTTAATTTGGCTGCAAGCAGTATCGATCTGGTCGTTTTAGA
>JBARVS010000374.1:0-26189 GCA_049646385.1 Phormidesmis sp. | reverse complement strand
ACTTTCAGCGCAATATGGTCGTTGGCAAATACATTGCCTCCGTTAAAAAGCTCACGCACCTGCTCAGCCTATCGCTGCACTGGAGCCAAGTGCTGCCCGAACTGCTCGAATCGCTAGAGCAAGACCAAACCCAAATGCCAGAGCTGTATGACGAGCTAGCCATTCGCTACCGCCAGGAGCCCTATCGACTCAAGCTTGCCTACATCGAAAAGCGCCTAGAAAACACGTTAGAAAGATCCAACAAGCTGTACAACGGCGAGTATCTTCAAGAGCAGGAGGCCAACCTAGCTATTGGCGTGGCGGGCGGCCTCATCTATCGCACTGGCGACGACTTTTTATGCGAACTCAAGCTCATCCAGACAAATTTGAAAGAGACAGGCTTGGTCTGTCAGGATTTAGAAGAGCTAATCTGCCAGACAGAAATTTATGGGTTTAATCTCGCTCAGCTCGACATTCGCCAGGAGAGCACCAACCACTCCGATGCGATTAGCGAAGTGGCTGACTATTTAGGCGTGCTAGACAAGTCCTACAACGACCTGAGTGAGGAAGAGAAAAATAGCTGGCTCATTGGTGAATTGCGCACTCGCAGGCCGCTGATTCCCGGTGAGCTGCCTTTTTCTGATAAGACTTCAGAGATTATTCAAACCTTTCGCATGTTGCGCAGGCTGCATCAAGAGTTTGGCCCTGATATTTGCCAAAGCTACATCATCAGCATGAGCCATACGGCTAGCGACCTATTAGAGGTTGCGCTACTGGCCAAAGAAGCGGGCCTATACGATCCGGCCACGGGCATTAGCGCCATTAGAATTGTGCCCTTGTTTGAAACGGTAGAAGATCTGCGCCGTGCGCCTACCGTGATGCAACAGCTATGGGAGCTGCCGCTGTATCGCGCCATGCTACAGGGAGGCTACGCCGCCATAGAAGCTGCTAAAGCAAACCCCGAAGCCGCGAAGACTTCTTTGCAAGAGGTTATGCTGGGCTATTCAGACAGCAACAAAGATTCTGGCTTTTTGAGCAGCAACTGGGAGATTCATAAGGCGCAGCGGGCTTTACAGGGAATTGCCGACAATTACAACATTGCCCTGCGCATTTTTCACGGACGCGGTGGCTCAGTTGGGCGCGGCGGCGGGCCAGCTTATGAAGCGATTTTGGCCCAGCCCGGTCGCAGCGTCGATGGCCGAATTAAAATTACTGAGCAGGGCGAGGTGCTGGCCTCTAAGTACAACCTGCCAGATTTAGCGCTTTATAACTTAGAAACCGTAACGACAGCGGTGATTCAGGGCAGCGTTTTAAACAACAGCTTCGATGGCATCGAGCCCTGGAATGAGATTATGGAGAGGCTAAGCGTGCGATCGCGCCAGCACTACCGAGCCCTCATTTATGAGCAGCCCGATTTGGTAGACTTTTTCCACCAGGTCACGCCCGTTCAAGAAATCTCTCAGCTGCAAATTAGCTCACGCCCCGCTCGGCGCAAAGGCAAACGCAACTTAGACGGGCTGCGGGCCATTCCCTGGGTCTTTAGCTGGACACAGACGCGCTTTTTGCTGCCGTCTTGGTATGGCGTTGGGACTGCCCTCAAAGAGCTAATTGACGAAAACTTTGAAGAACACTTAGAGATGCTGCGCTACTTTTACGCTAAGTGGCCTTTCTTTAAGATGGTGATCTCTAAAGTAGAGATGACGCTCTCCAAGGTAGATTTGCAAATTGCTCAACACTTTGTCAGCCAGCTCAGCAGCGACGACAAGCGAGAAGACTTTCAGGCGATGTTCGATCAAATTGCCGCTGAGTTTTATCTCACTCGCGAAGTTGTTCTTTTAATTACCAACCACGGCAAGCTGCTAGATGGCGACCCGGCTTTGCAGCGCTCTGTGCAGCTACGCAACGGCAGCATTGTGCCGCTGAGCTTTTTGCAGGTGGCATTGCTCAAAAGGCTAAGAGAGTATGGCAATGACGCGGTAACGGGGCGGGTGCGATCGCGCTACAGCAAAGGCGAACTCCTCAGAGGCGCACTGCTCACCATTAACGGCGTCGCTGCGGGTATGCGTAATACTGGGTGATTGCAAGAGAAAATCTGTGACAAAGACGCTCAGAGAAATTGACAAAGATATTTGGGTTATCGAACAGCCGCTACGTTACTTTGGGCTCAGCGTTGGCACCAGGATGACGGTTGTTCGGCTGACCAACTGTAAGCTCGCGATTATTTCTCCTATTATCCAGACGCAACGCTTTGGGCTGCGCCCGGTTTAGGCAAGGATACCGTAGCTTTTTCAACGACAAGCTTTTAGGAAGCCCCTTGGATTAAGCCTGAAGCCATACACAGGGCGCTATCGTCTCTTCTAAAATGCCTTTGAAGAGATATTTCAAAGGCAACATTATGAATCTATTGGCAGCGCTGTTTGACGGGTGGGAAGGCGTTATCGAAGTGGCCATATCAGCACCTATTATGTACGTCGGTGTTGTGGGTGCTATCAGGCTTGTTGGCAAGCGAGCGACTTCGCAAATGAACAACTTTGACTGGATTGTTACCGTTGCCATTGGCTCGCTCACCGCTTCTGGCATCGTTATAGATAGCGTATCGGTTATCGAAGCCCTCGTCGCTATTTACTTACTGCTAGGCGCACAGTATCTGCTGACTAAAGGCGTTTACGCTTCCGATAGAGTCACTAGACTGGTAAAATCAAATCCGACGTTGTTGGTAAACAATGGCCGCCTTATTCACGATGCCTTAAGGCACGAACGGGTAACGCCGGCTGAAATAATAGCCGCACTGCGTGAAAACGGTTTAATTAGCTTGGAGGAAGCACAGTGGGTGATCCTTGAGACCGATGCGACTTTTAGCGTGATTCCTAAAGGCGATCGCGACTTTTCTAAGGCTCAGTTTGAAGCAGTTCCAGCTTTCAGACAATAGATTCAAGTATATAGATTATCTCAAGCATATAGATCATCTCACGCATACAGATCATCTATCGGTAAAAAACAACAAGGTGCATCGCCCGCCTTTTTAAGTACCGTTTTTGAGCACCGCAGGCCATAAGCAAATCCTTTGTAACCATTTAGTTTATTCAATGACATCTTAGCCAAAGATAGAATAAAGCAATGATATGCTTTATTCATTGAGCATCACCGCGCTTTTGGTCTCAAGCATAGACTTAGACCTATCAAGTAGCAAGCTTTCGCCTCAAGGTTAAGCAGAGCCTTACAGCGAAGCTAGCAAAAGAGTTTCGTACTTTACAGCTCACTTCCTATGATCAACGCCAATGTTTTCGCTCATACAAGCTGGCTGATCCCTTGCTATCCACTGTTGGGGGTCGCCTGTTCTGTCTTTTGGTCGCCTGCACTGATCCGCCGCTCAGGGCCCCGTCCGGTAGGATACATCAATATAATCACGACGGTTTTTGCGCTCATTCACAGCAGCCTTGCCTTGATTGCCGTGTGGCATCAGCCCCCGCAGTTTTTAGAGCTGCCCTGGCTTCAGGTTGCCGACCTGCACTTGGTATTGCCACTAGAGCTATCAGCGCTGACGCTGGGCGCAAGCGTAGTTGTTACAGTGCTCAATCTGTTGGTGCAAATTTATACGGTGGGCTACCTAGAAATGGACTGGGGCTGGGGGCGAATGTTTTCGCTGCTGGCTTTGTTTGAATCGGGGATGACGGCGCTGGTGCTTTGCGACTCGCTGTTCTTTAGCTACATTTTGCTAGAAATTTTGACCCTGGGTACCTACTTGATTGTGGGATTTTGGTTTAATCAGTCTCTGGTGGTGAGCGGCGCAAGGGATGCTTTTTTAACGAAGCGAATTGGCGATTTGATTTTGCTGATGGGCGTGCTAGCGCTGTATCCCATCGCAGGTACCTGGAACTTTAGTGAGCTAGCGCTGTGGGCCGACTCTGTTGCTTCGCAGCCTGTAGCATCAGTTGTTAGGCCGCTGACGCTCACGTTAATTGGCGTCGCGCTGGTATCTGGCCCGATTAGCAAATGCGCTCAGTTTCCGCTGCATCTATGGCTAGATGAGGCGATGGAAGGGCCGCTGCCTACGACAATTTTACGAAACTCGGTTGTAGTTGCTACGGGTGCTTGGGTGCTTGTAAAGCTACAGCCCGTGGTTGCGCTTTCTCCGGTTGCCACTGGATTGGTGATTGGTATCGGCAGTATTTCTGCCTTAGGCGGCAGCCTGATTGCAGCCGCGCAAATCGATTCCAAACGGGTTCTCTCTTACTTAGCCAGTGCCTATATGGGCCTAATCTTTATCGCCATTGGCACCGGACAAACGACGGCAGCGCTGTTGCTTGTGCTTACCTACGCGGTCGCAACCGCGCTTTTGCTAATGAGCATGGGCTCGATTATCTATAACGTTGTGACTCAAGACATTACTCAGATGGGCGGGCTGTGGAGCCGTCGCCCGGTGACTGGCGCGTGTTTTGCAGTCGGGATTGTTGGACTGGTGGCGCTGCCTCCTTTTGGCGGGTTTTGGTCGCTGATGGCAATGCTTGAGAGCCTTTGGACTCAGCATCAGTGGGGCTTGGTTGCCGTTGTGCTGGCGACGAATGCCGTTGCTGGATTTGCGCTGGTGCGAATGTTCGGCCTGATATTTGCGGGTAGCCCTCAGGCGATGACCGTGCGAGCACCGGAACCCTTTTGGCTGATTGTGCTACCGATGGCGGCTATGGGTGGGCTGACGATTCATATGCCGCTAGTGATTAGAAATCTTTCGCTGTTTCCCGCTGAGCTACAGCTTGATTGGCCGCTGGGCTGGGCTTTGTTCTTATCTAGCGTGGGCGGTATAGCAGCGGCTGCCTACATTTATATTCTGGGTCGAGTTGAGTTTCCTGAAAAGATTTTGCCGCCTGTGCTCAGCCGACTGCTGGCCTACGATTTTTACACAACTAAAATGTATGAGTTTACGGCGATCGCTCTAGTCGATAAGCTCTCCCTCATTACCGACTGGCTAGATCGCTACGTCGTGGATGGCTTAGTGAACTTAGTGGGCCTGTCATCTTTGTTTAGTGGTGAAGTGCTCAAGTACGCCAACAACGGCAAACTGCAAACCTATGCGCTCACAATTGTCTCTTTTGCGGCAGTAGCCTGCCTGTATTTCAGCTTGAACTTCTTCAACTGACCTTTGAAAGACTCCCCCTTTTGAAGATCGACTCTTGAAAAAACGTAGCTGTAGTGCCCCCATTCAAAAAAACGCTTTTTGCAGGACGACAATATGCTTAGCATCCTTATATGGGTTCCTATTCTCAGCGCTGCGGCGATCGCCTTTTGGCCTTCTAAAACAGCCGCGACCCATGCTCGCACGGCGGCCCTGGCGGTCTCAGGAGCCATGCTGCTGTGGACAGTGGTGGTGTTTACTCAGTTTGACATCAGCAGCTCAGGCTTTCAGATGCGTGAGTTTATGCCCTGGCTGCCGATGCTTGGGCTTAACTACGACTTAGGTTTGGACGGGCTCTCGCTGATGATGGTCGCGCTCAACAGCCTGCTGACCTGGATTGCCCTCTATAGCAGCTCGAAAACTACAGAGCGATCGCGCTTTTTCTATTCGCTGATGCTGTTTGTCAGCGGCGGGGTGGCTGGCGCTTTCTTAGCGCAAAACCTGCTGCTGTTCTTCTTGCTGTTTGAAATAGAGCTGGTGCCGCTTTACCTTTTGGTCGCCGTTTGGGGTGGCGATAAGCGCGACTATGCGGCCACCAAGTTTTTACTTTACACCGCACTGGCGGGCGCACTGATTCTGGCGGCGTTTTTAGGTACCGTGTGGCTGGGCGAAGGGCTTGATTTCTCCTACGAGCAGGTCTCACAAATTCGTCTGCCGCTGTCTGCTCAGGTCGTACTTTTAAGCATTCTTTTGGTTGCCTTTGGCATCAAAATTCCGCTGGTTCCCTTTCATACCTGGCTACCTGATACCTATGTAGCAGCTTCTCCGCCGGTGGCGATTATGCTGGGCGGCGTGCTGGCCAAGTTGGGCACCTACGGGATTTTTCGGTTTGGCTTGGGGCTATTTCCCGACGCTTGGGCGCAGCTCTCTCCCTTTTTAGCGGTGTGGGCCATGGTGAGCGTTTTATATGGATCGATCACCGCGATCGCCCAAAAAGACATCAAGCGCATGGTGGCCTACAGCTCTATTGGTCATATGGGCTACGTCATGCTGGGCGGCGCGGCCTTTACCGAACTGAGCCTAGTAGGAGCCATTTCTCAGATGGTTGCTCACGGCCTCATTTTAGCGCTGCTGTTTCACCTAGTCGGCGTGGTCGAAGCCAAAGTAGGCACCCGTCAGCTCGATCAGCTTAATGGCCTGATGAACCCCTTAAGAGGACTGCCCGTAGTCAGCGCCCTGCTCGTGCTCAGCGGCATGGCGAGCGCAGGCATTCCGGGACTGGTTGGCTTCATCACTGAATTCTTGGTGTTTCAAGGCAGCTACAGCAAATTTCCAGCAGAAACGCTCATTTGCGTGGTAGGCACGGGCCTAACTGCCGTCTACTTCGTGATTTTGATTAACCGCACCTGCTTTGGCCGCCTGGATTCTGAGACAGCTTACTACGACAAAGTGAGCATGACAGAGCGAGTGCCCGCCCTGGTCTTAGCAGCCTTAGTGATTGCGTTAGGGCTTCAGCCTAACTGGTTAGTGCACTGGAGCGATGCCACGTCTAAAGCGCTGGTTGCAGCCGTGCCAGTCGCCGAAGAAATTCATGTAGCAGCCGTACCCATTGCCGAAGACATCCATGTTGCCCTTAATCCTTGACCTTCATACTTGACCTTCATATCTGAGGCCCCTCACTATGACTGCTACTATCACAACTGCGCCCTCACCCACTTTGCCGCCCTCTACTCATGAGTTCGCTGAGATAATTCATCGGCTTGAGGCAGGTGGCTCCATGCTGCCCGATACGCCCGATAACCTTAAGCAAATTATCGGCATTTACAAAGCCTACGCCGTGCCGATGGACTTTTACTGGCGCGACCTGCTCTATATTGCCGAGCGTGTTTTCTTAAATCCGCTGCCTGCCTTCAAATATTTTATTTCTGACGGCTACATGGATCGGCCTAATGCCTATGCCGGAGAGGGCGCTGACATACGCATATGGCGAGGTGAGGCCGATGCGCATCCAGAACTGCGAGAGTTTATGAAGCAAGGCGAAAGCAAGCGAAAGCTGCCGAAGCTGCTGCTTCACCTCTGGCATGATCGCGTCAATATGGAATTTGCCGAAGCCTGCATGAAGGCGATGTTTTGGCATCAAGATCTCGATCCGACCTTCAATGCGTATTTAGATAGCGATGAGTACAGGGCAAATAGCGATCGCGCCATTCGCGCCTACTTTAAAGGCAATCCCATTATGCTGGGCCTTTACAAGCTTTTTCCTGACATGTTTTTAGAACAGGTTAGGCAGATGTCGTACTATGCCAACTTGGGATTATTTTGGGAAGTCATGGCCCCCGTGTTCTTTGAAATGAGTGACCTTTACGATGAAGGCAAAATGAACACCGTTCCTGAGGCGATGGACTTTTTAGTTAATGGAATTTTTGCGATCGCCGGTCGTCCCATTTATCACCATGTTTATATCAGAGGTGAATGCTACGAAATTATTCCCAAATCTCAAGGCTTTACCTGGCTGTACGAAGCTGCGCTGCCCTATGTAGAAGCCGTCTTTTATCGCACCGAGCCTTTCCGAGGCACCAAGTCTTACAACGCTCAGGCCAAAGAAGTGCCCGAAGACCAAAAAGACTTTCACTACGGCATTCTTTACGCCGATGTTTTTCCGGTCGGCAGTGCGGGCATTCCACCTACCCTGCTTATGCAAGACATGCTGCACTTTTTACCCGATTATTTAATCGAGGAATATCAGCAGCACGGGCGGGGCGAAGATGACATGCTCATTCAGCTTGGCATCACCTTTCAGCGCTCTATGTACAACGTTACCTCAGCGGTCATTCAGGCGCTGCGAGCCGCCCTGCTATATCCATTAGACGATCCTAACCCTGAGCATTTAAAGGCGAACCGGGCGTTTTTTGAACAACAGATTGATCGCTTTAAGCGGCCAGAAGCGAGATTACGTGACGTTCAAGATCAAGGCTATCGGTAATCGGTAACAGTGGAGAGAGTCAAAGACCCACCTCCTCCGGCGAGGACTCTTCCGAGAGGGTGGGTTCTGTAACCTATGCAGCCAGCCGATTGCTCAGCCTTCCCTGTGCTGAGTATTTGCCCACTGTATCCGCCAACCATTTCTTCTCAGGGATTTTCCCAAGGATCAATTTTCATGCCCAGTATTGTTGATATCGCTGTTAATACAGAAGGCTTTTCTACGCTGGTAGCGGCTGTACAGGCCGCAGGCTTAGTTGAGGTGTTAGCAACAGGTGGCCCCTTTACGGTATTTGCGCCCACCGATGACGCTTTTGCCAAGCTGCCGCCTGGAACGGTGCAAACCCTCGTTGATAATCCGCCTCAGCTCGCTCGAATATTGAAGTATCACGTCGTGTCGGGTGCCATTAAAAAGGCGGACATGTCAAACAATAGTCAGCTACCTTCGCTAGAAAGCTCGCCTATTCCCGTGCGCGTCGATCCCGTTTTTGAAGTTAAAAACGCCACTGTCGTCGCTGCCGACATCGAAGCAGACAATGGCATCATTCACGTGATTGATAACGTCATCCTGATGGGCTAACCATTACAAGCGTACAAATGCACTATCTTTGCTTATCCATTGGGCGAAGCTGCACCGACGTACGCTTGCTACAGCTTTTGCTAGCTGTGAATTGTGAAGGCGGGCGTGAAGTCGTAGAGGTTAGCATCAGCGGTGCTGGTGAGTTTTAGCTTATAGCCGCTGCCCTTGCTGATGTAGGAAGGCACTTTCCACCGATAGCTGCCGTCACTCATGGTTGAGGCGGTAATGGTGCGAACATATTGATCGCCCTTATACAGCTCTACTTTGACGGTTTCGCGGAGATTGTCGTTCCATTGCAGATGATATTCGTTGCCAATTTTTAACGAGGTGTCGTTGAAGGTGCTGCCAGAGAGGAAGGGTTTTGGCTGAATGGTGAAGGGGCGATCGCTAAAGCTATAAATGCTTGGGTAGTCTACATTGCTAACTTTCAATCGGTAATAGCCGCTGCCTGCTAGCTCCGCCGGAGCCGTCCAGGTATATTCGCCATCGCTGTTGGTAGAGCCATCGATGGTGCGAACATAGCGACTACCTTCAAACAGATCGATCTTCACCTTTTCAGAAAAGTTATCGGCCCATCGCAGTGAATAGGTATCTCCTACCTGCAATTTAGTTGTTTCCTGAGCGCCCTGCTCAATTGAGAGAACCTGCAGCTTAGGAGCCTGCTTTAAAGCAGAGGTATCGACCGTATAGCCAATATCCCTGAGCAAAGCTACATCTAGAGCCGTCAGCAGCTTTCGAGTACCCCTTTTTAGCTGAGGATCTAGCGCGTTTTCACCTAAGCCAACGACTTCAAAATTATCTTTAATATGCGAACCCTTAGCGTCTAACGGAATAGCTTTGCCGCTGTTTATCTCTGTTGAAAATTTGCCCGTAAACTCTTTTCTGTCATTGATTAGCGCCTTAAAAGCGCTTACGGATGCAGAAATGCCTAGAATATGGCCTAGCTCATGAACTGCTACAGAAAGAAAGTCAAATTGAGCGTCCGGAACGCTAATAGACGGGCTTGAGCTTGCGTTTACATACCAAGATTCGTTAATGTCAAACTCGACTTCTCCTAACCAGGGTTGGAAAACAGATGGGGTGTTGCGATCGCCCTCATAGGTTGTTGCACCCGCCTCAGCTAGCCGTCCGCCAGGGCCATCCATACCATTAGCAAACGGGAACACGAGCAGGTCATCAATGTCATAGTTCAGCTTAAATGCCTCAAGGCCGCCTGAGGTTGGGTTAGAAGCGTGAACTGTTGTACCTGCTTTAATATCGGCAAACTCATCTTTGATAATAGTCTCCCAAATACTGGCCGCTGCTTCCAAAACAGCCCGCTTCTGACTGTCAAACCAGTTCAAATTATCAAATCGGTAGTCAAACTGAATGTTGAATCCGTTGGACTTACCCGCGTTTGGCGCTGGCTGTTCTACCACTGGTCTTGCGGGCGGCTCGGGCGGCTGAGCAGGCGCAGGATTTTCAGCTTTTGTGGGTATAGTGACAACTTTAGCCGCTGTCTCTTTAGAACCCCATCCGGTTACCAGCGGCGTCCAGTCTTTATGAACCCAGGGCATCACGTCGCCATCTTTAATCTGGCTGCCGCTGGCTCCGGTCATATACCAGAGTGCGCTTTTGCCTGTTGTTGTGTTGTGCCATAAAACGTCGGGCGTTCCGTCTCGGTTAAAGTCGGCTGCGCCGTAAATATTCCAGTCGCCCCCGACATCGTTTAAATTTTTGCCATCTTGCAGAGTAGTACCCGTTTCACCGCCCATCAGCCAAAGCGCGTTTTTACCCTGCCCGTTGTGACGCCACAAAATATCCGCATTGCCATCGTTGTTAAAGTCGGCCACACCGCGAATTTCCCAGCTATAGCCTAATGTTCTAATCGCCTGCTTAGAGAGAACATCGGTGCCCTTTTCGCCGCCCATCAGCCAAACTTCGTTCTCACCAGTGCCGTTGTTGCGCCACAGCAGGTCTCCTCGGCCATCGTGGTTGAAGTCGGCAGCGCCGACCATATCCCAGTCGCTGCCAATGCCTAAGAGCGTATCTTTGCTCTGGCGATCGCTCCCCTCTTTGCCACCCATAAACCAAACTTCGTTTTGTCCGGTCACTTCATTGCGCCACAGCAAATCTTGATAGCCATCGGCATTAAAATCAAGCGCGCCTTGAATACGCCACTCTCCACTCATCGGGTCAATCGCGACAGAAGTGCGGTGCTCTGCGCCTTTGCCGCCGCCCATAGACCAAAGAGTGTTCTCTTTTGTAGTGGGGTCGTGCCAAAGGAGATCGGGGTGGCGATCGCCATTCAAATCTAAGCCATAAGGATCGGGCACTGCCGAGCTACTACCGACTGTTAGCGCAGCATCACGAGCGCTCAAAGCTGACTTTTCATCAAACATAAGGGAAAGTCTCAATCTAATTTTTCAAAAGTAAGCAGCATAAATGGCCAAGCTGAAGCGAGCCCTATGAGGCTTCACAGGCCATAATCAGAAATGTTTTAGCAAAACAACAGTTTTTGATAGAAGAGATTACGATAGAAGAAACTATCGAAAAACAACTTTCTCCTACATAGTTTTCGCTGGAGCCAAGAATGTACTCAGCAATGCACTAAAAGAAGAATGCCCACAGCTTTGTATAAAGCACACGTAAACTACCCAGAACTGCCTACCTAAATAGGTAAAAAATAGTGCGGATTCTTAAGCAAGCCAGTGAATATGCGTAAAAACGAAAAACATTTCAAACTTTCTTGATGATTTTTGTTCTCTTTATTTCATCAAAAGGAAGCAAGAGGAGGATAGTAAGAGAGCCGTTTTTCTAAAAAGCGGTCAAAAAAGTTTAGATGGCAGACCGATCAGATATCTTGCGTTAAATAATATACAGCTACGATTGATAACCGCATCGGACAAATAAAATTGGCTAAGAAATTGACAACCGTAGCCATAATCTGTATGCCTTTACTATCTTGACGACCGTTCCCGTGGTAAGTTATTAGCTGCAATGTTCGGCCAGCAGACGTACGAAACGACACACCTTGCCAAATTGAGTGAGCGGCAAGGATAGGTTTCGTTGGGTCTGACCCATCGTTTGATATACGTGTGAGGAGTTCGCAAATGATCACTGGTTTTAGGAATCGACTATTAAGCCTGACCGGATGGGTGCTCGGCGGTGTGACGAGTAGTTTGGCGATCGCCTTTTCGTTACAGTCTCCGGCGATCGCTCAGGCCGCTTACGGCAGCTACATCGGCATTGGCCCAGCCTTCGGCGATGGCGATCTTTCCTTTGCTGTTAACGGTCGCTACAATATCTTAGAACTCCCGATTTCCATTCGCGGTGCGGCTTTTTTAGGCAACGGCTCGGCTTTTGTGCCCACCGTCTCCTACGACTATCCCCTCAACTTTAATACCGAGCTATATTTGGGCGCGGGCGTCGCTTTTGCTAGCGAAGGCTCGGTCATGGGCGATGGCACCTCATTCGTAGTGCAGCCAGGAATAGACTATACCGCCAATAACAATCGGCTCGTTTACTACGGCAACGCGATTATTCCTATCGGTGGTGATACCTCTACAGCGGTGCAAGGCGGCGTTGGCTACCAGTTCTAGAAACCCTTTTCACCATAATCTTAGTTCAGAACCTATGTACTAAACAGGCTGTTTCAGCTACCATAAGCCCATTACAGCACTACTGCTAGCGCTATAGATCAAGTGCTGAAGGGCAACAAGAGGTGAGGCCGTGCGCGAATTACGTCCGTTAGGATCTGTCATTCAGGGTTCTTTGAGCAAGGGGCTTGAAGTCAGGCTGCACCCCGATGTGCTGGTCGAAGAAATGCGAGTGGGCAAATTTTTGGTGGTGCAGGGCGTGCGATCGCGCTTCTTCTGTATGCTCACCGATGTCGCCTTAGGCACCGCCAGCCAAAGAATACTCGCTAGCCCGCCAGAGCCCAGCAATATTTTCTTGCAGGAGGTATTAGCCGGATCCGGCACGTATGGCACCGTTGATTTAACGCCGATGCTGATGTTTACCCCAACGGACGAGGCTCATACAATAGGCCAGCCGCCGCGCCGGGGACAGCCGGAAACTACTAGCTACAGCAGCCAATCAAATAGGCAATCGAACGGGCTAGCCTCGTATGAAACGAATTCTAGTGCGCCGCTTCAGCTCTTGCCAGTAAAGACGATTCCAGGCCACTTTAGCCAGGTGTACGACGCCTCAGAGCGTGATTTTAGGGCGGTGTTTGGCTGGGAAGATGACGGGCAGCGGCGCAACTTCGCCATCGGCCAGCCGATTGATATGGAAGTGCCCATTTGCATTGACCTAGATCGGTTTGTAGAGCGCAGCAACGGCATTTTTGGCAAGTCAGGAACGGGTAAGTCGTTTCTGGCGCGGCTGATTCTATCAGGGATTATTCGCAAGCAGGCGGCGGTAAACCTGATTTTTGACATGCACTCAGAGTATGGTTGGGAAGCCGTCAGCGAGGGCAAAGAATTTAGCACGGTAAAGGGGCTGCGGCAGCTTTTTCCAGGGCAGGTGCAAATATTTACGCTAGACCCAGAGGCGACCCAGCGCCGGGGCGTGATGGACGCGCAAGAGCTGTACATTAGCTTTGACCAAATTGATGTCGAAGATTTGATGCTGATTAGCCGCGAGCTGAATCTGTCGGAAGCTAGCTTAGAAAACGCGATTATTTTGCGCAATGAGTTTGGCAGCAGCTGGATTAATCGGCTGCTTCAGCTTAGCAATGAGGAAATTCAAGAGTTTTGCGAAGTAAAAATGGGCAGCAAGTCGTCGATTATGGCGTTGCAGCGCAAGCTCACCCGCCTAGCTGAGCTAAAGTACATTCGCAGCAGCTGCCCGCACAACTACGTCAATCAAATATTAGAAACGATTGATGCAGGCAAGCATGTGGTGATTGAGTTTGGCTCGCAGAGCAATATGCTCTCTTATATGCTGGCCACTAACGTGATTGCTCGGCGAATCCACGCGAGCTATGTGCGTAAAGCGGACAGGTTTTTGCAGAGTAAAAATCCGAGCGATCGCCCCCAACCGCTCGTCATCACCATTGAAGAAGCCCACCGCTTTTTAGATCCAGCTACCGCTAGGCAAACCATCTTTGGCGTAATTGCTCGCGAAATGCGCAAGTATTTTGTCACGCTGCTCGTGGTCGATCAGCGACCCTCGGGAATAGACAACGAGGTGATGTCTCAGGTGGGTACGCGCATTACCGCGCTGCTAAATGATGAAAAAGACATTGACGCCATTTTTACAGGTGTCTCTGGCGGGCAAAGCCTGCGCTCGGTGCTGGCCAAGCTAGATTCTAAGCAGCAGGCGCTGCTATTAGGTCATGCGGTGCCGATGCCCGTAGTGGTGAGAACGCGGCCCTATGATGAACAGTTTTACCGAGAGATTGGCGATACGGCTTGGGAAACAATGTCGGATGCGGCGGTATTTAAGGCGGCTGAAGGCGCGATCGCCGATTTGGGCTTTTGATCAGCCTTTGAAAAAAAGTGAGAAAGCGCTGTTCACAGCCAGCTACCCAGCAAAATGTAAGGAGCCCAGTAAATCGGGTGTCGATACTGCGGATCTTGTAGCAGCCGTAGCTGAGCCTCACGCAGCGATCCGGCTCTAGTTGCCCCCGGCTGGACAAGCTGCTCATAAAAGTAGCCTACAAAAAGCGAAGATGCCTCGTCATTAATAGCCCAAAGCGAGCCGATGGTGCTTTGAGCCCCCGCCTTAATTGCCACGCCTGCTAGCCCTAGAGCAGCCTGCCTGTCGCCACGAGCCGTTTCACAGGCGCTCAGCACCAGCAGATCTATGCCGCCACGGTTGCCCAAGTTTGCCTGAAGCATTTGACTAATTTCTTGCACGCCAATGAGCTTGTCCCAAGCCACCAAATAAGTCTCTTCTGCAGTAGAGCCAAACTGCCCATGAGTCGCCATATGAACAATTGGATAAAGCGTAGACTTAAGCCGTTTTGAAAGCGCTTCTTCAGTAAAATTTTGATTCAAGAGAACAGTGTGATTGCTAATAGCATCTGTAATCTCTTTAATCTCTCTATCTACATAAGGCAAAGGTGCTAAGCCCTGACGACTTTGGGTAACACCAGCAGTTAATACGCTTAGATTTGAAGTGTTCCAAGCTTTAGGATTCAAAAGCTTGAGACCGGGCGTTAAAGCAAGGGCGTAGTCTTCAATTAAAAAGCGATGACCATCGTAAAGCGAAGCCACAGGGATGTTTTGCAATGGCCCATCCAGGACAAATACGAGCGTTTCTACACCGCTGCGATCAATTGCTGAGCGAGCAGGCTCCACTAGCCAGCTATAAATCTGTTGAGAAAGAGGAAGATAGCGCCTTTGGCTACGAATGACAAGCTGCTGACGAAGCTGCTTGGCAACATCGCTCACCTCGCCTGCTGAAACTTCTGTTGAAAACTGCTGAAGCGGCTGATGGGGCAAATGCAGAATCACTGACAGACGATCTTCTAAAACAAGCGTATAAACAATCGCCGCGTTAGGGTCAGCCTGATTGATATCAATCGGGGTGGTATCCACGCAGGCTTCCTGAAAATAGTTGTCGAGTTCGGCAAGTCGGAGTGACTCAATCACGTTTTGAGCGCGAACTAAATTTTGAGAGGAGGCGGGTGCTTGGCTATCAGTGGTTAGCAGCAGTCCCGCGAGCTGTCGGTAAATGGGTTCTACATTTTCTGCAAAGGAAAACTGAGCGCTGCTGTCTGCGGCGGCTAGGTCTCCCCGCAGATAGGAGAGTGTATCTACCGCCTGCTGATAGGCTTCGATAGCTTTTACAACAGAGTGTTCTGGATTGTTGGGATTGTTCCACAGCCTGCCTAGCTGCCAATGCCATTGGTACGAGATGTCGGTGGCGTGTTCTGCTGTGCTCAAGGCTAAGGCTTGCTGGGTGAGTGCGCGAGCTTGAGCCCACTGCTGGGTTTGTTCATATACTTGGCCCAAAGTCCCTAGGGCATAAGCCTCAGCGCGCCTATCTGATAGCGATCGCGCCTGTTCAACCGCCTGCCGAAGCTGCTGAACAACGGCCTGAAAAACAGTCTCCTCAACCTCTGTTGCAGCCTTCGATTGAGTGAGCTTAACGAGGCTGCTGGCCCAATTCACCTGATGGTAAATAGCGCTGCGGCTCACAGGCAGATCGTCAAACTGAGTCTGAATCACGGGCCATAGCTCAGAGGCCATTGACCAACGGCTGGTTTTAATCGCTAGCTCCAATTGAGCAAGCTGAATAGGAATAAGCTGCCTCGGTCGAAGAGATGGGACAATCGCCTGCTCATAAAAGTCTTGAGCGGCTAACGTATCTTCCATACTTTGGGCAGTGTTGCCCAAGCTCAGCAGCGTCGCACTGATTTCACCTGGATCAGAAAGCTGCTCGGCGATCGCTAGGCTTTGGGTCAGGGCGGTTTGCGCGGCTGATAGCTGACCGCTGAGGCGTAGGGCTTCTCCCAAACGGCGCAGGGCGATCGCCTTGAGCTGCGATGGCGGCTGCGATTCCATTGCCTGCCCCACCTGCCTCAATTTCTCTAGCGACTGGCGATAAAACCCTAGCGACTGAAGGGCTCGCGCCTGGTTAATTTGAGCGCGATTAAGCCCCATATCATCACTGCTGTGCTGGTAGGCGCTAGCAGCCTGCTGCCAGGTTTCTAGCGCTTGTTCCGGCTGGCCTACTGCCGCCTGTAAGCTGCCCTGAGTCATATAGAGCTGAGCTAGCACCGACCATTGATCGGTCGTTTGAATGTGTTGTTTATTGATTAGCGCTAAGCCTGCGGCGATCGCCTGCCTAGCACTATCCCATTCTCCTAGCTGTTGATAGCTCAAAGCAAGGTTGCTGAGCGCACTGGCCTGCCCCAAACTATTTTGCTGAGCCGCGTGGATTTGAACAATTTGCTGCCATAGGGCGATCGCTTCTACAAACTGCCCATCGCGATATAGCTGCCGACCGATCTGTTCTTTCTCAAAAACCGTCTGTGAAACCGCCTGTAAAACTGTCTGAGAGACAGTCTGTGACAGCGCTGGCCGCTGCATTTGTATAAACTGCTGAGCTGCTAGTAGTGATGGATTGAGCGGCGGCAATATGCCCATCAAGCCGAATAAAAAAGAAACCACCGTCCCACCGCCAAGGCTAATCAACAAACTTAAGCAAAAAGCAATGCCTAAAGTTTTCAGCCTGCGCCACCGCTGTCGTCTTGTCATTTGCACATTTAACCTGCGCACTGTGCGTCTGATGGCAAAGAAAACGCATCATTTTGAGACCTTGCAACTAGCCTAATCTGCCCGTTACGATCAACCTGCCAGCCATCGGCTTCGATCCACACTGAGCTTTTTCCTAAGGCCACCGTGTTAGAGGCACTAGCGACGCTGGCGGCTAAATCGTCAGAGGGGTAACTTTCTCCTAAATCAATTAAAGATGAGGTGGTCTCTGTTGCTCTAGCAGGTGTAGTTGGGATGCCGCCACGCGCGGTAATGACAAAGCGATTACCGCTGGCATTGCACCTTTGGCTGACGCTAGCAGAGGTTTCTAAAGGACGCTCTTCTATTACAGAGGTCTCTAGCTCTGTTTTTGAGCCTAGCTGATTGATGGCAGTAGTGCCGCTAATACCAAAATCAGAGCTAGCGTCAATGTCGTTGGTTTGATTATTGGGGAGCGATCGCCTTCGCTCAATACCGTACAACCCTCTTGTACTAATCTCAATATTGCCACCGCGCCCTTGAGTAGCCTTGGCTACAATATCGCTGTTTTCCAAGGGGCGAGCCAAGATAAAATCTGAATCAATAAAGATATTACCGCCATTGCCCTGAGCCTCACCGCTGCCCACCTGCGTAGAGATTAGGCTGCCTCGTCGCAATAGCAAGGACTCTAAATTCTCTAAGCGAAGATTCCCTCCATTTCCAAAAGCCGCTGCCGCTGTAATCTGCGCGCCGCCATCTAGCTTAACCCTGCGAGCGCTGATTTTTAAATTACCAGAGTTCCCACGCCACAAACTATTAACTGAAATTTGAGCCCCCCTGTCGAGCGTTAAAGCCTCCGCGTTGATGATTATGCTACCGCCTTCTCCGGTCGGTTGAAAAGACAGTCCCTCTACGCCTGACGAGGCTAGAATGCCGCTAGCAGATTCTCCAGAAAAAGCTGTTGTAGCCAGATCGCGAATCTCCACTTGGCTGGCATTTATAGTGATATCTCCCCCCTTGCCTGATCCATAAGTAACCGCCTGAATTTGCGCGCCTGCCGTAATAGAAAGTCGCTGCGTGTTGATAGTAATATTGCCACCGCCGCCCGACCCTTCTGTAGAAGTAGTAATGAGCGTCGGTGAAAAGTTTGCTGCACCGCTCAGCTCAACAGAATCTGAAGCATTAATCGTTAAGCTGCCGCCGCTGCTTTGGCCAAAGGTGCCACCCGATATAATGGCACCATCTTGTAAAACTAAGCGTTTAGCAGAGATATTTAAATCCACACCCTTACCAACGCTATCATCTAAAGGTGAAAAGATAATTGCGCCGCCAGTGAGCTGCACGGCTTCATCTGCTCGCAAATTTATAGTTCCAGCCGTTTCACTACCTGTCGTAAAGTTAGTGATAATTGAGTTTTTTGCAATTTCGATATTTCGCCCGAACATCGTTAGCTGTCCGCCACCGCTTGCGTCTATAATTGATTTTTGTCTTATCTGAATATTTTGAGAAGCTGGCATTCTCTCATATCCCAAAGTCAGCTCAGGCGAAAGAGAAACCCTGCTACCATTTTCTACGCTACCGATTTGCAGGCGACCGCCAATAGCGGTAAGGCTACCATTCTCTAGTAAAACTTGATTACCCAACAAAACCAACGTCTTTCCTTCGTTTACGCGCAGCCCAGTAGGCAAGCCCAAAGAGTTAGAAGCCTCCGATAAACTTGCCTGCGAGCGATTAACAACAGCGCTCGCATTTGAGCCAAACTCAAAGCCGACCGGAGCGCTCATGGTAAGCAGCGGTGGCACAGCTTTAGGGGCGGCAGAAAACGCCACGCCATCAGAAAAGCTGATACTCTCGGCGGTGCTAACAAGAAAAGAGCCAGCGCCTAACAAAGCCGATTGAGGGCCAAAGATCACACCTTGAGGATTGAGTAAAAAAAAGTTAGCGTTCCCCTCCCCTAAGACGGCAATCGTTCCATTAATAAAAGAAGTTTTGTCAGAGACACGAGCAAATATATTAGCTGCGCCATCATCCATAAAAGCTACCGTGGCGTTCTGCGGAATGCTAAATTCACTAAAGCTATGGAACAGATTGTTTCCAGAGCGACTTTTGCCGGAGATTATACAGTCTGTAGCGCAGGTTACATCACCTGTTATCGCGGTTTGGGTGGTGCCGTCAGGATTAACGCCGAGTGGTTCGCCTTTAACCGCCAGGGTAAAACCGTTGAAAGCAACCATAAAGCTACTTAGGTACAAAAGTATTAAATAATACCTTTCAAGCATGTGAGTTGACGCAGCTTTAGGACAGTTAAGTTCATATGCCAAGCTCAGACAGCTAAGATTAAGCGCTAGACACTATGTTAAAACAATTTTTCCCAATATGACTCTATAACAAACATTTTTACAACGGATTACAACAGCCGTGAAAAAAGGCCCTAAATAAAGCACTTAGGGCCAACTGAAATGTCATCTAAAAACGAAAATCTTTGAACAGCCAATCCAGATTTTCGGTTGATAATTTTAGCGTACTATCTTCTCAGCGCACACCTTTAGCGCACTATTTACACAGCCAGCCGTAGCCAGGAATACGGACACACCAGTTTGTTTCAGGATTAACCAGTTGCTCACTAGCAGTGCTAGCAGACGTTGATTCTGAGAGGCTGTTGGCTTGTGCTCTAACGGCGCTAGGAAGCGCGATCGCTGCTGCAATCGCTAGAGAAACAGTCAGGGAACGGGTGATTGTAGACTTCATCGACAGACTCCGAAAGGACTAGATATTAAACAAGCTTTGACTATAAGAACTTTAAATTAACAAAATTCTTTCAGATAATAGTTCAATTTTTTTTGATGGTCTATCCGTATAATCTCGCTTGTTTAAATAAAAACTATACAGCCTAAAGGTGCTTACTGATGAGGGCAGCACTAGCTAAATAAAATTTAGCAGCGCCTAGTTTTCTTATAGCTGCTGGAAAAAACTTGGTAGTATCAGCGATCGCAGCCATTCTTAATACTCTTGTTATTGATAAAAAGATTGTGTAAAGCTATTGCCAAACTGATCTGCGTGTAATCTTATGCTACAGAAAAGAGTTTCTACCTGTCTAAAACAAAAGCCTCCGTATCTTCTCTGTTTATAAATGCAAACGACTTTTCTAAACTGTTAAGAACATGCATGGCTTTTTATGCCCCTTATTAAGATTGACATTCAGAAGACTTCAAAATTTCCCAACCTTCTCTTCCTCTATTCTTCGCTCATAGCGACTGAATCAAAGACATGACCCAACAACAGTTCGCCCATGTTGCCAAGCTAGTCAGCTTGAGTATTTTCCTTAGCGTATCAGCAGTAGTGCCTGCTAGCTTGGCAAACTCTGCTACTGCTACTGGTGATCCGGCTAATACGCCAGCTAGTGCTACAGAACAAGACTCCTCTGCTCCGAGGCAAGGCATTCCCGGTCGGCGACTGGGCGGCGGCACCCGTAGAGGCTCCGTTTTCGCTCATGCCAGCGATTCTTTAACGGCCATAACAACACCAGATCCCGTAAGCATTACAGCCGATGCTCATCCGGCGCTGCTGTTTTACGTACCCGAAATGAAGTCTGCAAACACCGTAGAGTTTGTTTTACGCGATGATCGCGACAATCTAGTCTATGAAACCACTTTTCAGCTAGAGCGCGACGCCGGCTTAGTTAGCATTGATACGGCAGAGGCGGCTAGTATGCCAGCACTGGGGATAGGCAAAAACTACCAGTGGTATTTCTCTGTTGTACCCGATGCGGGCGATCGCGCTAACGATGTCGTGGTATATGGCAGCATTCGCCGGGTCGATCAGGCCCAGTGGCTTGCCCAACAGTCAGGCGGCGCTGACTTGCCTGAGCGCTTAGCAGCGGCCAATCCCTTAGCGCAGGCCAGAATTTTATACCAGCAGGCCAACCTATGGCATGATGCGGCCTTACTGCTCAACACAATGCGTCAGGCAGAACCAAATAATGATGCGATCGCTGCCGAATGGACTCAGCTTTTAGAATCAGCAGGCTTCACCAATACTTTCCGCCTGCACTCGCCTACCGTTCACTCGGCCCTGCTTGAGCCTTAGCTGCGCCCTAACCAACCGCCGTTTAACCTCCAGTACCGCTCTAACCCGCGCAAAAATAGCAGCAGCCTCACTTCAGGTATCGCCTTCTCTCGATTAAAACGTCCCCTTCAGAAAGCGATATTTTTGCGCTCCCCAGCCGCCTATATGCCAGCCTATATGCCAATGCAGTGCCTTTAAGTTTGGTCAAAGGTCACTGCGTTAGCGCCAGATAGCCGCAATGCAAATGAGAACAGCTATATCCAGGTTTGTACCTGATGTATTCGCCGCGTTTTTTCTAAGTCCTTTTCTTTACCAAAGGCTAACCCTTGGCCCCCCTGGATAGGCCCATCTAGCTGGCGCGCCGGGGCGTAGGTCTAAATGGACAAATCCATTGCCAACCGCCAGACCGCCCTTGGGATGGTAGCCCTTGAGCTTATAAAAAACATCCACAACGCCTATGCCTTCTACCCAAAAGTCAACGGCATCGCCGTACATGTGCCGAGAATTGCGAGCGCCCCCGACCTGGCGATTGCTAACGGGGTCGCGATAGCCTGAGGTGATGTGTATCGGACGGTTGCCAAAAAAGGTGCGCACTTCATCTAGGTATCTGCCTATTTTAACGATGCGCTGGGTCACGTTGGCATCTACTGGAATGCGCGTGCCGCCTTTGGTGAACTCGGCCCAAGTGAAATGAGACTGACTGGGCTGAAAGCAAATAGGCTCGTAAATGCCTACTGGACGGCTAATGCCTGGAATAGAAATGGTCGGGCCAAAGTCAGGCTTTTGAGGAGGGGCAAGCGGAGGGATAGGCTTATCTTGCTGCGGATCGTTTTTAGGCTCGGTGCCTTCTACTTTGGCATGAGGCCCATAAATAAACCAGCGGGTGCATTGGTGTCCTGCAATAGGCTGATCGAGCTGAACGAGCACATGGTCGTCGGCTTCGCTATTGGGCACCCCTTCGTAAGGAAACTGATCGACAATAGCTAAGGCTGTTCCCGCTTTTACGCTGATGAGCTGATCGGGCACGTCTTTGTCTCTCAGCCGATCAGACTGCGTAGGCAGCGCTTTTAAATAGGTATCGGTGGTGATGACAACCTTCATAGTGCTTTTCATGTTTGATGAATTAAAGGGCGCGTAAAGCTGTCTTTACTTTGCTCGTAATGTGCCCACAATTCAGTCACAAATTGGCTCTAAATTCGCTCTAAATTCGCTCCGAATTTGCCCTCAGCTAGTGACCCCATATCCATCAAAATAAGTCTATTTAACAATGCTTACCAGGGCAGCACTTCTCCGTTTGAATGCCAAAATGTGCCAGTAGTTTCTAACGTTAGCTCGTCTATTCGAGCCAGCAGACCTTTGACTGATTCTTCTGGAGAAATGCCGCTGTCGTTAAAGTTGGTCATGTCCGTGCTCACGAGGCCGGGGTGAAGAATCGCAACGGCAATTCCCTGGTTTTTAAGATCGTGCGAGAGCGATTTGCCTGCCATAGAAAGGGCCGTTTTTGACAGACGGTAGCCGTACGATCCGCCTGAGGTATTATCGCCAATAGAGCCCATTCGACTGGTCATAATGGCTACTTTTGCACCGCCTTTTGCAGTTGATTTCTTGAGGTTAGGCAACAGAGATTGAGTGAGCTGTAAAGGGGCGATCGCATTCACCTCAAACTGTTCTCGAATGCCGTCAATATTCAAACTCTCTAAGCTTGATTGACGATAAATGCCCGCGTTGTTAATCAGCACGTCTATGGGCTGCTGCTGAAGGAATTGAATGAGGGCGGCGATCGCCTCATCATCACTAATATCAATGCCAGTTTTTACGTGAACGCTGGCTTTTGAATCAGGGCTTTTAGAGAGCAGATCTAGCGCTTCTGAGCTGTGGCGGCACAGAGCAATGACATCATCACCCCTAGATTGAAGCTGCCTGCAATACTCGTAGCCAATGCCTCGATTAGCGCCTGTGACCAAATAAGTTGCCATTTTTATCCCCTGTTTGCCTTGCTGCTAAGACTGCAATTGTATAGCGTCAGACCTAATTTAGGGCTCAACCACGCCGCATGGCATGAGTTAGCGCGCAGCTTAGCTATTCAATTTCGACCAGCTCTAGCTCAAAGGTTAAGTCTTGTCCAGCCAGCGGATGGTTGCCGTCGAGCGTTATGGTATCGCCTTTAATATCTGTAATCGTAACGGCCATTGCTTCACCGTTAGGCACCTGCATTTCTAATCTTTGCCCCACTTCTAGCTCAAAGTCAGCCGGGATATTCTGCCGATCTATATCAGCGACCATTTCTTCGCGATACGGGCCGTAAGCCTTATCTACTGGAATAGTTGCCGTCACCGACTCCCCCGGCTCAAGCCCGGTAACGGCGGCATCAAAGCCAGGAATCACCATGCCTGAACCCAGCGTAAAGGTAAGAGGCTCACGGCTTTTGGAGGAGTCAAATATTTGGCCGTTGTTGAGCGTGCCCGTGTAGTGGACTTTGACGCGATCGCCTGCTTTTGCCTGAGCCATAATGAATAACATCAGTGAGTGAGAGTCATCAAAAGTCTATACGATATTCTCTTCAAACAAATCTTACGCTGAGCTGCCAACTGGTTCTAAAGCATATTTCTTGATACACTGTGGAAGCGCGATGCTTGCAAAGTTAAGTTTTCAAACAAGAACAAAGCCACCTGTAACGCGCTCTATCCGCTGAGATCATTAGGCTAGTTTGCCTGTAGAGACCCTTGAAAAAGAGTCTTCAAACTTAGCAATCATTAGCCGTAAACAATGGCTACATCAAGCGCTCAATTTTTTTGTTTCTGCTGAGTTTAAGTGTTTTATTTTCGTTCCGATAATTTTTCTAAAAAACTGTTGATCCGCACTCTAGCGATGGTAGTGTCAATCGCCGCCGTATATAGATTACAGCTTCTCGCCAAAGAAAACCCACCAGCAGGTCACCTGCTTACCCATACCTCTTTGCCGGCGATGATAGACGCGCCTCAGGCCGCTAACTAGCTCCACCAGCCAGCTTAAACTACTGTGCTGCTTTAGCCCACCAAGCTAAGGCATAAGGTTGAGCTTGGGATGAATTGCGGCTTTTTTGCACAACTCTAAGCTTGTAGCGTCCGTCGGCAGGCACTGGAATAAAAATATGCTCTAGGCTATCCTCTGCGCTGACTGAAGACCACAGACTTTGGCTGATATCAGTCGCATCAGCAGGCATCAGATAAAGATCTAAATTGCTGAGCGTTTGACCCGTAAAAGTTTCTCCTAAATTGTAATAGTCGTCGTCTGAATCAAGCTCCACGGCGCGATCCCAAGATAAGGTGGCGCTGACGTAGCTACCGCCTTCGAGCGGCTGTTCAAAAACATAGTCTTCGGCGCTGCCCGCTGCCGATAGGCTGCTGTAGTTCCAGCCGATGGCAGGCACGTTGCCCGGTGCCCACTCCGCCCCTGCTAGCTGTTCGTAGGCACGATAGGCATTGAGGTGACCCGTACCTAGCTGGGCGTTCAGCGGAATGCTTTGGTCGGTGTAGGCGTCTGATTGTGTCCAATCGCGCCCGCTTTCATCCAGTAGGGTGCGACTCATGCCGAGCAGCTTGCCGTCGCCCGTATCTTGAAGCTTATCGGCGGCGTTGAGAATGACCGATTTCATCACGAGGGGTTCTCTGGAGTCTAGGCTCCAGTTGCTGGCTTTAGCGCGAAACTGGCGATCGCCAAATTCTTGCAGCAGCGCTACCGTCGCCACCACATGCGGGGCCGCAAAGCTAGTGCCGCTGCTGACCACCCGCGTGCCATCAGGATCAAGCATTTCGATGGCGCTGCCCGGTGCAACTAAATCAATCGAGCGGCGCTTGCCAGCGTTGGCTTCAGGGGGCTCATAGTAAGAGGTGCGCTGCGGCTCGCTGCTTAAGTTGGAGTAGTCTACCCGAACAAACTTGCCGTCAATTCGCGTGGAGTAGGCGACGTTAACGCCGTTGTAATTGTCGGTTGGGATCGGAATGCCGCCGCGCCCCTGGTTGCCAGCAATCACGTAGAGCAGCTTGTGCACGCGCGAAGACCAGTCAATGCACTGGGTAAGCAGCGCGTCACCGTCTAGGCGGGCGTTGGCCCTAGCGTCACGGCTGAGGGGTTCACCAAAGCTAAAGTTAATAGCGCGCACGTCGCCGCTGTTTTGCAGGGCTACATGCTGAGAGGCAAGGCATTCTTCTGGCTGGCCTGTCTCTTCTGTGAGGGTGCCCACGGCGGCTGAATACAGGCGGGCTTCGGGGGCGACGCCTTTGAGCATTTTATCCTGGCTGATCATGACGCTAGCAACGTTACCGGCATGACCGTCTACCGATTCGTCGGCGATCGCTGGCCCGTCTAGCTCAAAAATTCGCCCCACGCGCACGGGCAGGCTAGCCGGGGTAATTTTATCAATGCCAAACACCCCTGGACGGCCAATTTCGACCTGACCAATTGAAATTTTGCGACCCGTGAGGTTATAGGGCTCTGCTTGCAGCCGCCTTGCGTCAATCCCATCGGGGCCAACAGAGTCGGTCAGGGCAAAAGAGGGGAGAGAAAAAGCGGGCAGCGCGATCACTAAAGCAGCAGCGCTCAAGCCCATGCCGCCAAGCTGCCAAAGCCGAAGCGATTTACCTACTTTGCTTTTGCCTGCGCTTGCTGAGGGGTGCGTCATATAAAAAATTAAACATAATTGACTAAAAGCAACTCTAACGTAATTGTTACAGGTTATTAGCTCGGCTTTGTCGGTTTAAATTGCTGTAGTAAGTTGCCCCAGCGGATAAAACACAGACGCTCAAACAGGTGCCATTTAGATGTCATTGAACTTTCATACAGTCAGGATGAGTATTTTGTTACAATAATCACACTATATAGATCTTTCTCTATAGCCACCGTTTTATAGCTCCCCCCATACCCACACTAGCGAGAGGCGTCGCCCTATGGCAATTACTCAGTCCAAAAACTCCGTCGTAATTTCACCGTCAATTTTGTCTGCCGACTTTAGCCGTTTGGGTGAAGAGATTCGCGCGGTTGACGAAGCGGGTGCCGACTGGATTCACATTGACGTAATGGACGGTCGCTTTGTGCCCAATATCACCATTGGCCCGATGATTGTCGAGGCCGTCCGCCCGCTCACCAAGAAGCCTCTGGACGTGCACCTGATGATTGTAGAGCCCGAGAAGTATGTTGAGGACTTTGCCAAGGCGGGCGCTGATATTATTTCGGTGCACTGTGAGCACAATGCTTCACCTCATTTGCATAGGACGCTAAGCCAGATTAAAGAATGCGGTGCGCACGCTGGCGTCGTGCTCAACCCTGGCAC
>JBARVS010000373.1:0-15085 GCA_049646385.1 Phormidesmis sp. | reverse complement strand
GCTCTGTACAAAGACGCTCTCTTTCAATTTACAGGATACTCGCGGCCATAGACGAAAAGGGCATCTTTATAGCAGTCTTTTGATGAGCGCTACGTTCAGTTTGATATTAGGTTACTTTTGGCTACAGCGGCGGATGCGTAAGTTCTTTATATGCCTGCGTTATATAAGGCAAACCACGTTCTAAGATAAGTACCGATGTCAAAACACAGTTTCTGATCAGCGTCTCAACCTTACACCCTTACAGCATTCCGTTTAGTTGAGAAAATTTACCATGCCTCTACAGACTGCCCCTACGATTAAAAGCATTTCCATTCCCTTGCTCCTCGACTGGTGGCAGCAAAGAAAGCGCATTGCTAGCGCTCGCAGCAACTTACACCGGACAAGACCGACCGTTGATGACACCTACTTGCAGGCTTACTATCGGCTGATGGAAGTGTACTCGGTTGTGAAAGCAGGTGGCGTCGCCGCGCAAGTAGAAGCTGTTCATGCTTTTGCAAAACGCGAGTCGCAGCGATTGCAGCAACGCCTCGACGCGATCGCCACTGCCAAAGACTTAACCCCTGATGAACAGCAGCAGCAGCGGCAACAGCTTCAGCAAGAGCTAACTGAGCTACACAGCGCTAACGACTGGCGGCTACAGATGCTCAAGGCAATTACGCCCGACGAAGAAGCCCTTGTTCAGCAGTACCTAGCTGAGATTGAACGCACGCTTATGCAGGCCAAGTGTGACTGAATCCTAATTTGTCAACTTTTATCTGCAAAGTGCGCCTGTCGAATCTGTTTTAGGCTACACGCGATCTAGCGGCTGATGAGGCGCTGGCGGCATTTCTATTTTGATTTCATCGCCCGGAAAAACTTCCCCGCCCACAACAACAACGCTCATAACGCCAGCCTTGCGAATAATGTTGCCCTGTTCATCACGATCTAGCACGGCTGCCATCAGCCCTGACTGCATTTGGTCTAGCTTTCGACAGGGACTTCGCAATCCAGTGACCTCAATTACAGCAGTCTTGCCTAAGTGCAGCCTTGCATGGGTTGGCAAACCCAACAGGTCAATGCCGTGCGTTGTGATATTTTCGCCCATTTGACCAGGTGCGATCGCAAAGCCTGTCGCATTCAGTTCGTCATGCAGCTCTGAGTGAATAAGATGCACCTGCCGCAAATTAGGCTGGGTTGGATCTTGCCTCATGTGAGAGATATGCTGGACGGTTTTTCCAGCGTGAGCATCGCCCTCAATACCAATGCCTGCGATGAGTAAAACGCTGCCTTGCTTAGCCTTACTAAAGTGATGTTCGGCGCTCAAGCTCACGGCCTTAACCGTTCCAACACAATTTTCAAATTGCCCGTTGTTCTCTTGCATTTTCTATACCCAATTCAGCTCAGATTGAAAAGCAACACAGCACGGCACAACAGTTTTGGGCGCTGCACAAAGCTTCTGTTTACATTACCACTGTGAAAGAGTGCAAACTCTTCTGACTGCACAGAGTCCTTATTGCGTACTACACAACAGATATTATTCAATGCCATTACTAAAAAGGGTCTGAAAGATTTTACTTCCAGACCCTTTACGCTTTTACAGCTTATTGCCTGCTCTTACAGAACTCACTATTCAAAACCCAGTAGGTCAAAGATATCGCGATCTTTTAGCGGCTCAATCTCAAGCGGCGTCGCATCTTCAATCATTGTTCTCGCCAGCTTCAGATACTCATCTTGAACCGTTTTCACTTCAGGATCGGTATCTTCCATCTCAAAGACGGTGCACTTCTTCAGGCGGCTGCGACGAATGGCATCAACAGTGCGAAAATGCGCCAGCGTCTTAAGCCCAACGCGATCATTGTACTTGTCAATTTGGTCGGTGCCTTCGCTGCGGTTGGCAATGATGCCGCCCAAGCGAACCTTGTAGTTCTTTGCTTTTGAACGAATTGCCGCCACAATGCGGTTCATCGCAAAAATGGAGTCAAAGTCGTTGGCGGTCACAATTAGGCAGTAGTGCGCGTGCTGCAAAGGTGCGGCAAATCCACCGCATACTACGTCGCCCAGCACATCGAAAATGACAACGTCAGTTTCTTCTAGCAGGTGATGCTCTTTCAGCAGCTTTACCGTTTGGCCCGTGACATAGCCGCCGCAGCCAGTACCCGCTGGCGGGCCACCCGATTCGATGCACATCACGCCGTTGTAGCCTTCAAACATAAAGTCTTCGGTCTGCAACTCTTCGGAGTGAAAGTCTACGGTTTCAAGAATGTCGATCACCGTGGGCACCATTTTTTTGGTGAGGGTGAAGGTGCTGTCATGCTTAGGGTCGCAGCCGATTTGCAGGACGCGCTTGCCGAGCTTAGAAAACGCTGCCGACAGATTAGAGGACGTTGTGGACTTGCCGATGCCGCCTTTGCCATACACAGCAATCACTAGCGCACCCGTCTCCATTTTCATGGAGTCATCCATATGGACTTGAACGCTGCCTTCGCCATCTTCACCTTTTTGAGCTGTGGTTTTAACGGGGGTGGGACGAACGGTTGAAGCTACCAAAATAAATTCTCCTGTTTCTTAATCTAAAAAATGTGGGCTGAGGAACGAAAGGATCGCAGACTATCTTTTATTTACCAATCGCTGCCTTTGCCTCATAAAGCGTGTCTACTGTGATCGAAGAGATGCCGCGATCGCCCGCAAACTTCTCAGTGTTCCGCTTTACCTTACCGCGCACAAAGAAGGGAATCTTCTTCAGCTCAGCCAAACCATCCGCGCTCCAGTTAGCGCCATCAAGTTCGCTAGCGCCCCCAGGTTCAGCGCCCATGGCTTTTTCGTTAGAATTCACCGAAACGGGTGCTTCGCCATTGGGCAGGGCGACTTCATCCGCCGCATGGGGAGCCGTATGCAAGTGGCTCATGTGGCCTTCAGCAAATTCAAAGTCTTCGCGGAACATGCCAATTAAATGCTCCTCCAAACCCATCATTAATGGGTGCACCCAGTCATCAAAAATTACATTTGAGCCTTCCCAGCCCATCTGGGGCGAATAGCGAGCCGGAACATCTTGAACGTGAATCGGCGTTGAGATTACCGCGCAGGGAATGCCGAGGCGCTTGGCGATATGGCGCTCCATTTGCGTCCCTAGCACTAGCTCGGGCGCGGCTTGGGCAACGGCTTCTTCTACGGCTAGGTAATCGTCGCTGATGACGGCTTCAACGTCGTGCTGCTTGGCCACTTCGCGCACCTGCCGAGCAAATTTGCGGCTGTAGGTGCCAATGCCTACCAGGGTAAAGCCGAGTTCTTCAGTGGCAATGCGGGCAGCAGCGATCGCATGAGTCGCATCTCCAAAAATAAACACCCGCTTACCCGTTAGGTAGGTCGAGTCCACCGAGCGAGAGTACCAGGGCAGTCGCGAAGCCCCGACTGGCGCGGCAGATGACAGACGATCGGCTCCCCAACCGCCTAGCGTATCCGCATGGGATCTTTCGATGGCGCGGCTGACATCTATCCCCGCAACTTCACCAATCTCAGTGAGAAAATCGCGAGTCGCCCCCACGCCAATGGGCACAGTTTTTACCACAGGCTGAGCAAAGTTACGCTTTAGCCAGTCGCAGGTCGTCAGCGCAATTTCGGGATATAGGCAAACATTAAAATCTGCATCTGGAATCCGCATCAGGTCGTCGGGCTTTGCGCCCAATGGAGCTATTACGTTCACATCTACGCCAATTTCAGCCAGCAGCTTCATTACTTCTTGAATGTCATCGCGACAGCGGAAGCCCAGCGCCGTTGGCCCAATAATATTAGCCTTAGGGCGAATCGCCGGATCGCGCTCAGGCCGCTTTGTTCCAGGCGGCAGCGCACTTGGGAGTAGCAGCTTGCGCACCAGATGGTAGAGCGTTTCGCTCGCGCCCCAGTTTTCCTTTTTAGAATAAGCAGGCAGCTCCAAGCTCACCACCGGAATTGGCAGCTTCATACTCTCAGCTAGCGATCCGGGCTGATCTTGAATCAGCTCTGCCGTACAGCTTTCGCCGACTAGCATCACCTGAGGCTTAAATCGATCATAGGCATCGCGCACCGACGTTTTCACCATTTCTGCCGTATCGCCGCCCAGGTCTCTGGCCTGAAACGTGGTGTAGGTAACTGGCGGACGCTTATCGCGACGCTCAATCATGGTAAAGAGCAAGTCGGCATAAGTGTCACCCTGAGGCGCGTGTAGCACATAGTGAACGCCTTCCATTGAGGTAGCCACTCGCATCGCCCCTACGTGAGGCGGCCCTTCATAAGTCCACAGAGTCAGTTCCATAAATCCAAAATCATAAAGAGTAGGTTGGGCTAAGGTCTGCCGCTGCCCAACAGGTCAAACAATCAATGCCGATAAATCAACGCCGAAAACGTCAAACGCTCAGCCGCCGCCTTCGCTCCGTAGAGCGCACAAACAGCTCAGCCAAATCAGCCGTTTGGTCATAGCCATGCAGCGGCGAAAACACCAGCTCAATCGACCATTTGGTTGAAAGCCCTTCTGCCTCCAGGGGATTCGCCAGCCCCAGGCCGCAAACTGTAATATCCGGCCGCGCCTCCCGGCAGCGATCTAGCTGTTTTTCTACATCCTGACCTTCTGATATTGCCGTACCGGGTGGCAATAAGGCAATTTCAGCATCCATCAGCATTCGGTCAATGTAGGGCGTCCCCACTTCAACTAGCTCCATGCCGCATTCTCTAGAGAGGAAGCGAGCTAAGGGAATCTCTAGCTGTGAGTCCGGGAAAAGGAAAGCCTTGCGACCGTTGAGGATTTGACGATAGTGTTCGAGTCCGGTTTTAGCTCGGGCAACTGCGGGCGCGATCGCCCCTTCAAATTTCTCACCATCAACCCCCCAAGCCTCAGCCGCCGTCTTCAGCCAAGCCGTCGTTCCTTCTACCCCAAAAGGATAAGGCGAGGGCAGCAGCTCAGCTCCACGTGCTATCAACAGCCGCACGGTCTCACTCAAAAAAGGCTGAGCCACTAATAGCTTTGTGCCTTTGCCAACGCTAGGCAAGCTCGACGCCCGACGCGGTGGAAAGAATGACACTGGCCCAATTCCCATTTTGTCAAACAGGCGAGTGAACTGATCTTCTACCACATCTGCTAAGCTGCCAACGACCATCAGGGCAGGCTCTTCAGTTTCTTTGGCAGGCAGCACTGGCACCATGGAACCTAAGCAAGCATCCTCACCTTCAGTAAACGTAGTCTCAATGCCGCTGCCCGAATAGTTGAGTACGCGAACGCCAGGAAAGTAGCGATGGTTCAGCTTTTCGGCGGCTTTTGCTAAGTCAAGCTTAATCACTTCAGAAGGGCAAGAGCCGACTAAAAACAAGGTGCTAATGTCAGGACGACGGCTCAAAAGCTGCTCAACCACCCGTTCGAGTTCGTCATTCGCATCAGCTAGGCCAGCGAGATCGCGCTCACCTAGTACAGCCGTGCCGAACCGAGGCTCCGCGAAAATCATCACGCCAGCGGCTGACTGAATCAGGTGCGCGCAGGTTCTAGATCCGACGACTAAAAAGAACGCATCCTGCATTTTTCGGTGCAGCCAAACGATGCCGGTGAGTCCACAAAAGACCTCCCGCTGCCCCCGCTCCTTTAAGACGGGCCGATCTTGAACGGCCACAGCCTGGGACGAGGCATTAGTGCTGGTGGATTCGGTTGGAATTTCGGTACAGGGCTCTAGCGCCATATTTTGCTCTTTTCTTAACTGCTCGGATTAGGGATGCTTAGCTCTAAAGCTCAAGCTGGGCTCAAGCTAGGGCCACGTCCTCACTATTTATTCAAGGAAGAATTTTCTGATCTGGGCCTTACCTAACCCCTCAAATTTCCATATTTAGCGGCTGGGCAAGCCAGAAATATTCCGTACAGTCATCATAGTCATACGGCTTGTGTCGTTTGCAGCGAGCTAGGCTTTATTTACATTCAGCCATCAATGTTTACACTTTGACGTTTTCCAGATAGCAACCCGCCTATTTCACCTGCTGTCGCCACCAATCAGCAGCGACAGCGAAGTCAATCGTTTCGGTGAGGCAGGTAACGCCTGCGCAGTAATTAGCTTAAAGTTATGGGAAACCCATGAATACAGATGATTTCACCGTCCCTCGGTAGTTTTAAGCAAACCATACTCAACGACTTCAACAAGCGTAAAGGTGATAGTGCTTTCCACAAGCTATTTGCACCTCGGTTGGTAGAACTAGCACACTTGGAGGCAGGAGAAACCGTTCTGGATGTTGCGACAGGAACAGGGCTAGCCGCAATAGCAGCATCTAAAGCCGTTGGTGTAACTGGGTATGTCTTGGGAACCGATTTTGCGGTGGGAATGCTTCAACAAGCACGTCTTAAAGCCAAGTCTTCAGGGCTGACAAACATTGAATTTGAAAGAGCCGATGCGGATGAGCAAACGCTTTCAGAAGATCAGTTCGATACCATTCTCTGCTCATCCGCTATCGTTTATTTTGCTGATATTCCAGCAGTGCTTCAGCGCTGGTATAAAGCTTTGAAGACAAGCGGAACAGTTGCTTTTTCCTGTTTTGCGGAAACATCACCTAGTGCAGGCGTTTTATTCCGAAAGACTGTAGAAAAATACGGCATCTCTATACCCAACCCAAACAAGCCCCTTGGGACACCAGAAAAATGTATTCAAATGCTTCGGTTCGCTGGATTTGAGAATGTTGAGATAGTTATAGAGCAGTTTGGCTCTTATTTACAAGATGGCAGGAGAGCATGGGCCGGAAACGCTAATAGTGCGTTTGGACTACAGAATGCAAACTGGTCAGATGAACGGTTGAAGCAGTGCCAACAGGAGTATTTATCTGCTATTACTTCATCTTCAGAAGAAAAAGGATACTGGAATGATATAACAGCATTTTTTGTCATTGCTCAAAAACTATAAGTCAAGCCTATAAATGCTTCTGAATTATTTGTACTGAAGGATTAGAGTTATCCGTTCAACAAAGTTTCGATAAGTTCGTAGCTGAAGAACGAGCTGAGATCTTCAGTGCCTTCGCCAGTAACGATAAGGCGAATGGGTAGGTTAATTTCCTGTATACGACTGCAAGGGCAACGCCGCCGCGAGCTATGCCATCTAGCTTTCTTGCTCATATTGTGAGATTGCGTCACGTAAAGTTTCGTTGTCAATATCAGCTCAGTTAGATTTTGAATAGATAGTGACTGCGATTTCTACGATAGCGGTTAGTGAGGTTACGCAAATCTTTCTGAACACGGCGGGTGAGCGCAACCTCAACATTAAGCGGGTTAGTCGGTATCAGTATCGTCCCACATTTGTGAGAGCGGAACCGTTTGACCCGTCAGTGCTTCTTGTAGACCCTGGCGAAAACCATCAATGCTCTCTGAGTCCGGCGTGTCATCAGGAGCTAGCTCATCCTCTTCTGAAACAAGCACTATGACTCGAACACGGCGTCGTTGAGTTAGTTCGAGCGGCTGATCCAGCGCAAGTTGCCCTTGTTCGTTGACAGTAGCAGTGGTTTCGATTGCTTTCATTGTTTCGTACGATAGTCCTGGTGACGTGCTGTGATGCAGCAAGAAGCTGATGTGGTACAAACACTACCCGTTCAGCAAGGCTTCGACAAATTCATAGCTGGAGAATGGGCGTAAGTCTTCGATGCCTTCGCCCGCGCCGATGAAGCGGATGGGTAGATTGAGTTCTTGGACGACGGCTAGGGCGACGCCGCCGCGAGCTGTGCCGTCTAGCTTGGTAAGGACGACGCCGCTGAGCTGGGCAGCTTCAGCAAAGACTTGGGCCTGACGTAGGCCGTTTTGTCCTAAGGTGGCATCTAATACGAGCAGCGATTCTACGTTGGCTTCGGGCGCTTTTTTGTCGATGATTTTACGAACTTTCGACAGCTCGTCCATCAGGTTCTTTTTGTTTTGCAAGCGTCCGGCGGTGTCGATGAGCAGTAGCTCGGTGCCGCGAGATTTGGCGGCGCTAATGGCATCGAATACAACAGACGCGGGGTCGGTGTTTTGGCCTGGGTTGGCAATCACTTCGACGCCGCTACGTGCTCCCCACACCTTTACCTGCTCTACTGCTGCTGCTCTAAACGTATCTGCTGCGCCAATTAAGCACTCAAAGCCAGATTTTGTTGCAATATGCGTGAGCTTACCAATGGTGGTCGTTTTGCCTGCGCCGTTAACGCCTGTCATTAGCCAAACGCTGAGCGCTCCCTTTTCGGGTGTAAAGGTGAGGTTGTGTCCGCCTTCGAGCGGTGCGTCTAGCATGTCGCGCAGCAGTGATTTGAGATAGCTGATGGCCTGTTCGGGCGGCAGGGTTTCTTCTTTGAGTCGGGCTTGTAGTGAGCTGATGATTTTATCGGTGGCTTTAACGCCTACGTCGGCCTGTAGCAGCAGCGACTCGATTTCTTCAACGGCTTCGTCGTTTAGCGGCCCCTGCCCGACGATGGATTTTAGCTGGTTGACGAGTCCTCGGCGGGTTTTGTCGAGTCCTTGGCGCAGCTTGTTGAGCCAGGTGATTTCTTCTAGCGATATTTGATCGGGGCGGCGACCTTGGGAGGCGAGCACCTCGGCTGACCACAAGAAGGCTTCATCGAGGTCAATATCTAATGGTACAAACTGAGGTTCGGGTGAAGCGGGAGCAGGTTCGGGCTTGGGCTCCAAGATGGCTTCGGCCTGTAGTCGCGCTAGTCGCTCTTCTCTTTCGGCTTGGGCCTGCGCCCAAAAGGGCTGAGCGGGTGAGCTAACGGGTTCACGCTCTTCGGCGCTGGTAGTTTCTGAAGCTTCTATTGGTATGTCTGAAGCCTCTACCGATGTGTCTGAAGCCTCTATTGGTGACTCTGCAACTTCTGCCGATGTGACTGAAGCTTCTGCCGATGTGTCTGAAACTTCTACCGATGTGTCTGAAGTCTCCACTGATGGCTCTGCAACTTCTACCGATGTGTCTGAAGCTTCTACCGATGGCTCTGAAGCTTCTGATGGTTCTGCAACTTCTGCTGTTTGTCCCTGACGTTCTTGAATGTTTTGGTAGGCAGCTTTGGCCCACTTTAAGTAGTCTTCGGGGCTGGCTGGGGCGTCCTCTACTTTCTCTTCTGGGGGCTTTTCTTCTTCTTCTTCTTTGGGCTTTTCGGGCTCCTCGTAGCTGCGCTGAAACCAGTTAAAAGCGGCCATACCCTAAACTCACTCGATTGAAATTCACTGTTAGCTAAAGAGCTGCTAAATAAAGATTAGCGCGTTGCTACGAATAGCTGAGCATTTAACCGCGCTGATCTGCTCGTTCGCTAGTCTCTAGCTTATCAGTCGCACGGCGAAGCACCCCGTTGATAAAGCGATAGCCCGCTTCGTCGCTATATCGCTTGGCCATTTCAATGGCTTCGTCAATGGCGACTCTGGTGGGTACGTCCATATACATAATTTCGATCATGGCTAGCCGTAGAATGTCGCGGTCTACTCTGGCTAGGCGGCGCATATTCCACTTTTCCATGGCTTCGTTGAGCTGCTGATCGATGCTTTGCCAGTGGATGATCCAGCTGTGCAGCAGGTCGCAGGCATAGCCCCGAATCTCTGTGCGGTTGATGAGCTTGGCGAAGTTGGCGGGTTCTAGAGATCGCTTGAGTTCGTTGATGGCGGTGCGGACGACAGCGATCGCTAGCCCGATTTCTGTACGAGCATCGCTTACATCAGCCGCGCGGCGCTCATGCTCGGCTAATAGGCGATCGCCCTTTTCCAAGTGACTAGCGGCGGCAACCAGCGAGTTTCTCACCGCGATAATTTCTTTTTGATGGCCCTGCTGCGCGAAAATTAGCAGCTCTAGCGTAGCGCCTGACTGGTTGATGGCTGATTCTACAAGGGGGACGGCGGGGGTGATGCGCGATCGCACTTCATCACTATCTACCGTTCGCGTTTCGCTCTCAAGAATTAGCCGCTCACCCCGCTGAAGCTCACCTTCAGCCGTATCGAGTGTTTCTTGAGCATCGGCGCTCAGGCTTTTGAGCCCTTTCATGATGAGCGCGTCTAGCTGTTTTTCGGCCAGCGGCTGACTGGCCTTTGCACCCGAGAATTCGCCAGCAGCGCTTACTTTGTCAGGGTTGTCGGTGAGCTGGCTAATGCCCAACAGAGCCAATTCGCGGGCAATAGAACGAGCCTTCATGTCAGACCACTAGCTGAAAGTATTAGCCATATTATCAGCCTTTTCGGTTGGGTAGGGCTGTGGAAAACCGTCTGCTTAGGCAGGCTCGTCTGTGAGCAGTGGAATTTTAGCCGCGTCGGTCATCGTGCTAGACGGGCTCACAGGCTGACTTGTAGGCTGACTTGTGGGCTGACTTATGGGCTGACTTATGGGCTGACTTATGGATTGATCTGCTGGCGGGCTCAAGGGAGAAGGATGGCTGTGGCTGGTTTCGGTCGGCAGCTCTGAAGGTAACCCCGAATCTAGCCGATTGGCCCGATTAACAGGTACTTGCGCCGCCAAGTCGGGGCCAACGATGCCGCCCGACAGCAGCACCTTAAAGGCTTCTTCAATTGAGATAGACAGGTTAAGAACGTCGTCTTCTGAAACAATTGAGTACCAGCCGCTGGTGGGGTTGGGCGTGGTGGGGATGAAGACGCTGAGCATTTTATTGGGCGCTTCGGCGACTGCGACGCCTGTAACGAAGGCGATCGCCCACAGCCCCCGCCGAGGATATTCAACTAGCACCACCCGCCGAAAGCGCGTTTTAGAGTCTTGAAAAACAGTTTGCAAAAGCTGCTGAAGCGTTTTATACACCGAGCCTGCCAGCGGAATCGACTCGACCACCCGCTCGCCAAAATCTAGCAGCCAGCGGCCCGCAAAGTTTCGCGCCATCAGGCCAATCAGCAAAATTGAGAGCAGCGGCACCGCAAAGCCAATGCCCAGGTTGATCAGCCAGCCCAAATAGGGATTTAGCTCAGGAAATGGATTGAGCTGCTTAGGAAAGCGCGTTAAAAACTGCACCATCCAAACCGCCACGTTGATGGTTAGCCAGATGGTCGTTGCCAGCGGAATAATGACGACTAACCCAGCGATCAGGTCGCTTTTAAGATCTTGCTTGAACTTTTGCAGCACACTCTACCCGTCTATATTCTTTTGTAATTATATCAACTTTGACAAATCTAACTTTCCCTGGTTCGTATTGCCTATCACATCTCTTGTCTGGGTTCATACTGAGATTAAAGACCCATCAAAGACCCGTCAGAGGCCCATCAAAGGCCGATCAAAGGCCCAAGACCAAACGGGCTAAGTTGAGATAAATCAGCACGCCCAGCACGTCTACAATTGTGGTGATAAAAGGGGCAGACAT
Source organism: Phormidesmis sp. (assembly GCA_049646385.1). Taxonomy (GTDB): domain Bacteria; phylum Cyanobacteriota; class Cyanobacteriia; order Phormidesmidales; family Phormidesmidaceae; genus Phormidesmis. Next base: position 3,811 of record JBARVS010000373.1, on the reverse strand, counting down.
CAGGGCTGGATCGAGCCCAAAAGACTGGAAGAGAAACGGTAGACCCGCTCCCGCGCTAGAGGCCAAAATAGAAATGCCCACTAGCGATATGCCGACCGTTGCGGCGACTGGCAAAGCGTTTTGGATGTCGCTGGTGCTGCCATGAGTGATTAAAAAGTAGGCCCATAGGGTCACTACGCTGCCCAGCATTAAGCCTAAAAAGGCACCCGCGATCGCCTCTCGCCGAATCACCTTAAAGGCATCTTTTATCTTCAGCTCATCCGTATTGAGCCCGCGAATCACCACCGTAGAAGACTGCGCTCCCACGTTGCCGCCGCTGCCAATCAGCAACGGAATAAAAGCCGTCAGCGTCACCACTTTTTCTAAAATATCTTCCTGACTGGTGATTACAGCCGCCGTCACCGTATTGGTTACTAACAGTACCGACAGCCACACCACCCGCTTACGCGCCACATCTAACAAATTGCTTTGAAAATAGTTTTCTCCGCCCGACTGCACACCGCCCAGCGTATAGATATCCTCAGTGGCCTCAGCCTCTAAAATATCAATCACATCATCAACGGTGATAATCCCCACCAGCCGATTTTCAGTATCTACCACTGGCACCGCCAAAAAGTCATAGCGCTGAATGATGCGAGCGACTTCTTCTTGGTCAACATTGGTTTCTACAGAGACCACTTCGCGCGTCATAATATCGCCGATGGTTTGCTCCGTTTGGCCAATCACGAGCTGCCGCAGCGACAAAATGCCCGTCAGCCGCCGATCAAAATTAGTCACAAACAGGTAGTACACCGTCTCGCTTAAGTCGGCCTGGGCGCGAATATGATCTAGGGCTCTAGCAACCGTCCAGTTTTCTTTGAGCGCCACATACTCAGGCGTCATAATTCGGCCCGCTGTTTTGGCTTCGTAGCCCAGCAGCAAAGCCGTTGCCTGACGTTCTTGGGTGCTGAGCTGCTCTAGCAAACGGCGCACAATTTTTGCAGGCAGCTCGTCAAACAGGCGCACCCGGTCGTCGGGCGACATTTTATCGACGATATCGATCAGGTCTTGTCGCTTAAATTCTTCAATCAGCGCCTGCTGAACGCTCGAATCAAGGTATTCGTAGACCTCAATTGCTTCATTTTTGGCAATTAGGCGAAAGGCGATCGCCTGCATCGTTTCGGGCAAGCCTTCAATCGCCTCGGCAATATCAGCGGGCTGTACTGGCCCGAGCAGCGCTTTAGCACCGCGAAAATTATCTTGTTCTAACAGGGCTTGGAGCTGCGATCGCACCAGCTCAGTTAGCTCATGACGAGAGACCGACTGTGCTTTTGCGGTAGATTCACTGTTTGGCAAAGCTAGCTCCTCCCAGGCGACGCTTTACAGTCTACTGGGCTATTGGGCAATGATGCACAAGTTGCGCTCGCTAGTCGAGTGCAGATTAGTTCGCAATTGAAGGCAGGCGTAAGCGCATCTGCGGTGACTTATTGACGGGCTGCTTAGTCGGCATCATCTGAGGACAAGATGCAGAACCATTGTGCTGGGGGCGGTTAGGCAATACCGTAATTAAGCCGTTAGATGAATTGACGACAGCGCGATCGCGTCCTCTCAGCTTAGCGGTATACAGCGCTTCATCCGCCCCGTAAATGAGCACCTCACACTCCTCCTGTGCCCCATTATGTGCCCTATTAGAAGAGTATGAAGCCGGATAGCGAGCGGGCTCCAGCGTGCAAATGCCAATACTTAAGCTAACGAAGGGCTTCACAGGCGATGAAGTATGAGGCAGCTGAGCTTGAGATAGCGCCGATTGTACTGATAGCGCCACCCGCTGAGCCCCATAAGAATCTGTCGCTGGTAGCAAAATGGCAAATTCTTCACCGCCATAGCGAGCCACATGATCGCTATGGCGATGGGTTCCTTTTACGAGCGCCTTGGCAACCGCCTGCAGGCAGCCGTCACCACCCAAGTGGCCGTAGGTATCGTTATAGCGCTTAAAATAATCAATATCACATAGCAACAGTGATATTGGCTGATTGCCCACCTTAGCGGCTTGCCAAAGCTGCGGTATTTTTTGATTAAAGCTGCGGCGGTTGGCGACCTGAGTTAACCCATCAACAAACGCCATTCGCTGCAAAGCTTGATTTTCTTGTGCCAAAGAAATCTGGGCTGCTTCCTGCTGCTGTAAAAGCTGGTTGTATGAACTCATTTGCTGGTGCAGATGAGCTTTATCGGCCTCTAAAGCGCGTACCATCTGTCTGGTTTTCAAGTAGCGCTCAAGCCTTAGCCAGCATTCTTCTGCCTCAATTGGCAGCTGTAAGTATTCACTGCCGCCACAGCGCAAAGCCTTAATCAATTCAGAAGACTGATCGCGAATGCCCACAAATACAATGGGAAAAGTGTTCAAACAAGACAGTTGGCGCAGCATTTTGCAAAATTCGTATCCCTGCTCTCCAGATGTTTGCAGATAGATCACTAATAGATCTAGATCGCTTTTTAAAACGGTTTCTAACACTTTTTTTTCTTCCTCAACGGCGACCACGCTATAGCCCTGCTGATGTAACACCAATGTGAGCGGATCGTTTTGTCCGCTGTATTGGTCGCTGCGATCGCGCCAGACCAAAACAGTGCCTATAGCAGGCGTGACCGACATATGAGTCATAACCAAATTTATGTATTAAATAGATGTGATAGAAAATTCGCAGGGCTATAAGAAAATTTAGATTTCCTTAATAAAACGACTTATCTGAATCTAATTTATCAAGCCTTGTTGATAGATGATTCCGTAAGAACACGATTCTCTAGCTGCCAAAATTTAAAATATACGGTTTTCTTTCCAATTTTGAGAGGAAAGCTAGCCAAATACGGTGCTTTAATCAGCTTCCATCCGTAGCCGTACTCAATCTCTGCACTTCTGGCAAAATCCTGTGAGCCGTCCCCTCTCTAAGTGCGTATTTTGAATGCTGGCCGCTGGCCTAATTTTTTTAGTCAATACTCACTAATCCTCTATGGCGCAGCAGCGCTTGCGTATTTGGCTCACGGCCTCTAAAGGCTTTGAACACTGCCATCGGATGACGGCTACCGCCTAGCGAAAGCACGGTGTCCCGAAAGCGGCGACCCATCTGAGCGATTTCGGCTTTATTTTCTAGATTGGCTTCTTCAAAGGCGCTAAAAGCGTCGGCACTGAGCACTTCGGCCCAAAAATAGCTGTAGTATCCTGCTGCATATCCCCCTGAAAAAATATGACCAAAGCTACATAGAAAAGCGTCTTCGCTGAGAGGCTCCATGAGGGTCGTTTTTTTGGCGATGCGATCGCGTATCTCCTTAATCAAATCACCGCCCGATTCAGCGCTTGCAGGCTGATACTGAGAATGTAGCGCAATATCCACCCAGCCGAAATTCACCTGCCGCAAAATCGCGCTGCCCGTCATAAAATGCCGTGCTGCCAGCAGCTTTTGGTAGTCAGCCTCTGGCAATGCCTCGCCTGTTGCATAATGCCGCGCCATGCCAAAGAGCGTATCTCTGTCATAGCACCAGTTTTCCATGAACTGGCTAGGCAGCTCTACCGCGTCCCATTCCACCTTGTTAATGCCCGCTGCTCCCGCATAGTCCACACGGGTAAGCATATGCTGCAAGCCATGGCCAAACTCATGAAACAGCGTTTCTACCTCGCGAAAGGTCATCAGGCTAGGCTTATCATCCACTGGCGGCGACTGGTTGCACACCAAATAGGCCACTGGCAGACGAATCTGCTGGTTGTCTCCAGCGCCGACCCTAGCGCGCACGATGCATTCATCCATCCAGGCACCGCCTCGCTTTTCAGCCGGACGACTGT
>JBARVS010000372.1:0-2879 GCA_049646385.1 Phormidesmis sp. | reverse complement strand
GCTATTTGACGCTGCCGACCTACTCGGTGCAAATGGCTTTGATCACGCGAGAAAATCGCATGAAGATTCCAGCGATCGCCGCGACATTGCAAATGATTTTGTTTTCAGTGCTGGCGCTTTGTCTGGCAACTTTAGGATTTGGCCTATGGTCAATCATCTTGCCCCATGTGCTTGTCATTCCACCCGTGTACTTTTTGATGGCCCGGAAAAACCATTCCTGGCGGCCCCGGCAGTCTTTCACGACCTATCGCTGGCGAGAGATTTTTGACTTTAGCAAAAATGTGCTGGGCAGTCATTTTTTGGACAAAATTCGCTCTAACTTAGACTATCTGCTAGTCGGTGGTTTTCTGGGCGTGGAGGCGCTTGGCCTATACTACTTTGCCTACAATGCGGGAATTGGCATCAGCCTAAATCTGATGGACAAGCTGTCGTCGGCTCAATTCCCTTACATCTGTGCGGCGCGTACAGATCTTAAGCAGTTTCGAGAGCGCTACTTTAAAACTATGAGAGTCGTTGCTCTGGTCATAATCCCCTTTGTAGGATTACAAACGAGCATGGCCCACTTTTATGTGCCAATCGTGTTTGGAGAAAAATGGATACCGGCTGTTCCCATACTCATGCTGGTTTGCCTTTCGGCTATTCCTAGAGCCTTCGGCTATTCGGCTTCTATGCTTTTGCAGGCGGTGGGTAGAGCCGATCTTGATTTTAGATGGAACGTTATCTTTACGACGGGTTTTGCCATCGTTTTAGTGGTTGTTGTCAAGCAAGGGCTAATTGCAGTAGCGGCCTCTGTACTCGTTGCTCATGTTGTTGCTCTGCTTATATTTTGCATTTGGGCGATTCGGTTTTCATTCAAGGATTTTCGCCCTGAGATGAGTCAACCTCTGGGATAGCTAGCCCAGGTAGCTATCTGGGCTAGTGAATATCACTGTTTTAACCCACGGTTCTACATAAAAACGTACTATAGCTAACTCACTATGGCTAACTCGATTCGATTCCAAAAAGAAGATAGCCCAAAGCCTGTGCGCGTGCTGCTAATTGCTGAAAGGGCTAATCCTGAGTATGCCAGTATTCCGCTGCGAGGCTGGTGTCATAGTCGGGCGATCGCCGATCTTGCAGATGCCCACATTGTCACTCAGCATTGGAACGGCCCCGCTTATCTAAGAGCAGGCTTCACTAACTTTACCGGGATTAATACTTCGCTCGTGCATGAGCCTATGAAGCTAGCGATCGCCGCCCTGCGAGGTGGCAAAGGCAAAGGCTGGACAGTGGACACCGCGCTTTCCGCACTAGAGTATTACTTTTTTGAGTTCATGCTGTGGAAAAAGTTCGGCCCGCTAATTCAATCAGGCAAGTTTGACATTGTACATCGTTTAATTCCGAGTAGCCCAACTGTACCTAGCCTAATAGCGGCGAAATGTAAAAAAGCGGGCATTCCCTTCGTGCTAGGCCCGATTAACGGCGGCCTGCCCTGGCCTCAAGCCTTTAATACAGCTCGCCATGAAGAAAAAGAATGGCTTTCATACATTAGAGATATGTATCGCCTAATGCCGGGATATAAATCCACTCGCGAGCAGGCAGCGGCGATTATTGTAGGGTCTCAATCTACGCTTACTCAAGTAGCCGAACCGTACCGAGATAAATGCATTTATTTTCCCGCAAACGCAGTCGATATAGAACAGTTTCAGAATCAGCGGCAGAACAGCGCTATGAATAGCGGGCCTATTAAACTTATATTTGTTGGCAGACTGGTGCCCTACAAAGGGGCCGATATGTTAATTGAGGCGGCGGCAGATTTGCTTAAAGCAAGCAAGCTAACGCTGAAGATTTTGGGTGATGGCCCCCAGCATGACGCCCTCGCCGCGCAAATTAAAGAGAATGAGCTGACCGATTCAGTCACGTTAGTAGGCAAGGTGCCGCGCGAGCAGCTGCAAGATTACCTGTCCGCAGCGGACGTATTTGTTTTCCCCAGCATTCGAGAGTTTGGTGGTGCGACGGTGCTAGAGGCGATGGCCATTGGGCTGCTGCCCGTGGTTGTAGACTATGGAGGCCCAGGCGAAATGGTAACGCCTGCGGTGGGCTACAAGGTGCCACTGGGCGATCGCACTGAGATTGTAGAGCGCTTTCGGCAGGTGCTTGGCGAAATCGTAGCGCACCCCGAAAAAATAGACGTCATGGGTCAGCGATCGCGCCAGCGCATCCTTGATAAATTTACGTGGCAAGAAAGGGCTCAGCAAACGCTTGATGTTTACCGATGGGTGCTCTCTAAAGACAACATCTCAAAGCCCACTTACGATTATTCCGGTTAATTACGCTAAAAAAACCGTGAACGAAAAGAACAACACCTTACTACGAAGAAAATGCCCTTAGTTTCTGTTATTATTCCTGCTTACAATGCTGAAAAAACTCTGCTTGAAACGATTGAATCCGTCCTTCAGCAATCCTTCTGTGACTTTGAGCTGATTGTCGTTAACGATGGCTCCACTGATCGAACGGTAGATATATTGAACACCGTTGATGATGTTCGCCTAAAAACGCTCTCGGTCGTCAACGGCGGCGTATCGGCTGCGCGTAATCTTGGTATTGTTCATTCGTCGGGCCAATTTATATCGTTTATTGATGCCGATGACCTGTGGACTGCCGATAAGCTAGCCTCACAGGTTGCCGCACTCAAAGAAACTTCCGAGGCTGGCGTTGCCTATAGTTGGACGCTGACGATGAGCGAAGACGGTAAACAGTTTTATCCTGGAAAGTCACCTTCATTTGAAGGCAATGTCTATCGAGACTTGCTGGTGAGCAACTTTATTGCCAGCGGCTCTAATGTGATGGTTCGCCGAGCCGCCGTTGAGTCTGTTGGCCCGTTTGACTCGACCGTAAAC
>JBARVS010000371.1:0-1539 GCA_049646385.1 Phormidesmis sp. | reverse complement strand
GCTTCAATCTCTTCAACCGAAACCTGGCTAAGTCCCGCTTGGGCAATTAGCCCCTCTTCAAGAAACTCGGCAATAACGCCAAACTGCTCGTCTCGCGGCACCTTTGGATCGATGCGATGTAGCTGCCATAGATCTAGCTGCTCTACTTTCAGGCGGCGTAAGCTCATCATCACACACTGCCGTAAATATTCAGGGCGACCAACTATTGGCCATACGCCTGGGCCGGTGCGGGTGAGTCCGCCTTTGGTCGCCACGAAGATATTGTCATAGGGATGCAGCGCTTCAGCAATCAAATCTTCAGCCACAAAAGGGCCATAGCTGTCCGCCGTATCAATAAAGTTTACGCCCAGCTCTGGTAAGCGTCTCAACACGCGCAAAGCTTCTTCGCGATCCTTGGGTGGCCCCCATACGCCTTCCCCGGTCAGCCGCATCGCCCCGAAGCCCAGCCGCGTTATGGCTTGATCTGAGAGCGCAAATTGTCCAGAAGCCTTGGCGTTGGGGGTCATACTTCAAAGCAAATTAGGTGAACTGAGTAGCTAATATTAGAACCGGTTCTGCTACGGCCAAATCCAACTTTCGACTCATTTTATGGCGGTTGCCGTCAGAATAGATAAACCAGCTATGAAAGTAAATCAGGATGACGCTAAAACCCGCAGAAATGTCTACTCAAAACAGCAGTTTATCTAGAGAGCTGAGCGATCGCGCCATTGATGGGCCTAAAGCCAAAGGACTGCGCCGCCTGCTGCGAGTCTTTTACCTAATTTTACAGCCGACCAACTACATGGACGACAACGTTCAACGGTATGGCCCCACGTTCCAAATCGGCGCAGACAGCGAATCGCCGCTGGTGTATGTGGGCGATCCAGAGATGGTGCGAGAGATTTTTACGCTAGATGCTAGCACCGCTGAAACGGGAAGTCGCAACCAGGTGCTTCAGCCAATGGTGGGCGATCGCTCTATCCTGCTGCTAGACGGCGACCCTCACCGCAGGCAGCGTAAGCTGCTAATGCCTCCTTTTCATGGCGATCGCCTCCGATCCTATGGCGAGCTAATTTGCGGTATCACCCGCCAAGTGAGCGCCGACTGGCAGGTAGGACAGTCGATTGTGGCGCGGCCTCCGATTCAGACGCTGACTTTGGGCGTAATCCTACAGGCTGTTTTCGGATTGAGAGAAGGGCCAAGACTGTCTAAGCTACAGCAACAAATGAGCACTTTGCTGGACTTCTTTTCGTATCCGATTAGCGCTAGCTTTTTGTTCTTTCCAGCGTTACAGAAAGATTGGGGACTTTGGAGTCCTTGGACAAAGTTTACTCACCTGAGAGAGGAGGTGCGATCTCTGATCTATGCCGAGATTCGAGAGCGGCGTCAATTTCTCCAAAACTCAGAGAGAACTCAAATAGAAAGAACTGATATTCTCACGCTTTTGCTTCAGTCGAGAGACGAAAATGGCGAAGCGATGAGCGATGAAGAACTCCATGACGAATTGGTTACACTATTGCTAGCCGGACATGAAACGACGGCTTCTGCTATCGTTTGGGC
>JBARVS010000370.1:0-19720 GCA_049646385.1 Phormidesmis sp. | reverse complement strand
TGGCTGCTTTCCGTGCAAGACAGTGCGCAACAAGATGAGCTAACGCTAACCCACGAGTTTATGGCCAAAATGCTGGGCATTCGTCGCTCTAGCGTGACCGTGAGCGCAGGTATATTGCAGCAGGCTGGCATGATTCGCTACACCCGAGGACGGCTCTCTGTTTTAGATCGCCCCAAGCTAGAAGAAACCGCCTGTGAGTGCTATCAGGTAATCCAAAACGAATACCACCGACTGCTGGGCTCTAGGGTGCAGCATAGCAAGCCTTAATAGCCTGCTTTATTACCTGCCTTTTTATCCTGCTTCTTTATGCCTTGCTATAGATTCTGCCATTTTGGTGGGGGCTTAACATTGGCTAAAGTGAGTAGCCAAAACGAGCCTTTTTGTCAAAGATGTGCATCTGTGTTTGGCGATCGCACCAACCGCTTCTAACCGCTCCTATCCCCTGGCATCAACTATTTGGTCGGTGTTCGGTAGCGTACCGAATAACCGCTAGCTGCTTATTTAAAGTTGAAGAAGAGCCTATTAGCTATTGCAGCCGAACGAACGCTTTCGTTTAACTGCAAAAAATATAAAACACCGCAAGAAGAACATAAACCAAATGTCCCAGCCGCATAGCCAAGCTGTTCGCCACACAAGGCAAAATCAGCTACTGGCTCACCTATCAGAAGCAACCTACCAGCGCCTTAAGCCTCATTTACAGCGTCAAATCTTTCCGCTCGAAAAAGTGCTCTACCATCCTCAAGAGCCTATTACCATCATCTACTTTCCGGTCACTGCCCTCCTTTCTTGGATTTCACTGATTGAAAATGGCACCCTTACCGAAATTGCCCTGGTTGGCAACGAAGGCATGGTAGGGCTACCTGCCATTTGGGGCGGCGGCTCTACCCCTAACAGCGTGATTGTGCAAGGGGCTGGTGAGGTTATATCGATTGAGGCGCAGGTGCTTAAAGAAGAATTTAGGCGCGGTGGCGATCTGAGCAAAGAGCTTTTTCTTTATATGCAGGCTGTGTTTACCCAAATTGCGCAAAACGCTATGTGCAATCGTCAGCACACCACCGAAGAACGCCTCGCCCGCTGGCTGCTTTCTGTGCAGGACAGCGTTCATCAAGACGAGCTATCGCTAACTCACGACTTTATGGCTAGAATGCTGGGCATTCGCCGCTCTAGCGTGACGGTAAGTGCGGGTATTTTGCAGCAGGCTGGCATGATTCGCTACGCCCGAGGGCAGCTTTCTATTTTGGATCGGCCCAAGCTAGAAGAGACTGCCTGCGAGTGCTATCGAGTGGTGCAAAGTGAGTACCATCGGTTGCTTCATTCCAGGACGCAGTCTGTAAAGTAGGGCATAAAATAGGGCACCGGAGTGTGGTTCTAATCGCTCATTGAGTGCCCTTCACCTGATGCTGTTAACCCAGTGCCTTTTCAATTGCGGCCTTTAGCTCAGCATCATCTGGGGCGACCCGTGGGCCAAAGCGCTCGACGGTTTCAGCATCGCGGCCAACGAGAAATTTAGCAAAGTTCCAGTCGATATCAGGGCCATCGCCTACCAAAAACTCATAGAGGTCGCTGCGGCTTGCGCCGTTGACATCCTGCTTTTCTAGTAGGGTGAAGTCTACGTCGTATTTAGACTGAGTGAAGTCTTTAATGTCTTCAGGGCTGCCCGGTTCCTGCTGGCCAAACTGGTTGCACGGCACGCCGACGATTGCTAAGCCTCTGTCGCCATATGCCTTATCAAGCGCGACTAGCCCGCTGTATTGAGGCGTTAGGCCACACTGACTTGCCACGTTGACGAACAGCACTACCTTATTTTCTAACGCGCCAGGGGCTAGGGAGGTGCCATCAAGGGTGGCTAGGTTAGTTGGGAGCCGATTGGGAAATGCCATAGAAATATCAGTTTTTCACAATGGCATTATTATCAGGTATTTCTGAGCTAATCGCGCTATGGAGCCCGAATGATTGCTAGATGAATTAGCTAAACGAATTAGCTAAATGAATTAATAGACGGCTGCTAGCCACCCTGCGCTGCCAGCGGCAATGCCAGAGAGTAGGAGCGCGCTAAAGAGCCACCAAGTTGCGATCGCTACCTGCCCTCTCACCGCATCTGCTCGCCTTTGTACATCTATCTTAACCGCATCTGCCTGCGCTTCTAGCTTTGCCTGCGCGCTAGAAATCTGTTCTACAATCTGCTGACGAGCTTCTTCTAAAAAATTACCCTCTAAAAAGTTTTCCTTCAGAGCCTCACCGCCAAAATCACCCTCAAGTAGCGGTACTAGGTCGCTAACCTGATGTTGAATTACTTTAATCCAACTGCCGATTTTTTGAGCGGTGAGCTTCCAGGCGGACTCACCCCATTCTAAAATCTGTTGAATTTCGTCTGTTGTCATATCACGACGCTGGGTGAGTTCGTTTTCCCACAGGCTTTTGTCCCACAGCTCAAGGTCTATTTCACTCTCTTGCAGGCGATCTAGTAGCGCAGAGGGATGCGGCAAGCTGCTGAGCGCACCCCCCACGGCTTGCGCAACAATTTGGGCAATGTCTTTAGCGATTTGCTCAGGATGAAAGGCGGACTTTTCTTGGTGGCGCAGGTAGCGAGAAACCTGTTTGCTAATCTGTTCTGGCAGGCTGCGAGCGGTGTGAACCGTAAGAGCTGAGGCATTTTTAATAAATTGAGGCTGATGGCTGCTGTGAGGAGGTTTTGTCGGCAGAATCGATTTTAATGTTTTGATTAAAGACTCGCTTTGCGCGGGTGCTATCTGGCTTCGTCGAGACACAACATCGCTAATAGCGTCTACATCAATTGAAAGAGAGTTTGCATCGTTGATGGAGTGTTCCTGTAGCTGTGACTGAATTTTTTCGGTTAGGGCTTCGGGCGTAAGAATGTCTAGGTTGGTGTAGCGGCAGTAGGCGATGAGCTTTCCTTGAATGGATTTGCTCTCGACAGAAGCCTTTATTTTAGGATCTGTTTTTTGTTCGTTTTGTTCTGTTGTTTGGGTCTGTTGATTGGATGAAAGCGCTGCGGCTAGCTTTGAGGGAACGTCGCTGAGCTGAGTGGCGATCGCCTCAACTCGATCTACACTCAGGTCTTTTCTTTCCTGAAGCCAGTCGGTAAAACGCTCGTGATCTACCGTTGAGAGCTGCTCAATAACTTGCTCAGGCATTTCTTTAAAAACGGCTTTTGAATCATAGAGCTGCTCGGTAAAGACTTCTTCTAGGGCTTCAGGCTGTAGGGCCCAGCTTGGCGCATAGCGAATGTAAGCTTCGGCGACCTGCTGAATTGTTTTGTGGGCAGATTTTACCTCGTGGCTATCTGAGATTGCAGGTAGCTGCTGCCACAGTCCCTTAAGAGAAAAATCTGATAAATCTATCTGATCATCTAGCACTTTTTTAAGCACTTGTTTCCAGTCAGGCCAGTCGATTCGCGAGAGTAGGCTAGATTGAACAGGGGAAGTGGAAGGAGAAGATGCCAAGCTTGACGAGCTATCTAAGTTTTTAGGCTGAGAACTCTTTTGCTGAGCGGGCTTGATCTCTTTTAAAAGATCGGCTATTTGCTCAGAAGATAGCTGGGTGCGATCGCCTATTTCAGCCAGCAGCGATTCTTTTTGCTGCGCGAGTAGTTCTGGCAGCGCCTGCTGCACGTCGGCCACCTGAGAAATCTCTGCGGCTAGGCTTTTAATCAGCGACTGTTGGGCAATGGCTGCATCGGCTTTTTCGTCAGCACTTTGGTCAGAGCCTTTACTAGAAAGGGCTTGCTGTAGGGTTGAAACGAGCTGACGACCGCCCGCGATCGCCCCTCCTAAAACTGAATCGGCCACGCTCACCGCCGTAGAAGAACTTAGCCAAATGAAAAGCAGCCAGTAAGTTCCCCAAAAAATTAGGCCAAAGATAGCGCCTCTGCGCGGGTCTACAATTTGGCTAAACTCTGCGGACAGCAGCGCGGCAGCGAAAATTACGATAGAAAGACTAGAAGCTACCCCAAAGCCAAGCAGATGAGTCACGGGCAGCGAAAATTCTGACTGAGCGTCAGCGGCGGATGTTTCTTCGTTTGCAGACTCAAGGGTGCGCTTTGGGGAGGAAGCTGAACGGGAACTTACGGGAGACCAGTCGAGCGTCGTTAGCCCCAACGCCAGCCCAAAGTTCGCCAGCATTAGCTGAAAAACCAGCGCCACCACTAGCCCGCCTGCTATGGAAAAAATCAGCTCCATAATGGGCTCGCTTCTCACTACCGTCTAAAGATTTATTTCTAAAGATAGAAGGGCGAGGGCGCAGCGGTCATCTACCGGGGGTATGGCTGTGGGCCTGATGGTATCGCGCTAATTTTGCAAACGGGGCTTCGTAAAAAACAATGATGAAGCCCTGTTTGGCGGCTGTATTTTGTGGCTTATGCGTTGGCTAGTGGGGCGGCGCGGCGGCGCGATCGCTTCCGGTCACTCAGGCGCACGCCACCCACCATTTCATACTGGTCGCTATCTTCGTCGTATTTCACAGCGACGCCTTTAAGCACTTTTTTAGAGAGCCGCGCCAGCACTTTTTCAGCTCTTTCTAGCTCATTAGAGGCAGCATCAGCCTGACTTAGCAAAGCGTGATATTTGCTCAGCCTGTCGCGCACTTCGTTGACCTGTTTTTCGACGGCATCGGTCGTGCAGCCGCCGCCCAAATCGAGCTTAGGGCCAATATTTTTCATGCCTAAAAGCCGCTGTTCGGCTTGAGCAAGGATGTCTGATTTTCGCTTTTGTCTACTCATGAGATAAAAAGTCTCCAAGGTTGTATTAGTTTTGAATAATTATCAATAGCCTGCAACGGCTGCAAGAGGCAGGAGCAGCAGCTACTTTCACAATGCCCATAAAGAAGAACAAAAAGCACAGCGTTTACTCTGTGCAATTACAGGACTTTTGCAAATCTAAAGAAATATAGTTGTTATGCGTCGATAAAAACTCGGCTGTCATAGATATTATCTATACCTAACGGGTTGAGTATAGATAAAAACCTCTTCGGATCAGCTTTGAAGCAGTTCAGATCAACTTTAAAGAGGCTTATATCGACTTTGAAGCAGTTCAGATCGACTTGAAGGCAGTTTGGATCAGCTTTGAAGCAGTTTAGATCGACTTTGAAGAGGCTTGAATCGACTTTGAAGCAGTTCAGATCGACTTGAAGGCCGCTCAGATTGACTTTGAAGAGGCTTGGATTGACTTTGAAGCAAGCTTTGAGGTTAGAGAAAGCGTTCTAACCTATCGAGCACACGCAAAATGAACCATGTTGCTAGGGCGCTTAATATACTTAGCTGCCATAGACCGCAGGCTGCCGCGATCCCTAGCCCTGAACTCAGCCAAATTGCCGCAGCAGACGTCAGCCCATGCACCCGATCAGAGTGAAAAATAGTGCCTGCCCCGATGAACCCAACTCCGGTAATCACGCCCTGAACAATCCGACTAAAGCTATCGATAGAGTCTTGAGCCGCGCCCGTTTGAATAGAAACCGCGACCATTAGCGCCGAACCCAAAGAGACCAAAATGTGAGTCCGCAGTCCCGCTGGCTTACCCTGGCCTTCTCGCTCAAAACCAATGATGGCCCCTACCAACAGCGCACAGCCTAGCCTGATAGCAAGCTGCGGCCAAGGAACAGGAGCCAGCATCATGTTGCGATCGCCATAGCGCTATCACCTCATCCTTTAATGCAAAGCAACTATCGGTGACTATTTGTGACCCGATTCTAGCGCCGCCTCTACGCGATCTAACAGCTCTTGAATATCAAACGGCTTGCGAATAAATCCATCTGCCCCCGCCTCTAACCCTTCGGCCATGCTGACTTCATCGTGAGCGGTCACTAGCAAAATGGGAATGTATGGCAGCGCTGGATTTTGACGAATGCGGCGAGTCACCTCATACCCTGTCATTCCTGGCATCATCACATCTAGCAAAATCAGGTCAGGCGGGCAGGCTTCAACCGCGTCAAGAGCGGCTTGGCCACTGCTAACACAGCTTAGCTGATAGTGATCTTCGTCACCTAAAATAACGTCCATTAAAAAAAGGTTGTCTGGCAAATCGTCAACCGCTAGCAGCTTGGGGCCTCTAACGCTTGGATTTTCAGGGCGACTCTCAAGAGGAGGCATGGTAGGAACAGAAAAACGCATGATATAAAAATTAGATAGCGTCCACTAGCCAAGCACCGCTAAGCCACTTTCAAACCACGATTTTCAAACCACGTTAGTTGTAAGCGCTAAGCACGAGCTGTGGCATGGTAGGCACTGCCTTCGTATGATTAATAGTAAATATATATAACATGAGGCCACAACTCTCTCTTTCTAAAGGGGAGGATGGCGCAATTCAATAGACATAGCTTTGGATAGATTTGTAAAAACAATGGCCCCTGTAGTCTTTTTTACACCCCTATTAAAAGATCTAGACCTATGGCCAACTCTATCGAATTTAAACTGTGGGCACCTTACAACCAAAAAGCTTCCCTACTAGGTGATTTTTTGGCAGACTCATCAGCGGCGATGGAGAAGGGCAAAGATGGCTATTTTCGTAAGGCGGTGGAGCTAGAAGACGGCTGCTACGAGTACAAGTTTCGCGTTCAGTCTAAAAGCCATTTTTTAGAGGCAGATGAATGGGTGGATGTAATTGACCCCTATGCAACTGAGGTGAATGAGGAAAAGCAGATGGCGATCGCCCGCGTTAAGGATGGCAATCGCATCATTGACGAGTATGTGTGGCAGCACAAAGACGCCCCTTTGCCCGAAAAGCACGAGCTTGTCATTTACGAAATGCTAGTTCAAGACTTTGCCGAAACCGAAAAAGGCGGCAGCTTTGAGACCGTGCTCGAAAAACTCGACTACCTGCAAGAGTTAGGCGTTAATGCCCTAGAGCTAATGCCTATTCAGTCTTGCCCGATGGAAATTGGCTGGGGCTACAACCTGCGCCATTACTTTGCGCCTAGATCTAGCTATGGCAAGCCCGCTGAGCTTAAAAAGCTAATTGACGAGTGCCATGGTCGCGGCATGATAGTGCTGCTTGACGTAGTGCTTAACCATTCAGAATCTGAAGCGCCGCTCACCAAAATTGACTTTGACTACTGGTATCTGCGCGACCCCAAAGATCCTGACCAAAGCTGGGGGCCAGAATTTAACTATGACCATTATGACGACAACTGCGATCGCTATCCCGCTCGCGACTACATGCGAGATATGGTGACCTTTTGGCTCAGAGAGTATCAATTTGATGGGCTCAGATTCGATGCGGTAAAACAGCTTGACCATCCCGAATTTTTAGGGTGGGTAGTCGCAGAGGCAGGCAAGGCTTCTCGCAATGGAGAGCTGTACACTATTGCCGAGCACATTCCCGAAAAGCCCGAGCTAGGCGGCTTAGAAGGCCCTGTAGACGGTAGCTGGCGAGTCAGCTTTCACTACAACTTTTTAGATATTGTCAAGCAGGAGGGCTCGGGCATTGACGTTGTTAAGCAAATGGTAGACCCTACCCAGGCGGGCTTTCAAAGCAGTACAGAAATTGTCAACTACCTCACCAGCCACGATCAAAATCGGGTGATGCCCAACCTCGCTGAGCTAGACATTTTTGATGAAGCTGCCTTCACGCGAGCTAAGCTGGGCGCAGCGCTGACGATGACAGCCATGGGAGTGCCGATGATTTGGATGGGTGAAGAATTTGGCGAATATAAACCTAAAACGCTCGACCCTGCGCCCTTGGATTGGACTTTGTTGGATAATGATGCCAACGCTGGGCTCTTTGATTATTACAAGGGGCTAATTAGCCTACGAAAGGAAAACGCCGCCCTGCGCTCTGACAATATTGCCATTTTTCATGAGAATGAGGAGGCCCAAATTGTGGGCTACATGCGCTGGCATGAGATGGGCGCACGGGTAGCGGTTGTCGTGAACTGCTCAAATAGCTACGTAGCTGACTATGAAATCGCTGATATGCCCGAAAACGGCACCTGGCACGAATGGACAAGAAACTATGACGTTACTGTAGAAGACGGACGCTTTAAGATAGAGCTAGGCGAGTTTGAGGCGCATGTGCTGGTATGGTCGCCTGAATAGTTAAAAGGTTCGTTTTGAGCCAAGATAGTATAGTCCTACTATACTGAGTTCTTTTCATGAAAAATCCTCTAGTCACCTATATCTGTGTCGGTGCCCTTAGCTTGGTTTTGATGGTCTCCTTGCTGGCATTTCCCAAATGGCAGACGGAATGGCAGACCGCTACTGTCGTAGATTCTTCGACGCTGCTGGCCTACAATATCGATTTGGAAATGGATGAGGCCCGCAAGGAGAAAACGGTGGAGCATTATGGTGAGGGCATTCGAGATATTGTAGAGGACGCCACCGATAACAATGTCAACAATCCGGATAGTAAGCCCACCGCTCAAAGCACCTATGAGCGAGAAAGCCCTCTTAATGACTTGCTGCCTGAGCAAATAGGTAAAGACTTTTCTAAAGAAGATTTGGCAGATATGGAAAATTCTGATTGAGAACAGGCTGTTGTCTTCAGTTCGACAAGCTCATATAAGCAGCTCTCAACGAACTCGCGACAAAAGCTAGATCATATCTGCGTTAAAAGCCATGAGAAATTCAAAAAAGAGTTCTTCTGGGAACCCTTCAGCTAATTCTTCAGCTCAGCCTGCTGCGCCAGCCGTTTATGGCAAGTCTCCTCATAAAAAGTGGTGGCGTCTGGGTGCGCTCGTGCTCCTAGCAGGCATAGTTATTGGTAAGGTCATTGCCAACAATCTTTCAGGCAGTGACTATACAGTAGAGCCAATTGGCGCAGCCTCATTAGCTGATAAAGGGCCATCGATTTACAAGGCAATTGATGACCGATTTAGTACGGGCGATCGCGCCATCATTCAGGCTGAAGCGGACTATATCCCCTGTGCTGACGACAAAAAGGCTCAGCTTAACAGCGCTAAGAACAACGGCATTCGGGCCATACGGCAGCAGCAGTACAAAGAGGCTGCTCAGTTTTTTGGCGAAGCCTGGAGCGTTTGCCCTGCGCCCGAAGTGCTAATTTATCGAAACAACGCAGCCATCGGCAATAGCGCTGCTCACACGCTGGCGGTTATTGTCCCTATCGACTTTAATCCTAAAAATGCGATTGAAATGCTGCGAGGAGCCGCCCAAGCACAAACTGAAATCAACCAAAGGGGCGGCGTGAACGGCGTGCCTATTAAGCTGATGGTGATAGACGATAGCGATAGCCCAGAGGTCGCTAAAGACATCGCGACTACGCTGATTGACAGCTACCCAGAGATACTAGCGGTGGTAGGCCACTGGACGAGCGGTGTCTCTTTAGAAGCTGCTGCTGTATACGATACTCGCAGAGAGCTAGTCTTTATGACGCCTGTGAGCACAACCCGCGAGCTTAGAGGGGCAACTGGCTGGGTCTTCCGGGCTACTATCAACATGCGCGATGCCCAAAAGGTGCTGGCAAACTATGCATTTTCACAGGCCAATTACAAAAAGGTGGCGACGTTCTCACTGGACTCTCGCAAAGTAGGAAGAGCCAGAGCGCTGTACAGCGAGGGCCTGCAAGACGAATTCGTCAAGTCTTTTGAAGCCGAAGGTGGCGAAGTTACCAACAACTTTAACCTGGCCAGCGTGGACTTTGACAAAAACTTAGAAGCTACTGCAAAAAAAATGGTGCGTCAGGCCAAGAAAGAAGGCGCTGATGCGGTGATGCTGATACCGGACAACTCGCTTGTCGTCAATGCCGAAGCCATTATCAAAGAAGCTGATAAACAGAAGCTTGGGCTGCTGGGGGTAACCAACCTGTATCGGGAGGAGGTGCTACAGGAAACTTGCCCAGCCGTAGAAGGGATGACCATGACAATCGCTTGGATCGCCGATGGCTCGGCCAACCCTGAGTTTGTCAAATCTTCTAGCAGCTCAGAGTTTTGGAAAGGAGAGGTTAATTTTGCGACCGCAATGACCTATAACGCAGTGCAGGCGATGGCGACAGCGATGGACAAAAACCCAACGCGCAGCGGTATCCAAGCGGCGCTAGATCGTCCTGACTTTGCGGTAAAAAATACGGCGGATGCGCAGCCTATGACCTTTACGCAAAGAAGCCGCGCGGCGACTGCCCAGCTAGTGACCGTAAAAAAAGAGGAAGAGGCTTCTGGCGAAAATCAGTGGCGGTGCAGCTTTACGTCGGTGAAAGCCCAATGAAAGCCCAATGAAAGCCAGGTGAAAGCCAAATAGACTTAATGGTCTGATAGGGTTACAGGTGTCGTGAAAAGTTTGAGGCGCGCGTCTTTTGGTTACTACGAAGCATGTTGAATTTGATGGCCCGCAGATATTACAGCAGTTGATTGAGGGGCGATCGCTCACCCAGGCCCAGGCCGAAGCCCTGATGGATGGCTGGCTGACCGAATCGATTTCACCCGTGCTCTCTAGCGCCATTCTCACAGCGATTCAGGTTAAAGGCGTCACGGGCGACGAACTCGCAGGCATGGCCCGCGTCCTACAAGGCCAGTCACTCGGCGGTATGCTAGCCGACCCTGACCTGCCAAAGCCCAGGATAGACACCTGCGGCACAGGCGGCGATGGCTCCTCTACGTTCAATATTTCTACTGCTGTCACCTTTATCGCCGCTGCTGCTGGCGTTGCTGTCGCTAAGCATGGCAACCGATCTGCCTCTAGCAAAGTAGGCTCTGCCGACGTGCTCGAAGCCCTCGGCGTAGATTTGGCCGCATCGCCCGAAAAGTCTAAAGCCGCGCTTAAAGAGGTTGGCGTTACCTTTTTGTTTGCTCGTGGCTGGCACCCGGCGATGAAGGCGGTCGGCCCCTTGCGCGGCGAGCTAAAAGTTCGCACGGTGTTTAATTTGCTAGGGCCGCTGGTTAATCCGCTGAGGCCCACGGGTCAGGTGATTGGCGTTTATGCGCCGTCTGCAATTGAGCCAATGGCTGAAGCTTTGAGGCAGCTGGGCATTCAAGATGCTATGGTGCTGCACGGGCGCGAAATGCTAGACGAAGCGGGGCTGGGCAAAGCAACAGATGTCTCAGTGGTCAGCAAGGGCTCAGTCACCCAAGAAGTTTTAAATCCTGAGGCATTTGGCCTTACCCCTGCGCCTTTATCGGCGATTAAAGGCGGGGAGCTAGCAGACAACACCGCTATTTTACGCGCTGTGCTTCAGGGCAAAGGCACTCAGGCACAGCAGGACGTGGTTGCCCTAAATGCGGCCCTAGCGCTGCAGGTGAGTGGGCTGACGACGGGCGATACCTTTGAGGCGGCTTGCGCTCAGGGCATCAGCAAGGCTCAAGATATTCTCGCCAGCGGTGCAGGCTGGGAAAAGCTAGAGCAGCTAGTGAGCTTTTTAAAAGGCTAAGACCTGCAATAGTTGTACGCTCCTATCTGCGACAGACTTGACATGCCTAAATCTGTCGCAGGTGAGCTATCGTTTTGGCTTGCCGCCTGCCCACTGGTCTCCAATTATTTTGGGTTCAGCTAAAATGTATCCGGCGATCGCCTCTAAGTCTTCTTTGTTAAGATCTCGCATTTTAGGAAAAAGATCGAGATTGAGGACAGAGGGGTGAAATTCTGCGAGCGACTGTAGGCCGTCGTAGGTGGTGGGATAGTTGAGATAGTCAATTAGGCTGCTGATGCTGTCGCGCGCAGGGGTGGCGAGGGCGAGCGCCTGAGTGCTTAAGTCCACGTCGGGGTTGGGTTTGGTGCCGCCGTCTATATGGCATTGGGCGCAGCTACTGTTGAACTTGTGCTGTCCAAGCATGAACTGTTCTGTGGTGAGCGTCAGTTGTTCGCCTGAGCTGTTAAGGGGCACGGTGCGCGATGTTTTGTCGATTTCTAGAGCGATCGCGCTATCACTCCCGGCAAAAACAATCATAAACATGACGAGCACTGCATAGATAGCTGCGGCGCTAGCAAGCACCTTTTTAAGAAAATGAAACATTGTTATCGCTACCTCTGTGGTTTACTTTTTTGTGATTTCTTTACAGCAGAGGCTTTCCCTGAAAAATAATAGACTGAGAGTATTGTTCTTGAGGAAGCCCGCTTTCTCCAAGCAAATGTTCTACCAAATTGTCTCTTACCATCATCTGCCGCATCGCCTCTACAATGTACCTTTGAGCCTGATCAAGCGACAGTTGCTTTGCCTGATCGGTAATAACTTTCAGCTCAAGTTCTTGTTCTATAGTGAGTTTTCCAATCATGTGTTTACAAGTTTTATCTTGGAATGAACGGTGCGGCGTTGGATAAAGCTAGGCTATGCAATTTTGGGCTCGACCCGTCCGTAAAACTGTCCTTGAATTTTGACAGTCATCGGCTCTTTGCTACCAAAATCGGTGTCTGAAGGCTGCTGACTCTCGAACTGACCGGCAACTTCTCCGGTTGCCCGGTTAACTCTGTTGATTTGTAGCGTGATGTGTCCTTGGGCAACGCCAAAATCCTTGTTGTTTTGTCGAGAAAACTTCTCTCTGTCGGCCTGGACGGGTATTCCGACTGCCGCGTCGTAGCCCATCGCTAATCCTCGACCTTTGGGATCGATAAAGCTAGAGGTGCGATAGGGCGGTATGTCGAAGGTGCCTGCCAAACGAGTCGCCGGACTTAGCGTCGCGATCGCCTCTTGGGTGTTAGCCACCAGCCCTTTTATCGTAAACAAAAGCGGCACCCGCTCTCCATCCGGAAGCTGAACGGTAACGGGCTGAAAGTCAAATCCGCCTTGCTCAACAAAGGTGAAGCTGCCGTTGGTATCGCTTTGCAAGAGCCCGTCTATTTGATCGAGCGTAGAACTCTTGCGAGTTAATAGCTTGCCCGTTACAAATTTGCCTGCCTGACGCTTTCCCTGCTGCGTCATGGGCTTCTCTCGCTTTACCAAAAATGTTTCAGGCTGCAGGCAAAGCGCTTTGAGCGAATAGGACTGACCGTTCTCTAGGGCAATCGAGTCCATACTGGTGCCGACGATTTGAGGACAGCTATTGGCTAGGCCGCTTCCTTTAATATCGTCATAGCTGAGTGAACCATTGTTGAGAGTTGGTTTGCTGCTGCAGGCCGTCAACATACACATAAGCAAGGCCAAAACCGCTGTGACTAAAGCTTTGTATTCTATCTTTTTGACTAAGTTCATCATCTTTTCTCAAACGAGCTTTTGTCGAAGCTTATATGGCTCGTTTTATAGATTTAACGAAAGAAGGTGGAGAACCTGTGAAGAGGGGAACTGAAGCGAAAAACTGAAAAGGAAAACGGCTTTTGCTGGCTGTATTGGCTAATTGTTGGTTGATTTATGGGCTGTTTGCGATCGCGGCCTAATAGCATAAGAATTTCTTTTGGCATTTCATAGGTTCTCCATGTTTGTTGCTTACATTCATAACAACTTTCATAGAGAGCATGTTGCCATGAGCCTAGTTACAGAACTAATTTTGAGTGCAGACAGTGAGGCCCGCTACCCCGCGCCTAAAGAACTACGAATTTTTCAAGACTTTGTGAAAACGGGAGAACAGCGGGTACGCATCGCCAAAGCCCTAGCTGAAAATGAGCAGCAGATTGTAGATAGAGGCAGTCAAAAGTTTTGGGAACGCTGCCCTAACACGCCTAGCAATAGTGGTAACGACCGAAAAACTGCTTCCTGCCAGCGCGATCAGGGCTGGTATGTGCGGCTGATTGCCTACGCTATTTTAGCGGGCAGCGAACGCCCGCTAGAAGATATTGGCACGGTAGGCATTAAGGAGATGTACAACAATTTAGAAATTCCTATTCGGAATATTGCAGAATGTATGCGCTGCTTGAAAGAAGAGGCAATGGCAATTTTGAGTGACGAAGATGCCCAGGAGGTGTCTGCCTACTTCGATTTGATCATTCATTCTTTGTCTTAAGGCCAGATCTTAAAAGCCAGATCTTAAAAGCCAAACCTTAAAAGCAGATTTGTTTATTCTCAACTATCCCTGTTTCAACGATTACCGTAGGAGATTCCCATGCAAGACGCTATTACAACTTTGATCAATGCTTCTGACGCTCAAGGCAAGTATTTAGATGATTCATCTTTAGATACGCTACAGGCTTACTTTCGCAGCGGCGATTTGCGAGCAAGAGCGGCGATGACGATTAGCGCCAATGCTTCTGTGATTGTGACTAAGACGGTGGCAAAAGCGCTGCTGTATACCGATATCACAGCACCCGGTGGCAATATGTATACCTGTCGGCGCTATGCGGCCTGCGTTCGCGACATGGATTTCTTTTTGCGCTATGCGACCTACGCCATGCTAGCGGGCGATTCGTCAATTTTAGATGAGCGCGTGCTGAATGGCCTAAAAGAGACCTACAACTCTTTGGGCGTACCTGTGGGCGCGACGGTGCGCTCGGTACAGGCGATGAAGGAAGTGGTCAGTGAGATGCTCGGCGCTGAAGCGGGCCGAGAAATTGGCGTTTATTTTGACCACCTTAGCGCTGGGCTGAGCTAGCGGTAGTGCTTGTTTGTTTGATTTCTCACCTGCTGTTTTGGGGCTATTTATAATGAGCGTGATTACTCAGGCGATCGCCACCGCCGACCGCGAGGTTCGCTATTTGTCTAAAGGGGAGTTAGATGCAGTCGAACAATTCTTTCTCAACGGGCCACAGCGCTTGCGAATTGTCTCTATTCTCAACAGCAATGTAGAAGAGATTGTGGAAAAAGGAAGTCAGCGATTTTGGCAGCGCTGTCCGATTACGCCTAGCAATACTGACAATCGGCGGTTCCAAGCTTCATGCCTGCGAGATCAGGCATGGTTTATCCGCTTGATTTCCTACTCGGTAGCGGTGGGTGATGTTGATCCGCTTGAGGCCAGCGGCGTGAGGGGTGCTAGGGAGATGTATGAGTCTCTGGAGGTGCCCTTAAGAAACCTAGCCGACTGTATGCGCGCCCTTAAAGCGGTGACGCTAGAGATGCTCAGCTTAGAAGACGCCGCTGAAGTTGGCCCTTATTTTGACTATTTGATTGCGGGGCTGATGCCTTAGCAGCGCTGACTTTTTTTAAAAAACGATTTGTTGAACTTGTTTGGAGACCGCTATGGCTGATCGGATTAACGGGGGGAGCCCAGTGGTGAGCCCGCAGCAGTATAGTACGGTGCCGACTGCCGTAATTAATGGGGCACAGCAGCGCGATCGCTATCTCAACCAAAGTGAGATGAAAGAACTCTCAGCCTTTTTATCTTCAGGGCTACAGCGCCTAGAAATTGCGCAAACGCTCGCCCAAAATACAAACAAAATTGTCGCCGCTGGGGGCAAGCGCATTTTTGCAGGTGGCAATCCCATGGCCTACTTTGAGCAGCCAGAAGATCTGCTAGGATTACCCGGATCAGGCTATTATATAGGAGAAGACTATCTCTCGGCGGCGGCTAGGGTTCGTAAAGAACAGGACGTAAGCGACCAAGCAAACGGCCAAGCAAACGGCCAATCGCCTGATGGAAATGCCTTGGCGAGCCCGGTTGCATGGGTCAAGGCGCTGTTTTTTAGCGGCAAGCCTAGCGTTCCTAGCAGCTTTCGTGCCATTAGCATCTCTGACTATGGCGCGGTGCGGATGAAGCGCTCTATGAGAGATCTAGGCTGGTTTTTGCGCTATATCACCTATGCAATTGTAGCGGGTGATACGAGCATTATTAGCATTAACACCAAAGGGCTGCGAGGCGTTATTCCCGAAGATGTTACGCTTGCAACGGCGGTTGCCCTGCGAGAAATGCAGTGGAAGTCTCTCTCTTATTTTTCGCCCGAGTCAGCGGCAGCCTCTTTAGTAAAGCAATACTTTGAGGTATTGATTGCGGACTACTGGGTTGAAAAGCCATCTGATCATCTGCGCATGGGCGTATCGAAGCATCATCAAGGGCTTTATCTACCCGATAGCTATGAAGAGAGTGGCCCAGCCCTGCCGCGATGGATCATGAGATCTGGCCTACCTGATATTGAAAAAGATGAGGTGATCAAAGCCGCTTACAGACAGGTCTTTGAGCGTGATGTGTCTCATTTGCAAAACGGGGCTTTAGCTGAGCTGGTTTCACAGGTGAAAAGTGAGCAGGGCTCAATGAAAGCATTTGTGGCTCAGTTAGGCAAGTCGCGACTGTACCGACAGCTATATTATGAGCCCTACAGCATCAGCCGCGCTATTGAGCTAGCCTTTCGCCACTTTTTGGGTCGGGGGCTGAGCTGTATAGAAGAGTTTCAAACGCACTTTGAGCTGGTTGCTGATAAGGGCTTTTTAGCTTTGGTAGATGCTTTGGTTGGCTCTTGCGAATACGCTGACTACTTCGGCGAAGAAACGGTTCCTTTCCTTAGAGGGCTGGGGCTAGAAGCTCAAACCTGCCGCAACTGGGGGCCGCAGCTAGAGTTGTTCAAATACAGTGCGCCCGTCCGCACGGCACCTCAGTTTGTGACGACCCTAGCAGGCTATCAGCAACCCCTGCCAAACCAGCACCCTTACGGTGTCGGTAACGATCCGCTAGAGACTCAGTTTGGTGCAATTTTCTCTCAAGAGAACCGCAGTCCTAAGGCCCAACCTGCTCACTTTAGTGAGGACGCTCGCCGAATTTTAATTGATAGCCATCACAGAGCTAGCGCTCACTATTCGGTTGATGCGGTCATATTAGCTAGCTATCGTCAGGTCTTTGGCCGCGACGTTTTGAAGGGTCAGCGTCATGCAACCGCAGAGTCTCGCTTTAGGGAAGGTCGCATTACGGTTCGAGAACTTGTGCGATCGCTTGCTAAATCCAAGGCGTTTCGTCGCGCTTATTGGGAGAGCTTGTATGTGACTAAAGCTGCTGAAGCTATTCACCGACGGCTGTTAGGACGGCCTACCTATAGCCGCAGAGAAACCAACAAATACTACGACATTTGTGGTCGTCAGGGGTTTTACGCGCTGATTGACGCCATTATGGACAGTGATGAGTATGTCAACACATTTGGAGAAGATACGGTGCCTTACGAGCGCTACATCACTCCGCGCGGGCTGGCATTGCGACATCCTCATGGCCCAGCAGCTGGGTCAAAACCAAGAGAGAATCCGCCTACGGTGGGGGCATACATGATGCAGTATCAGCCGCTCGCCGAGAGAGTTTCAGGGCGATCGCCTTTAGACCATAGCCAAGACCATAGCCAGTCGTTAGCATCAGATCATCAGGCATCGCCCGCTTCGCTTTACAACGATGAGTTCAGCTCATCTGAATCTACTGAGCGAGACGAAGAGCGAGATGAAGAGCGAGACGAAGAGGCTGCTCAAGCAAAGGCCGAGCCTCAAGCTGCAACAGCTCAAAGATAGACTGCTGAAAACTCTTTTTATGACATAACATGGCTCAAAATCAACAGAACAAACCCGTCAATTTTTTTCAGGCGGCCTTTCGACCAATGCCATTTGGCATAAAAACAGCTCTCTCAAACCGTCGGTCGTCTGCCCGCTTTATCAACCCCTTTAGCTACCGCATTTCCATCTGCTGGTTTGGCGGCGTGCATGTTTATCCCAAGCTCAAATGAACCTAGATAAATCAGTTTAGACAAACAAGCCCAGATTTAGATGAGACTGAAGCTATGAGCCTTATTAAACAGGTTATTCTCAACGCGGATGAAGAACTTCGCTATCCTACGCCCGGTGAGCTGCGGATGATTCGCAGCTTTTGTAAAACAGGTACGGAGCGGATTCGGCTGGCGAAAACGCTAGAGCACCATGCCCCCAAAATTGTAGAGCTTGGCACTCGTGAATTTTGGCGAGTTTGTCCGCGAACGCCTAGCAATAGCGGTAATCGTCGTAAAACTGAGGCGGCTCAGCGAGATATGGGCTGGTATGTTCGCCTGATTAGCTACTGCTTGCTGGCAGGGAGCGATCGCCCGCTAAGAGAAATTGGTCTGCTCGGCATGAAGGAGCTATATACCAATATTGGCATTCCTTTGGACAATATTTTGCAGTATTTGAGATGCCTAAGAGCTGAGGCGATCGCCCAACTCTCAGCGCCCGATGCCGCCGAGATTATTCCTTACTTTGACCAAATTATTCAAGAGTTGGTACGACCAGGGCCATCCTACTTTGGCCTTAAAGACAGCAGCGTTCTCAAGGCCGCTTAACTCTATTTACTTAACTCTATTTACTTAACTTAGAAAGGACATTTATCATGACTATTTCAATGGGGTCTGGCACCCTACCTAGAAGAAACTGGGTAAAAGATATTGACGATTGGCTGAAGCGCGATCGCTTTGTGTTTATTGGGTGGTCGGGCCTGCTGCTGTTTCCCTGTGCTTTTTTGTCGCTGGGGGCTTGGTTTACGGGCACAACTTTTGTCACGTCCTGGTACACCCATGGGCTCGTCAGTTCCTACCTGGAGGGCTGTAACTTTTTAACGGTTGCAGTATCTACTCCGGCTGAGAGCATGGGACACTCTCTCTTATTTTTATGGGGGCCAGAAGCCAGTGGAGACTTTGTGCGCTGGTGCCAAATCGGTGGGCTGTGGACGTTTACGGCCTTTCATGGCGTGATTGGGCTAATGGGATTTATGCTGCGGCAAATTGAAATTGCTAGGCTCGTTAACATTCGGCCTTACAATGCGATCGCCTTTTCTGCTCCCATTGCCGTTTTCGTGGCGACCTTTTTAATCTATCCGCTGGGCCAGTCGAGCTGGTTCTTTGGGCCGGGATTTGGAGTCGCCGCCATTTTTAGATTCTTGTTGTTCTTTCAGGGATTTCATAACTACACGCTTAATCCCTTTCATATGATGGGCGTGACTGGCGTACTAGGAGGAGCCTTGCTGTGTGCCATTCACGGGGCTACCGTGCAGAACACCCTGTTTAAAGATACCCGAAGTAAAAATACCTTTAAAGGATTTGCTACCGATCAGGCCGAAGAAACCTACTCTATGGTGACAGCCAACCGCTTTTGGTCTCAGATTTTTGGAATTGCCTTTTCTAACAAGCGCTGGCTGCATTTTTTCATGCTGTTTGTGCCTGTTACGGGGCTGTGGATGAGCGCAATTGGCATGGCGGGGCTCGCTTTTAACCTCAGGGCTTACGACTTTGTGAGTCAAGAAATTAGAGCCGCCGAAGATCCTGAGTTTGAAACGTTTTACACCAAAAACATTTTGCTAAATGAAGGTGTTCGCGCTTGGCTCTCAGAGATGGATCAGCCCGCGAAAAAGTTTATTTTTCCAGAAGAAGTGCTGCCCCGAGGCTTTTCTGAGTAAGGGACTTGCCAGCAAATAACGTACCGGAAAGCCCTCAACCTAAATCCTTCTCCCCTCGGGAGAAAGACTTTGACATTAGCTCCCTTCTCCTCTCGGGAGAAGGGCCGGGGATGAGGGTAACAGGATGCTGGTGTACTGGGATGTTATTGAGGCGCATGGCCCTAAGTCATTTTTTTGGTTTCTCTAAGATAAAAGAAACCTTTTTTCAATCTTTAGGAGATTTTACTGTAATGGAAACGCCATTTGAAACGCTGCCAGATCTATCGATTACGATTCCTGTTGAAACGGGCTCTATTCTCTCACCTCAAAGTGCTGGCTACGACGAAGCCTCTAGCGGCTACGCTTGGTGGGCGGGCAATGCTCGCCTGATTACGCCCGAGCTAACCGGACGATTTCTCGGGGCTCATGTTGCTCATGCCGGACTTGTCGCACTTTGGGCAGGCGGAATGCTGCTGTTTGAAGTCTCTCATTACAATTTGTCGATGCCTATGTATGAGCAGGGCTGCATTTTAATGCCTCATATCGCCACGTTGGGCATTGGCGTTGGTCAAGATGGTGTAATTACCAACATCTTTCCTTT
>JBARVS010000369.1:0-2612 GCA_049646385.1 Phormidesmis sp. | reverse complement strand
AGTACCGTCGCTAAGCAGGTCAAACAGCCTGTGGCCAAGCTGCAAATTTTAGAAGTGCAGCCAGCGGTATGGAATGGCTGCTTAGGCATTTTTGAGCCCGATCAGGTTTGCATCGAGCAAGCCATTTCAGGCTTTCGCACCAGCCTTACCGATGGCCAAACGATCTGGATTTATCACCTCAGTGAAGACGGCGCTCAAATTGCGCAAAACGCTACAGCCAGCTGCGCTAAGAGCCCTATTCAGGTTAACTTTGTGCCAGTAGAAAGGGAGCCCTTTGCAGAATCTGAGCTAGATCCGCAGATAGTTTTTCAAAGCCAAGTTAGCGGCGATTTAGCGGGCAACGTTCAAACGGTAGCGCTGCTCAGCGACGGAACGCTCTACCGCGAACAGTGGCAATTTGCAAGCCCGCCTAACAAAACCGTGATCAAAACCATTCCTAAAGCTGAGGTAGAGGCATTTATCAACCGCCTACAGCAGCATCGCTTCCCTAACTTCAACAACATTCGCTATCTCACAGAGGCCGCTTTTGCAGACTATCCCACCACTCAGCTTCAGGCTCCAGGGCTGAG
The DNA here is from genome assembly GCA_049646385.1 of Phormidesmis sp. Classification (GTDB taxonomy): domain Bacteria; phylum Cyanobacteriota; class Cyanobacteriia; order Phormidesmidales; family Phormidesmidaceae; genus Phormidesmis. Next base: position 2,043 of record JBARVS010000369.1, on the reverse strand, counting down.
CGTCGCCTATATCGATCTTGAAATAGAAAGCCTGCCCGCCGATCTGCGCAGCATTATCGCCGACTGGCAGGAGATTGTTGAATAAATTTTCGATCAATCCGAAGTTTTATCCGAAAGAGAGGTATCAGCTCATGAATCTTAGCGTAAGCAGAACAAGCAAATTGGCGTTTCCAACGGTTAAAATAACAGCTTTGCTATCTTATTTTGTTGGATTTTTAATCGCGCCTCTCTTTCGCCAACTGCCCTGGCAATATGACGAGCTAGTCGTGATGCCAACCGATCTTTTGCCCAACCTTTTTAAGAGGAAAAAATCCTGTGAAACGTTTACTTACAAGTGTATTAGCGATCGCTAGCCTAGCCACCACCCTTTGCTTAGCCATGCCTAACAGCGCCCAAGCTCGACCCAGCTCAGGATGGGTCGCTACCACCCTAGATGGCGGCGCTGCTAACTTGCGATCTGCCCCTTCTACCAACGCTAGCGTGCTGGCGACCATTCGCAACGGTAGCCGATTTAGCATCGTCAACGAACGCTTTGATGCCGCCGGATACCGCTGGTATCAGATAGCACCCGAAACGTTTAATCCGACTTCAGTGACTTGGATTCGGTCGGATCTGGTGAGCTTTGCGGCTCCCTTTGCCGCGCAGCCACGATTGAGCTGTGATGCCGCGATCGCCGCCACCGAAAAAAGCATCCGGGGCGTGTCTAACACCCGCATTGCCACCCGTAACCAGCTCGCCCACGGCTACCGCGATGCACCAGCGGGACGGGGCAACAGCTATAGCTTTATTCTGGCAGGCGGTGGCAGCAAAAGCGTGCTGGCCTCTCCTGTGCTGATGAATTCACTGGCCGCGCAGCTCATTGAAAACTGCCCTGGCACGGGCTTAGTGGCTTTTAGCGCAGGCGGCGGCGACTACATCAACTATGGCGTTATGCCCGAACGACTCGTGCGACCCTTTCAATGCAAGCTAGGGGCAAACAGCGATCGCGGCCCTGCTGAATGGGGCGAGCAAATTTGTCTGTAGAAGGTTCTAGAGGCGATCGCGCTTAAAGCATTTGAAAGTTGCTGCAATACCCAGTGCGATCGCGGGCCCGATTATCGAAAAGGTTTCAGGAACGCTCGTGGCCGAAAGGCTCACGTCATCGAAGTGAACCTCAACGCCAAAGTTCGCATTGGGATTGGTCAGCCGAATCTCTAATTTCTCACCCAAAAAAGGATTATCGTCGCCCGTGATAAAAGATAAATCAACGGCCTTAAAGCTGCCTTCCGGGAAAGTTTGGCTGCTGTTATCAACGGCTAAAGAATTACCACCCGCGAGCAGCTCAATTCGATAGCCCGGAAACCCTTCTAAAGGAAACGTTGGATCTACCTTAGGGTCGCCCACGCTAACGCTAAGCTTATATTCCGTATTGGGCATCAGCACATCGCTGAGTACCTGTCTGACGCCGAAGCCAACATCGCCTGCTTGGGGCTGCTCAACCGAAAACAAATAAATGCTGTTTTGCCCATCGGCTACGATGCCATCGGTGCCACTATTAATGGGGTTAAAGTTGGCCTCTGTTGAATTTTGAACGCCTATGCCCGAAAAGTCTAAAAAATCTGTATTGGGAATAATCTTGTTCTCGCCATTTAGCAAGCCTTGAGGATCATAAAACTCCCAGCCAGGAATGCCCTCGGCCAAAAAATCGGAGAACTCAGATAGGAAGTTAACCGAAAACTGTCCCTCAAATTCAGGCTGAGCCAGATCAACGGTGGGAGCGCCCACGACATTTGCTGCCGATGGCACGAGCGTAACAGGTGTTTCAAAACTTGGATTATTAAGATTTAGCTGAACCATTAGTCAAATTACCGGCGTGTTTACAGTCGCTATATGAAAGTACCGTAAAGCGTAAAACCGATGAAGCCTAACTGATTTGTGTCCAGGCGAAGCTTCACACTTTTAGGCCAAGATTTATGAATGTGTGAAGATAGGCTATAGGGTGGAACCGAACAAACAAATTTGATTTTAGGCCGCGATCACACCCGTGTTCGCTAAGCCGCGATA
>JBARVS010000368.1:0-12161 GCA_049646385.1 Phormidesmis sp. | reverse complement strand
GCCTGCTGCTGGCGATCGCTCACCTACCTCCACTGCATTCGCCTTTACCATGCCATCTGCATTGAGCGTATACACCACAAACCCCCCGCCCGACTGCGGTAAAACGGCCTCTGCGGGCACCACCACGCCCTCACGCGAGCCCGTCACAATGGCAGCTTGTAAAAACATGCCTGGTCGCAGGCGATCGCTCCCCGGCAAGCTCACCTTCACCGTCGCCTTACGGCTTTGCGCATCTACCACTGGGTCAATACTGCGAACGCTGCCCTGAAGCTGAAGATTAGGATCGGCGCTAGAAGAAACCTGCACCGCAGCCCCTACGCCAACCTTACTCAACTGCGTTTGGGGGATGCTCAGCGCTAGCTCTAGCTGATCGCCACTGATGATTTTGAACATTGGCGTACCCGCAGCGGCTGTGTCGCCCACCGTCGCGTTTTTCTCAGCAATAATGCCGCTAGCAGGCGCGAGTACCTGCGTTTGGTCAAGCTGGGTCATCAGTTGAGAAACCTCCGCCTGACGGCTGCGTACGGTTGCCTCAGCGCTGTCAATCGCCGCTGTAGATGAGCCTACCGCTTCGCTAGCCGTTGCGAGCTGCGTGCGTCGGGTCGCGAGTTCTTCCTGACTAATGGCCCCTTGTTTGTAAAGGGAAGCATAGCGACCGTATTTTTCCTGAGCCTCAGCAGCGGTGGCCCGTGACTGTGCTGCGGCTGCCTCCTCCTGCGCAACCTGGGCCTGAGCCGCGCTTACCTGCGCTTTGGCCTGCTCTAGCTGAGCCTGTAATACTGAATCATCTAGCACAGCGAGCACCTGGCCTTGGGAGACGCGATCGCCCTCTCGCACCGTCACGCTTTGAATTTGTAGCCCGCTGGCCCTCGGCGAAACCGACAGCAAGTCAAACGCCTGCACCGTCCCGCTCGCCGTAATCGTCTCTTTAATCGGCGCACCTTTGGCCCGAGCCGTCGTCACACTGGCGCTAGCAACTGGAGTATTTGCTATCGGCGGCGCTGGCTCAGAGGCCGACCGCTGCTGGGCCAAGCGCGCCCCGCCAAAGGCCAAACCCAACCCCATAACCAAACCAATCAGCAGACCCTTCGGCCCACTTAGCCAGCCTGATTTGCCGCCGCTGGGAGGGATTAGCTCTATAGCGCGATCGCCAGAAGCTTTGCCAGAAATATTTTGAGAGCGTACGGGTAGCTCCTCATTGTCGTGAATGTCTTGGTAAGTCACAAGGTCACTATTAGCGCACAGTTATCGGCGCACAGTTACAAAAGTTTAACCTTTGCATTATTACGCATTCTTACTTGCTTGGGTTGCGACGTTGACCACTGCAAAAATAGCCACAGTCTGCTGAACATAGCCGCCTTGGTGCCTTATGGATAAGCCTTATGGATAAATTGCGGATGAATTACTGCTACTCTAATGTCCAAACGGCAATGTCCAAACGGCTCGCTTAAAGGCCGCTTTCAAACTCATTTTTGCAGTGAAAATGGAAACCCGATCCTGGTGGCAAAAGCTCAAAAAAAATCCGCTGGCTCGCCTAGCGGCCATTGTGCTGATAACGTTTTACATCGCGGTTATCTTTGCCGACTTTGTTGCGCCCTATAGCCCCGTTGCGCAGCAGCCCAGCGGCTCACTGCTGCCACCCACCCACATTTACTTTCGCAGCGCCGAGACGGGCAAATTCATCGGCCCCCACGTATATCCCACCATTCAAGGCCCCATCGACCTAGACACGGGCCTTCAAGAAACCCAGGTAGACTACAGCCGTCCTGCCCCACTACGGCTGTTTACACGCGGTTATGAATACCGTTTGTTCGAGCTAACCTTGCCAGTGATTACTCGCTTTTCGTTTGATGGCGATATGACGCTCAAGGACTTGAAAATTTTCAAAGGCATTCCCAGTGATTGGCATCTGTATGGCGTCAAGACCACAGATGATGAGCCTGCTACGTCAGCTGGCCTTGGCGCTACTGAAGAAACCCGTGAAGCTGTAGAGCTAGTACCCGCCTACGTCAATCTTTTAGGCACTGATAATTTAGCGCGGGATGTGTTTAGCCGATTGGTGTATGGCGGACGCATTAGCTTAAGCATTGGCCTGATTGCAACGGCAGTTTCCATTCCGTTAGGGCTGCTGGTCGGCGGCATTTCTGGCTACTTTGGCGGCGCTGTTGACGCGGTGCTGATGCGCCTAGTTGAGGTGATTATGACCATTCCCTCGATTTATTTGCTGGTGGCGCTCGGCGTTATTTTGCCGCCTCAGCTCAACAGCTCTGAGCGGTTTTTGCTGATTATTTTAATTATTTCTTTTATCGGTTGGGCGGGGCTAGCCCGTGTGATTAGGGGCGAAGTGCTCTCAATCAAAGAGCGTACGTTCGTGCAGGCGTCTCAGTCTATGGGGGGGCGATCGCTGCACATCATCACCCGCCACATTTTGCCGCAAACCGCCACCTACGTCATCATTACAGCCACACTCGCCATCCCTAGCTACATCGTGCTAGAAGCCGTCCTAAGCCTGATCGGTCTAGGCATTCAAGAGCCCGACCCTTCCTGGGGAAATATGCTCTCTGCGGGCACAAACGCTCAAATTTTGGTGCTCAATCCCTGGCTAATATGGCCGCCTGCTGCGCTTATCGTCATCACCGTATTATCATTTAATTTACTTGGAGACGGTCTGAGAGATGCCCTCGATCCTCGCAGCCTGCAAGAACGTTAGAGTAAGAAGACAGGTCATACTTGACTCAACATTCAAACAATTAGGCGAGGGAATCTTTCAAAGTAGGTAAAAAGACTCTTACTTTCGACAGATTTTATATTTTTTCAGATGTGCAACAATATAAGTAGAACAGTTAGTGCGTTCTAGCTGTTTGCTCATAAGCCTCAAATTTTTTCATGAAAACCACTTCCCCCTCTTCCAACTTAGTCAGGAGCTATCTTAAAAATATTGGCCGATTCCCTCTACTTACTCACGAACAAGAAATTACTCTGGGCAAAAAAGTTCAGCGCTACGTGAAGCTTGAACAGGCCAAATCAGATTTAGCTGAGCTAACAGGTGATTCGCCAACGGCTGCGGTATGGGCAGAAGAGACGGGGCTTTCAGCAGAAGAGTTGAAAAAGGCTGTAGAGATTGGACAGCGGGCAAGGGCCAAGATGGTTCGCTCTAACCTGCGCTTGGTAGTATCGGTTGCCAAAAAATATACTGGCCACAGCCTGGAAATGATGGACTTAATCCAGGAAGGAACAATTGGCCTACACAGAGGCGTAGAAAAGTTTGATCCCAGTAAAGGTTATCGCTTTTCAACCTATGCCTACTGGTGGATTCGTCAAGCAATTACTCGCTCTATCAGCAATAACAGCCGCGTTATTCGCCTGCCTATTCACGTTGGCGACAAGCTCAGAAAAATGCGCAAAACCCAGCGCAAGCTGTCTCAGTCATTAGGACGGCCTGCCAAGGTCGCAGAAGTGGCTGATGAAATGTCTTTATCGGTCGAGAAGCTGAGAGAGCTGCAAGAGCAAGGCAGACGTCCGCTCTCTTTGGATATGAAAATTGGCAGCGAGCAAAACACCGAGCTGGGTGCACTGCTGGAAGACGAAGGCATTTTGCCAGAAGAGTACGCTACTCAAAGCCTGCTGAAGAGAGATTTAAGACAGCTCATGCTGAAGAGTCTTTCAGAGCAGCAGCAGGACGTGGTGAAGATGCGTTTTGGGCTCGATACTGGCAGCAAAATGACGCTTAACGAAATTGGAGAATGCATGGGCATCAGCCGAGAGCGGGTTCGCCAGGTAGAGCGATCTGCCTTGAGGAGCTTACGCAAGCGAGGTGCTGCAATGAAGGAGTATGCTGTAGCAGGCTAATATCTTTCAGGTAGCTTATACATTTGAGTCGTAAGAACAGATCGTAAGATTCACGCCTGCTTGGGTGCGCCGCTCATTCGCATGGAAACGAAGATCGCGCTAACCAAGTTTGTTGAAGCGTAGTCCTAATTTGCGTTTGGCCGTTGGTTCATCAGAGCTAGAACTGCAGGTTCGCTCCGGCTGGCACACTTACAAGAGCCTGCCAGTTGGTCTAGGGTAGGTGCTTGCTTTTTGATGTCTTAAAGCACAGGTGCCATGAGCCGAGAGACTCTAGCGGCTAGCTTGAACCAAAAGGGTTTTTGCTTGTATTTTGAATAGTCAACTAGGCGAGAGGCGTCTAAGTCGTTTAGCAGCATTTGCTCTACGCTTTTGATGAAATTGGACTCGGGCGCGATCGCCCCCCTATCATCAGCTCTATTAATCACAAAGCTCATCACCTCAAAATTGAGATAAAACGAGCGATTGTCTAAATTGATAGTGCCTACGCCGGCGATCGCCTCATCGCACAAAATCACCTTTTGGTGCATAAAGCCCGACTTATAGCGATAGAGCTGAATGCCCACCTGCTGCAGTTCAGCATAAAAAGAGAATGCGCAAAAGTAAACAGAGAGATGATCTGCTTTATTCGGCAAAATAATACGCACGTCTACCCCTCGTAGGGCGGCTAGCTTCAGCGCGTTTAGAGTAGAATCATCAGGCACAAAATAAGGGCTAGCAATCCAAAGCCGCTTTTGAGCGTGATTGATTAAGTTGAGAAAGAACAACATGCACTCTTCTAGTCGATCAGCAGGCCCGGTTGATAAAATAAAAGCCGTTTGGCAGCATTGAGGATCGCTGTGGATTTCCCAAGACACTTCAGGCATTTCCCTTGTGGCCCAGTACCAATCTCTGAGCAGCACGCCTTGCAAGCACTTAACCGCCGTTCCCCTAAACCGAACGTGTGTATCTCGCCAGCTGCCTAGCTTAGGATCCTTGCCCAAATACTCATCGCCAATATTTAAGCCGCCCATAAAGGCGGTTTGCCCGTCAACAACGAGTATTTTGCGGTGGTTGCGAAAGTTGATTTGAAAGCGGCTTTTGCCCCCTTCGGAGCTGTGGAAGCTGCCAATGGTGACACCGCTTTGGCGCAGATCGTTCAAATATTGCTTGGGTAGCTTTCTTGAGCCTAGACCGTCGTAAAGGAGATAAACGCTAACGCCGCTACGAGCCTTGGCAATGAGTGCATCCTTAAATCTGTTGCCAATCTCGTCGCTGTGAATGATGTAGGACTGTAGGAGAATGTAGTGTTTGGCAGAGGCGATCGCCGCCAGCATTTCCGCAAAAGTTTGCTCACCATCAATCAATAGTTGAGTGTCGTTGTTAGCGGTAAAGGGAAACGACTCAAAGGCAGATGCCAGCTTTCCCAAGGTGGCATACTCTCCCGATAGATTGACCTTGTACTTCATAATTTCGGCATAGGCGTCATTCGCCCGCTCGCGATGCTCTAAATACGACTCGTGAATTGCCTCGGCATAGCCTTGAAACTTGTCTTTGCCTAAAATCCAGTACAGCGGGATGGCAATCCAGGGCATGGTGACTAAAGAAAGGCTCCAGGCGATCGCCCCTCTCGAAGAGCGCACCTTCATCACCGCATGAGCCGCATTTGCAATGCCCAAAATGTGAACACACAGCGATAGCAGGCTGTAGATTGAGAGCCAGTTAACCGCCGATAGCGCTGATAACGCTGATAACATAAAGGTTCGGGTGCTTTTCTCAACTGCAAAGCGCTACCAGCCGCAAAGCTCCACAAAAAGAGGATTGTGATCGGACGAAGTAGGCGTATCTATCACCCTAGCGCTAGAAGGCTTTTGCTTAAATCCTCGATAGAAAATGTAATCCAACGGCGGCGACAGCAAAAAGCGCTTAAGGTGTCGGCTTTCTGCCGCTGGAAACTCAACCTTCTTTAGGATCAAACGATCTGCCATAGCAAACAGCGCCAGCGAGCGAGCCCGACTCCAAGTGTTAAAATCGCCTGCAAAAACAATCGCACCTGGATGCTGCATAAGGATTAATTCTATAGCCTGAAGCTGATGCTTGAACTTATTGAGATCAACAAAGTTGATCGCATGGATATTAACCGCTAATAAACGCTTTGAGCTGCCTGATAGTGAATATTCCACAATTAAAGAGATTTTAGGCGTGTTTGAAACAGGCTCACGATACTCGCTGAGCAACACTCGACTGCTGAGCCGCTCTGCCTTAGCCGCCACCAAAATTCCAGAATAGCTAGCATCACGAGCATTCATAAAGTTGGGCGCAAAGCTCCAGTCCATCTCTGTTAGCTCAGAGATTTTCTCATTTTGATCGCTTAAGCGAACCTCTTGCAAAAAAACAAGATCTGGCTGCTGCTGTTCCACAATGGTTTGACAATCGCGAACCCAATGGCGGCTGTAGTTGCTTCTGGCAATATTCCAGCTTAAAACCTTAATTGACTCGCTATGCAAAGGCTTTGGCTGATCGGCTGAGCCGAAAGCGAGAGATTTAGGCTGCGCGCGCTCAATCAAAAGATCGGGCACGGGCTTAAACAGTCGAGAAGGGTGCAACCTTTTAAGGTAAGACGATTTCTGTGCTTTCACTAATTTTAACCTAGACTCTTTGACTAAGTGTTTGCTTAAGAAATAGCTATCGGCCAAACGTTAGGTTTTCGAGACTCTGACCGGGCGGCAAATCGATAAAGACGCGATCGCCCTCTTTCAACCCATCGACTACCTGAATTTGCTCTCCTACCTGAGAGCCCAGCACCACTGGCTCAAACTGCGCCTGTCCGTTTTCTCCCGGCACCAGCACGCCCGATTCGCCCGCCTGCGTGATAATCGACACGGTTGGAACGACCAGCGCGTTTTCCAGGCGATCGCCAATAAAAGCCACCGTTGTTTTCATATTCGAGCGCAGCCGATCATTGCCGCTCAACAGCTTCACGCGCACCTGAAACACCGTCACGCTCTGGCGCTCAATAGCTTCTGGGGCAATCAGTCGCACCGTTCCTTTAAAGGTCTCATTCGGAAAAGCCTCCGCCTGAATTTCAACCGACTGCCCCGGCTTAATTTTGCTAATGTCAGCTTCAGGCACTTCGGCAATCACCTCTAGGCCGCTGGCGATCGCCACAATCGCGGTAGAAGTCGCCGACGTCACATCCGAAGCCGTCGCGGTGGGCGTCACAAAAGCGCCTTCTTCAGCAAAGCGCTGCGTCACAATGCCGTCAAACGGGGCGCGAATTTCGGTATCGGCGAGCTGAACTTCTACCGCCTGCTGCTGGCCCACTGCGCGATCTAACCTAGCTTGAGCCTGGGCAATGACTTCTGTATTGCTGCCATTTTGCTGATCGAGTAAGCGCTGCTGGGCTTCGTCAACTTGGGCGATCGCCTGATTCACCCCTGCTGTCGCGCTGCGGTTGTCATTGAGCGCCCGATCTAGCTCGCTGCGGGAAATGGCCCCCTGCTCAAAAAGGCGCTGGTTGCGATTTAAATCACCTTCAGAGAGGGTTTGGCGCGATCGCGCATCGGTGAGCTGAGCTTGCGCCGCTGTTAAGGCCGCGCTTGCCTGACCAATATCTGTATCAGAAGGGCCGTTGATCGCGTCATTGAGCTGCGCTTGAGCTTCAGCAACGCCCGCCTGGTTTTGCACAAGCTGCGCGTTGAGCTGCGCGCTATCCATTTGGGCAATGAGCTGACCTTTGGTAACGCGATCGCCCTGCTCTACCAGCAAGGTTTGCAGCGTGCCCGACGTTTTAGGGCTAAGGTTGACGGTGCGCAACGGCTCTACGCTGCCGCTAGCGGTAATTTTCACGGTGAGCGCGTCTGAGGTGACGGGTACGGTGAGTTCGTTAATGTCGTACTGCGGGCCGCGCCGGGAAAGCGTAAAGGCGATCGCCCCCGCCGCCGCTAGGCCCACCAGCGCTAAAACCACTAGCCAAACCCAAGACCGCTTGCGCTTGGTAGATAGCCTGCTAGAGGGTCTATCTAGCGACTGGGCAGACGGTTCGCCAGATAAACCGCCAGACGGTTCAGCAGATGGGTTAGGGCGGCGAGGAAGGAAAGGCAGAGGCATGGATAGGTGCAGGAATTTAACAAAAGCCTATTTGGACAAGAGCCTATTTGGACAAGGCTCAGTCGTGAGGCTTAGCTTAACTCTAGGATAGTTAGTTTTTGCAGCGCTTGAGCGATTCGCCAGCGGTGATAACCCGCCATTTAGCCGATAGCGCCTGTGGAACTAATCGATTCTGGGGGCAGTCAAGTTTGCTATCGCATTCCTACTTGTTATCAATGCAAATTGCGCAAACGGTTGAATCGCTCTCTCCATTATCACCGCACGCTGCTGCGGAGCTGGCTCAAAGAGGGGCTGAAAGAGGGCTGCACTGTCTGTTTGAAGCGCAGGTACAGCGGACACCCAAGGCGATCGCGCTTGTACACCAAGGCCATCCGCTCACCTACCAGCAGCTCAATGAAAAGGCCAATCAGCTCGCCCATTATTTGATTGCTTTGGGCGTTAAAGCCGAGCAGCTCATTGCGATTAGTTTGGGGCGATCGCCCGAAATGCTGGTTGCTTTTTTAGGCATTCTCAAAGCAGGCGCGGCCTACGTCCCGATTGATCCTAACTATCCAGAAGCCCGTCAGCACTACATTTTAGCCGACGCCCAGGTTGAGATCACGCTTACCCAAAGCGATTTATTAAAGACGTTAGACGCCGATTACAGCCAGATCATTTGCTTAGATGCCGCAGCCTCAGCGCTAGCTCAGCAGCCTAAAACCAATCCAAATATTAAAATTAGCGCCGAACAGCTCGCCTATGTAATCTACACCTCGGGCTCTACAGGTAACCCCAAGGGCGTGATGGCTCACCATTTGGGATTGGTGAACTATAGCCTTGCGATCGCCGAAGCCCTGGATCTCACCGCCGCTGATCGAATGCTGCAGTTCTCTACCATGAGCTTTGACTTCATTGTTTCGGAGGTATATCCCACGCTAGCTACAGGCGGCGCGATTGTTTTACGCTCAGATGAAATGGTGACCTCTACCCAGGCATTTGTAGACTTTATTGCCGCCGAAAAGGTCTCGGTCATTCAGTTCACGACAGCCTTTTGGCACGAGCTAGTCAGCGGCATTGACAGGCTAGGCATCACGCTACCCCCCAGCTTACGGCTAGTTCTATTTGGCGGCGAAAAAGCTTCCCTGGCCCTTTGCCAGCAGTGGCTCAAAAAAGTTGGCCCCTATCCGCGCTTGTTCAACGCCTACGGCCCCACCGAAACGACGGTGATTACAACGGTGTACGACACAGGCACCGAAGGCTATGACGGCGCTGACGATTTACCGATTGGGCGAGCAATCCGCAACGCGCAAACTTACGTGCTAGATGAGAATTTACAGCCCGTGCGCCCTGGCGAGTCGGGCGAGCTGTACATTGGCGGGCCGGGGGTAACTCGCGGCTATATGAACCTGCCTGAAAAAACGGCCAAAGCTTTTATTGAGAGTCCGTTTTGTGCAGGAGAGCGGCTGTACAAAACGGGCGACTTGGTGCAGATGGATGACGGCCTGATCCGGTTTGTCGGTCGGGTTGATTTTCAGGTAAAAATTCGCGGCTTTCGGATTGAGCTAGGTGAGGTGGAAAGCTGTTTGGATCGCTACGGGCCGATTCAACATCGAGTTGCGATCGCTCGCGAAGACACACCGGGCGATAAACGGCTAGTTGCCTATGTGGTTGTAAAGCCAAATCAAGTGCTAGATCGCGCCGACTTAAAGGCATTTCTTCAGGCCCAGCTACCTGCCTTTATGATGCCTGCGGCGATTGTAGAGCTGCCTGAGCTACCTAAAAACGCCAATGGAAAGATTGATCGCAAAGCCCTGCCCGCGCCGACTCAGGCCGATACTCAGCGCACCCTGGTGCCGCCAAGAACGCCGCTAGAAGAAAAGCTCGTCACGCTGTGGCAGTCGGTACTCGGCATTGACGCGGTAGGTATCACCGATGATTTCTTTGATATCGGGGGCAACTCGCTGCTGGTGATGCGGCTGTTTAGCGAGCTAGAGGCACTGCTTAATCGGCGAGTGCCGCTAGTTGAAATTTTTGCCGCGCCCACCGTTGAGCAAATGGCTGAGCGGCTAGAGCAGCTAGCGCTAACCGAGGATCTACCCGCCGATTGTGAGCAACAAACCGCAACAGATAGCAGCGTAGGAAACACGCTAGTACCGCTACGAATGGGTGCAATCAACCCGCCGCTGTTTTTAGTTCATGATGTAGATGGCGATACGGCACTGTATTTGCACTTAGCCCGACGGCTGAAGCGTGATCGCACGGTGTATGCGATCGCACCGCTGCCCCTTTCGCACAGCCGCGTCCCCGAATTTGCCCAGCACTGCCTAGCCCAAATTCGTCGGGTGCAGCCTACTGGCCCTTACTTAGTCGGCGGGCTCTGTGCGGGCGGGGTCATTGCCTTTGAAACCGCCCGCCAGCTAGAGCAGATAGGCGAACAGGTATCACTCATCCTGATGGATGCGCCCGCACCCGCCGCCCAAAAGCGCGCAGGACTAATCGCCCATCAGCGCCGCGAGAGCCTGGAAAATGTCTGGGCTGCTCGGCAAAGCCTATCTCAAATCGCTCAAAAGGTTTGGCAAAAGGGCACCAACGCCCTCCGCTATGAGAGCGTTACGACCTATCGCAAACTAGAGACCTGTGCTCGCACCCATGCCTTTCAATGGTTTCAAGACAATCAAAAGCCTATACCCGCTGCGCTGCAAACGCTATCTCTCAAAGATCTCATTCTGTTTGCTTACGAGCGCTATCGCCCAGGAGACGCTACAACAGAACGGTTTGGGGGCAAGGCGCTGCTGATTCGGGCCACGCAAGGTAACGGCAGCAAGGCCGACACCGCCTATATCAAAGAGTATGCCGATCCGCTCTTTGACTGGGGCCGATACCATCAGCAAACCATTGCTACATGCGACGTTCCAGGTGGCCATTCAACCATGCTTAGCGATGCTCACGCCGAGCATTTGGCTAATGCCGTGGCGTCTTTTATCGATGGGGCGATCGCACAATAGCCCAGCCGCCTAACTCTATTCTCTTACAACCCTATTTTATTGCCATGACAACAACCCCTAAAACAATTGCGGCCCCTAGCTACGCGACCCCTTTAATTGATTGGAGTACAGAAGACTACGCTGCCTTTGGCCGCAAGACACAGCTATTTGACCATAGCTATCACCAGCTTCCGCTCTTTGAAAAGTCGGCGTTAATCACTCTTTTAGACAGCTATCCGCGCTCCTACCTGCAAGCCTTTATCATGGGCACCGATAAAACCCAGCGCGCTGACTGGAAGAGCGTTGACATTCACCCCAACAGCAGCGGCGAAGACTTATGGAACGCGGTTGAAAAAGGTCGCCTGTGGCTCAACATTATTTCCTTAGAAAAACATAGCCAAGACTATGCCAAGCTCGTCAAAGAAATGTACGCTCACCTAGATGAGCACTGCCCGCACTTAGGAGATTTGGTCGCTAGCTACACCACCCTGCTCATCTCATCGCCCGGTGCTCAGGTTTACTATCACATGGACGAATCGCCCAATATGCTCTGGCATATTAGCGGCCAAAAGCGCCTGTGGGTGTACCCTGCAATGGACTTACGGTTTGTTCCTCAAGACTTTTTAGAAGAGATTTATACGGGTGAAATCTCTGAGTTTTTGCCCTACGACGCTGAGTTTGACCAATCCGCTGAGAGCTTTTTGTTAACCCCCGGCAAGGTGGTGTCTTGGCCGCACAACGCGCCTCATCGGATTGAAAACCTCACTATGAACGTGTCGCTAACCACGAGCTTTCGCGCACCCATGCAGCAGCGACGGGCCTTGGTACAGCAGGCAAACCGCTACATTTTACGCAACTTAGGCATCAAAAATCGTTCTATGCAAGAAGACGGCCTTGGATCTACGGCCAAACGCTTCAGCTATCGCGTTATCAATAAGCTCAAACCATTCAAGCCAACTAAGCATCCTCATGATGACTACGTGACTAATTTACAGATAGATCCTAGCGAACCTAACGGCCTGCGGATATTAGATAAAGCTGTTGTCGCTTCTTTCTCTAAAGATCGAAATTCTTAGGCGTAAAGGGCAGCAGCGCTGACTTATGAAATCTCTGGAGACCATTCAAAAGCAGCTACAGGCTGGAGACTTTGAGTTTACACGTCATGCTTTTAGGCGGGCTGTAGAACGAAACATCAGCGAGCAGGAAATCAAAGAAGTTGGCGTAACTTTAGAGATAATTGAAGCCTACCCAGACGATAAATAT
>JBARVS010000367.1:0-10786 GCA_049646385.1 Phormidesmis sp. | reverse complement strand
AACAAATCATAGCGCTGCTCACCCAAGCGACTTTCGGCCCTATGTATTCGAGCGCTTCCACCAAGAAGACGCCGCTACCACCCGCAAGTTTGGCGGGCTCGGGCTGGGGCTGGCTATTGTCAAATCTCTCGTAGAGCTGCACGGTGGCACAATTGAGGCTTACAGCGCTGGTGAGAATCAGGGGGCTACGTTTACGCTCTTTTTACCGCTGATGTTTGATGCCGATGAGCTAGAGCCTGCTGTTGAACCGCCTGCTTTAGCCGATAGCTTAGAAGGTATTTGCATTTTAGTCGTAGATGATGATGAAAATGCCCGTGAGGTGGTGACCTACCTGCTAGAAATGCAGGGGGCTGAGGTTATTGCGACCGATTCGGCAGCGGCAGCGATCGCCACTCTCACCCAAGCCGCTTCAGCCGCCAAGCCCGACTTGATCCTCAGCGACATTGGTATGCCCCAGATAGACGGCTACATGTTCATGAAACAGGTCAGAGCGCTGCGGCCTGAACAGGGGCGAGATATTCCAGCGATCGCCTTTACTGCCTATGCCAGCGAAGTTGACCACAAAAAATCAGCGGCGGCGGGCTTTCATAAGCATGTGGCCAAACCCATCGAGTTTGAAAAGCTAATTGAGGCGATTTCTCAGCTATTAGAGCTAGGTTAAAGCTGAGCTGAACTAGGCCATGCGGCCCTGCACAGTCTTTTGATTCTGCTCTAGCGTGAGCTGCAAGTCTGATAGCTGGCTGAGCTGGGCTTTAATCCTATCCGCTTCCTTTTGAGCCGCCACTTTTCGATAAAGGGCAGCGCGGGCTAGATCCTCGCGGCTTTTGGTGAGCGCAAGCTGAGCGACGCGGTGCCACGTCAGAGTGTCTTTGGCGGCTTGCTTGTACTGGGGTAAAAGGGTGTTGGTGGCGATCGCCACATTACTCAGCGCCTCGCGAAACAGCAGGCTGGTGCGCTCAGGAGATTCCGTTTGGCCTGCTTGCTGGGCTGCTCTTTGAGCCAGCTCGCCCACCTCAGGCAGCTTAATATGACCAAAGCGCAGGCCAAAGTCATCAAGCTGGCTGCACTCGCCGCGCCCCGTTTTGCACCAGTCGGCAAAATGCTCACAGTTGTTAAAAAACAAATCATAGCGCTGCTCACCCAAGCGACTTTCGGCCCTATTTATCACCACATCTGGAATGAATGCGGTAGAAACGGGCTTGGTATAGATTGCGCCGCCTCGGGCAAACGACTCTGACGACGTGCGAGCGATTTGAGCTTCGCCAGTTTTGCGGTAGTGAATAAGGGTGCCGTCGCCGCAGTCTATGCCGTGATGCTCGTAAGGAACGCCGACAATCTCACGAATTGCGTAGACCTGATCGCCCCTTGCCATTGCTCTACCACTTGCTCTATCACTGCACTTTAAATAAATGCACCCTAACGCGCCGCCTGCTGCTTGGCAAGTAAATCGTGAATAGACGATGGCTTCTTAACCTGCGGCGCTACGCTAAGCTGAATGTTAGGGCCAGAGCGGGCCAAGCGAATCACGAGGCCATCTTGCACGAGCTGGCTTTCAATTCGTTGACCAGCTAAGTAGGTGCCATTCGTGCCAATATTATGAATTTCCCAGCCCGATTCAACCTGGCGTAGCTCCACGTGATGACGCGAAACGACGGCGCTGTAAAGAATAACGTCGTTACTGACCGAGCGGCCAATGCGAACCACCTGTTCTTCTTTAAAAGTCCAGCTTTGCACGGGTGTTTTATCAATGGGGTGCAGCAGGGAAAGCGTAATAACGTTGTTTAATGCAGTCACAGCACAAAGCACCATTCAGGAGTAAGGACATTACAAACGCAGAAGGCTAGCCAGCTAAAGAGCCAGCCAGCCTGCATTTAAGTGCCGCTGTGATGCTCTTTGCGATTAGGCCGTCTCAAAGATGAAGCTGATTTTGTCGCCTTTGCCAAGGGCAATGCGATCGCCAGGGCGCAGCCGATGACGGTTTCCTACGGCCAAAGGCAACCCGTTGACGTAAGTTCCATTCGAGCTGCCTACATCTTCAACGTAGTAGACATCGCCTTCTACCCGAAGATTGGCATGTACCCTAGAAACCACCTCTGAGTCAGGAAACCCAGAGACATCAATATCAGGGGGCGTTTGCTCATTAGGTTTCCCAATCCGCACGAGGGATAGCCCTCTAGGAATTTCAATGACGGTATTAGTCTGCACCTGGCGCAGGCGGGCGCTAAGGCTCTGAAGCTGGGTAGCAACCGGAGCAACCGGGGGCGCTGGGTTGACAGGTGGATTGGCCACGGGGCTAACAGATGGGTTAGATGCAAATGGGTTAGATGCAGATGGGTTAGATGGACTGACCTCAGCCGAACCGCCGCCTTCGGGCTCAAGTGGTTCTGGAATGAGCAACGGATCAGGCATGACCAATTCAGGTACATCAAGGTCTGGGGTGCTTTCTGAGGAGGAGGCCGGATCTTGTTCAACCTTGCCGACTTCGCTGCTAACGATATAGCTGCCTGTAGAAGCAGCCAGTTCATTTTCTGCAAGGAAATTCTGAGTTTTTAAAGCGGACTCTGGCACGGCTGCGGTGGCTTCGACTTCTGAAGTCTCTTTTTCCTCCAGCAGATCTCCCGACACATCTCTAAGATCGCTACCGCACTGGCCACAAAAGCTGGCATCGGCCTGAATGGGCGTATGGCAGCTAGGGCACATCATCATAGCGGGCAGGGGCGTGTAGCAGGCTTCGCACTGAAGCGCACCGTCAGGGTTTTGATGGTTGCAGTTGGGGCAGGTAATCATTAAATTACGACTCAAGTTCAGTAGGATTAAACGATTGGGGAACGCCTTTGCCAGCAGCGGCATCGAGCAGCCATTGACACACCCCGGCAGGATCAATCAGCGCACTAGGGTAGGTATGCCCGTCGGCATCGGGCGAAAAAACATGAGAGAGGGCGTCTTGCTTGTTTTCTCCAGACACTAAGAACACTACATGGCGGCCCTGATTGATAAGCGGCACTGTGAAGGTGATACGCGGTTCGCCGTCGTGGTTGCCAACGGTGATGAGGCGATCGCGCCTGTCCAAAGCCTGTGTATGCGGGAACAGTGAAGCCGTATGGCCATCGTCTCCCATGCCTTGTAGCACAAAGTCTATAGCCGGAAATTCGCCTGCCTCGACCTTGAAGAACGCCTTTAAAGTTTCGCTATAGGTTGCAGCATCAGCGGCAGGATCGTTGGCGCTCGTGGGCATTGGAAAAACGTTGCCCGCTGGAATCGGCACCTGATTAAGCCAAGCTTCTCGGGCCATGCGAACGTTGCTTTTTTCATCATCGTGAGGCACGTAGCGCTCGTCACCCCAAAAGACATAGATTTTGTCCCAAGGAAGATCGGCGCTGGCCATCATTTCGTACAGGGGTTTGGGGGTGCTGCCGCCCGAAAGGGCGATGGTGGCTTGGCCTCGCTGGGCGATCGCTTCTGTTAGGCTAGCGACCGTCACTTGGTAGGCCCGTTCAATTAGCGCATCTTTGGTCGGCAAAATTTCGACAATCGTATCAACGAGACTAGCCATAAGCAAATTAAGAATATTTTTAGAGGGACTATCCAGACAGCTTAGCGCGATGTTTGAAACTAATAGACGGCGCTTAATCAGAGGTTAAAATCATTTGCGGCGTGCCATCTATAAACTTTCAAATGAAGACTGTACTTTTGCATAAAACCGTTGCAGACTTTGCTTTATGTTCTCCGTTGTTTTGCCCTGTTTTAATGAATCGCGTCACGGCTATTTGCCCAAAATATTAGAGAACCTCTGTGAGCAGACAGGCCGCAAGCAGCTGATCGCGGTGATTAGCCCTAGCAACGACGATACGCTAGCGATACTCCAGCAGTTTCCATCGGTGGAGACGGTTGAAACAAACGCCATCAATCGCGCTCAGCGCCTCAACGTAGGCATTCAAGCCAGTCGAGGCGAGTTTGTTTTACTCCATCATCCGGCAACGCTATTACCGAAAAAAAATGCCCTGCATCAGGCTGAATCCGCTTTAAAAAACGCGGATTGGGGCGGGTTTGCTCACAGCTTTGATATGGATCACTGGCTGCTGCGATTTACGTCCTGGTATTCTACGGCGGTGCGATCGCGCCATCAAAGCATCCTTTATTTAGACCACTGCATTTTTGCTAGGCGGCAGGCCCTGATCGATATCGGCGGCGTGCCAGATATGGATATTTTTGAAGATACGGCGCTGAGCTTGGCACTGGCTAAAAGGGGAAAGCCCGCGATCGCTCCTGGCAAGGTCATCACCTCAGCCCGTCGGTTTCGCAGCCGTGGCATCTACCAGCAGGCAGCGGTCAACCAGCTCCTTAAGCTGATGTATCTCACCCGTCAAGATCCTAAAATGCTGAACTGGCTGTACGAAAGCAAGAGCCAAATTAACGTGAGCTATGCAGAATCGAACATCGACTCACGGTAATTATTCGTAAGGTGGACGATAGAGATTCGCTAATTAATCAACTTTGATTTATTCTTGGTGAGAAATCGTACTGATTTTGACCACTTCATCGGGCAAAATGATGTACCGATGAACTTAGTTGAGCTTGTATGACATCCCCTGCACCCAAAGATATTCTGCCATCGCAGATACCCTCGCCCCTAGCGGCCACTTCTCTAAAGCTAGTCGGCGCTATTACTATTCTCGCTGCCCTAATTGACTTTATAACGCTGCTGTTTCCACCTCAGTTTGGCAACCGTGCATGGCAGCTAGCCACCACCACTCAGCTCGTTGACCGGGGCATTGTGCCACTCGTCGGCATTGCCTTACTCTTTACTGGCTATTGGATTGACAGCAGCTTGGGCAGAACGCCTCGGCGGGTCAGCCTCGCTTTAGACGCTCGCTTTTGGACTTGCCTGCTCTCCTGCCTGCTCGGGCTGATTTTTTTGGTGACCACGGTGCTGCATCCCAACAACGTGCGGATTCAAAGCCGTGAAGCACTTACCCAGGTAGATACAGAAGCTACTCAGGCCACTTCTCAGCTACAGGAGCGGCTGAATAACGACCTTTCTCAGCGCAAGGCTCAAATTACGGCGCTGCTGGGCAATGAAGAGCAGCTACAGGCAGCGATCGCCAGCGGCGAACTCGATGAAGCTCAGCGCACTCAAATCGAACAGTTTCGCAACGACCCCGCTGCACTCGATGCATTTTTGAAGTCTCAAGCTGGCGAAGCCCAAACTCAGCTACAAACCCGCATCGGCGAGCAAAAGCAAGACGCCCAAAAGCGAGTTAGGTCAGAAGCGCTAAAAGCTACGGTGCGAGTGACGCTCAGCAGCTTGCTCTTAGCAATTGGCTATACATACATCGGCTGGCAGGGGCTGCGCCGTCTGCTGTCAATGGTTAACTAGCCTCTTATAGATTTGAGCTGACTAGCTCAGCGCCCTGATCAGGGCCTGCTGAGCAACTGCTTGATACAGCGTTTTGAGATGCGCTGTTACAGCTTGGGCTTCAGTGGTTGCTAGTGGCATATCGCCAATCACCTCTAGTACGGTCTGTGCTGATGGGGTAATGACGACCAAGGAAGGATCTAACGGTGCGTCATACTGCCAGAAATTTTCGATCTGGTTTGCCACTTTCGCGAACGACTGATCCGATTTAGACTGATCTGATTTAGTCAGCGTTGCAGCGGGCGATTGATCGGTCGTTTTTGGCTGGCTAACCGCTTGTGAATCCTGCCCCGCGATGATTGCATCGGCTGGCGTATTTTCCTGTGACATTAGCTGCGATCGCCGCTGCCGCAGGGCTTCTAAAATTTGCGCTTTGGTGCGGCCTCGCAGTTGAAACAGCACAAAAGGATCTTCTCGAAAAAAGTCACCGAGCTGATAGTACACAGCCGCAATGTGCTTGCAAGGATTTTTAGGATCGGGGCAGCTACACTTTGAGCTAACGTCTGCCAGCGTAAAGGGAAACAGGCTAAGGCCGTTAGAGGTAAACACCTTTTCGATATCGTCCGGCATTTCTCCGGCTAAAAGCTGCGCCGAGTAAAGCGCCTGCTGACTCAGCGTATCGATCACAAATCCCCAGTCTTCATCGGTAAAGCGTTCAATCCAAATAGAGAGCTGATAGGGCTCATTGGCAGTGCCCTGAACTTTAGCGTGAACCTTAGAATCTTTGAACACTAGGCTAAGAATATGACCCTGACGGGCATAGTTGCGGCCTCGCTCCAGGCGCTTTTTAAATCGATAGGAATTGAGCAAATCTACCCACTGCTGTACCCACCAAGTATCTTCTGGGGCGGCAGGCGGTTGAGGAGCGCTGTAGGTCATAACGGTATGAAAGGGGATAGGGAATAGCTTTAATAATTGGACTGTACTGTTACTCTGTGATGATTTGGCTCATTGTCTTCAAATCTAAAACTTCATTAAGCGTGGCTTCGTCTATGAGCTGGCGTTCTAGCACTAGCTGGCGGAGGGGTTTGCCGGTTTCGAGGGATTCTTTGGCGATCGCTGCTGCATTCAAATAGCCAATATGCGTGTTCAGCGCTGTTACCAAAGCCAAGCTGCCTTCTGCATAGTCCATACAGCGATTAGGAAAGGCCGTGATTCCCTGAAGGCATTTTGTATCTAGCGCTGCGAGGGTGCTGCCGAGTATTTCAATACTGTGGATGAGATCGTAGGCGATGAGCGGCATCATCACGTTGAGTTCGAGCTGACCCGCTTGGGCGGCTAGGGCGATCGCACTATCGTAGCCCATCACCTGAAAGCACACCATAGAGGTCATCTCAGCCATGACCGGATTGTATTTACCTGGCATAATTGAAGAACCGGGCTGCACAGGCGGCAGCTGAATTTCTTTAAGCCCAGTCTTGGGGCCAGAGTCCAACAGGCGTAAATCGTGAGAGATTTTCACCAAGTCTTGCGCGAGGTTTCGCAGGGTACCGCTGAGGGCGACAAAAGGGGCCATGCTCTGCATCGCAGCCATCAGGTGGGGCGCAATAGAGACGGGCTGATCGAGAAATTCGGAGAGAAGTTTGGCCACGCGAAAGCGATACTGCGGATGGGTGTTGAGCCCGGTGCCCGTGGCGCTGCCGCCTAAACCTAAAACAGAGAGTTCTTCAGCGGCAGCTTTAATTCGCTGCTGGTGCCCGGTCAGGATATACTCCCAGGCGCGGAAGCCCTCGCCCAAGCGCACCGGAACGGCATCTTGCATATGGGTGCGGCCTGAGCGCACGACGGTTTGAAACTCTGTGGCTTTGGCTTTCAAGGTAGCGATCGCGCCCACCAAGGCCGGGTACAGCGAATGCTCTAGCGCCAAAATGCCGCCGACTCGAATCGCGGTCGGAATCACGTCATTGGTAGACTGACCGTAATTGACATGGTCGTTGGGGCTGATGCGGGCATAGTTTCCCTTGGTATCGCCGAGTATTTCTAAAGCACGATTGGCCAGCACTTCGTTGACGTTCATATGATGAGAAGTGCCCGCCCCGGCCTGATACACATCCACCACGAACTGATCGCGCAGGCTACCGCTAAGGATTTCATCAGCGGCCTGCACAATGGCTTCGCTGATGTCGCCGGGAATGCATTCGAGTTCAGCGTTGGCGATCGCAGTCGCTTTTTTAATCAGCAGGCAGGCATCTACGTAGGTATTGAGCGGCTTGAGCCCGCTGATTGGAAAATTTTGAACAGCCCGCAGCGTTTGAATGCCGTAATAGGCATGGTTGGGAATTTCCAGCTCTCCCATAGAGTCTTTTTCGATCCGGGCATCTGCCTTGTCTGAGGGCTGATTCAAGGGCTGATTTGAGGGAGCGATTTCTGCCATAGCCGATGATGTTTAAACGATCTTCATCATTTTAAGGCATACGGTCAAGCCAGTTTTGAAAGGAAGCGGACGATCGCACCGTCAGATGCACCGTCAGATACACCGTCAAACGCACGGCAATTCCGCTAATGGGCATATTAAATTGCGCCTGATTAGTTGCTACGGTGAACAGCAGTGGTTACCTTTTTTTCTAATGCCCTACCTGAGGCGATCAAGCGAGTTGGCTTAGGCGATCGCGCTGACCTTCAAACATTTAGCAGTGAACCTGATAGCGAATCTAATAGCGGCGGCGATGATTTGACTCAGGTACAAGCTGTGAAGCCGCTCGTAAAAGAGGCGTTTAAGCTGTGCAACCAAGGGGACTATCGGGGCGCTATTGAGAAGTTTGATCAGGTCATTAGCTGGCAGCAAAACGCGACCAACATTTCTGCTAAGAGTCAGGCAAAATCGCTGCTGTACCGGGCGCAAACGCTGATGCAAATGCGCGCTTATGAGGCCGCGCTCAAAGACTTTCGCCAAGCAATACAGCTCGATCCGCACAGCGCCAAAGCTTGGCATGGTCAAGGAGTTGCCAAGGCTGAGCTAAGGCTGTATCCCTCGGCAGTAGACAGCTTTGCCAGGGCGATCGCCTGCGAACCCTTTAATGACAAAGTTTGGTACAACCAGGGGCAGGCGCTTCTAAAGCTAGAGCAGCCTGAAAAAGCCTTAGAAAGCTTTGATCGAGCCATTGAGCTAGACGATAGCCGATACCACGTTTGGTACAGTCGGGCGCTAGCTCAAGCGGCTTTAGAGCAGATTCAGCTAGCCGTTGAGAGTTTGGAGCAGGCGATCGCGCTTAAAAAAAGCTGTCACTATGCCTGGAACTATCGCGGCACCTTGCTCAATCGCTTGTTTCAGCACCAAACCGCTATCGAAAGCTTTTGGCAATCCTTGCGCTATCGGGTGCCTAATGCTAACGCTTGGTACGGCCTTGCCTCTACCTACGCTCTGCTGAACAATCCTGATGCAACCGCCATTCATTTACGGCAGGCCATTGAGCTTAATCCCATCATCTACAGCCTGATGGCTCGCAACGATATCAACTTTGATCGGGTGCGCAGCCATCCAAAGGTTTCTAAGCTTTTGTGCGATTAACTAGGAAAGATAGCCTAGTTTTTCAAGCTGAGGCGCTGCCATCTGATTGCAAAGTTCGATATCGTCCTGAGACAGCTCATTTTTCCAAGCGTCTACGATTCCCTTGCGAACATGCTGCCCTTCGCCTTTTTGCTTAACCTGCTTAATATCTAAGGCGGCGGCAATGCCGCTGATTTCTGAATCGGTGAGGGGTAGGCCAATGAAAGTAAAAATGCGGTGGAGGTGAGTGGCCGTATCTTGTCGTAAGTCTTCGTAGCGCACCTGTAGAATGCGATCGCCCAGCGCCGAGTCATGCCTATGTTTTTCACCTAGCTCGACGCCTTCCACCCACTGATTGACTAAATCGCTGACTGGCTTACGCGCCCACCGCTGAGTTTTGGCGCGCGCCTGCCAAGAGGCACACACGCCTCTGACGTCTCTGACAATTTCAATCACCTTCGCTTCTGGAAAAGATTCCAAAATCACATCTATATATTTAAGATGCATGGGTGTCTTTTCAAGCATTGTTTTATGGCGATCGCCCCCTTGAGCATAAAAAGCAGTCTCCAGTACCGCTTCAATCAGCCTTTTAACCTTAGTAAGATCGTCCCCTTCGCCCGCTCTAGCCGCTTTGATCAATGTCGCAAATTCTTTACGATCCACGCAGGTGTGCGGGCCAGAATACGGATCGCTTTTTTCATAAAGGCGATAGATACGCGGAAATCCGGCCCAAATCTGATCGCTATTGAACCCTGTAAAAATCGGCAGCGGGCCAAACTGCTTGAAAATCCAAGCTTTTAGTTCGAGTCGCTGACGCCACTTGAGCCGCTTTAGATAGGTAAATGGATCGTAGAAAAGCTTGTACAGATGACTTTCGCCGTAAAGCCTCACGATATCCGGATGCTGAGCAATCATTTCTGATGTCCAGCTAGTGCCAGAGCGCGGGCATCCCACAACAAAAATCTTTTGATAAGGCTTTTGCAGCGGGCCTTCTGATTGGCCCTGTGATTGGCTCTGTGATTGACCCTGAACAATCTCTAACATTTGGTTCCACTTTTTTTCTCATCATACGGCTCCCGGAAGTAGAGGCCGTGCGTATTAAGTGCGGTTAGCTAAAACATTAAGCACAAGTGTGCTAAGTGTAAACACCCTACTAAATACCTTATTAAATGCCCTGTCAAGTGCCTCAATAAATGCCTTGAGCCGTATCACCGTTTAGTATGAAAAGGCGCTCATTAAACCTTGTTTATTTGTTGATTCTGTCTATGGCTAGAATGCCAACGCTCAAATTTGATCGCGGTACCCTAGTGTTGCATCCGCCGCCAAGGGGCAAATCATGGGTAAACTACGCCATTTGGGACGATCGCATTGAGCGGTTTCGAGTGCCTGCCGACCAGTATCGCCCGCTTGTAGAGGCAATGCGAGCTGAGGGCGTGTGCTTTGAAGACAAGGTGCAAACGTTTGATCCGTTGGATCTTAAAGCGAATTTGGCGATGACGCCTTATGCCCATCAGCAGGAAGCTTTGCAGGCATGGAAGGAAAGCGCTAGGCGCGGGGTGGTGGTGCTGCCGACAGCGGCAGGTAAAACATATCTGGCGCAAATGGTCATGCAATCTACGCCCCGGCGGACGCTGATTACGGTGCCGACGCTGGACTTGATGCATCAGTGGTATGCAAACCTAGAGGCGGCTTTCCCAGGGGTAGAAGTCGGTTTGCTAGGGGGCGGATCGCGCGATCGCACCCCCATCCTCGTTGCTACCTACGACAGCGCCGCCATCTACGCCGAAGATTTGGGCAATCAGTACGCCCTGCTGATTTGCGATGAGTGCCATCATCTGCCCAGCGACTTTCACCGCAGCATTGCCGAATATTCAATTGCACCC
>JBARVS010000366.1:0-8346 GCA_049646385.1 Phormidesmis sp. | reverse complement strand
CCCACCGAGCTATCAGCGCCCACAACATCTGCAATAGAAACCAAACCCGAAATTAAAATCGCTGGCATCCCTAGCAAAAACGAGAACCGGGCTGCGGTCTCTCGCTTGAGCCCCGAAAATAATCCTGCCGTAAGCGTAGAGCCCGAGCGCGACACGCCTGGAATCAATGCCAGCGCCTGCGCAAACCCAACTATCAAGCCGTCGTTCAAACCCAGCTTAGAAAAATCTCGCTGGCGCTGACCGATGAGTTCTGCGAGGCCCAGCAGAAGGGCCATGACGATGGATGTGAGCGCGATCGCGCCCGTAGAGCGCACAATCGACGCATCGTAACCGGGCACAAACAGCTTGATACAAAGGCCCGCCACCAAAATAGGCAGCGTTCCTAACAAAATGCCTAAGCCCAGCCGAAAATCGGGAGCGCTGTAGTCGCCGCTTGTCACCGCCTTCAAAAAGCTCCGCGTCACCGAAGCCAAATCGCCCCAAAAATACCAAAGAATAGCCGCCACGCTGCCTAGCTGAATCACCGCCGTAAATGAAACCCCCGGATCGCCCCAGCCTAGCAGCACTGGCACCACCTTGACATGAGCGGTACTGCTAATCGGCAAAAATTCGGTTAGCCCCTGCACAATTCCAATCACCACCGCATGAAACAGCGTCATCGGCTGCGCCACTGGCAGCGCGGGATCTGTTTGGACGCCGTTTGCCGCTTGAGCTATCAAACTCATCATTTCTAACATGAACATTCTCGACTTGAACTTACGAGTTTTAAGGTGAAGCAACCTACCTAATCTATCGGCATCGCTAAAAAAAGAATCCTTGCCTTGCCGTCATGTTTCCAAAGCCAAGGCAATTGTATCTAAGCCAAGCGTAGTTCAGCTCTACCGTTCAGCTTTGATCCTCTACCGTCAGGATCGTTCATAACGATGTCGGTCGCAGGCCACGGTTATGATAATTGTGCTATGTTAAGAATAGTTAAACTAATTTTCCAAAAAAAGTCTTGCAAGTTCTTAAGCCGCCCGCGCCACACACTAAGGATTTTGAAGCTTTCCAGGTTTTCTCTCAACCCTCCTTAAACCGAGCTGCTCTAGAGATATCACTGCGTGAACCCTCTGCTATCGAGACCGCTAGTCTACAGCTCAAAAAGCAGTATCGGGCGCTCAGCCAAAGAGCTGAAGATTCTCAGCGCAACCGATTAAGAGCTTTTATGGCTGCCGCTTTTTTAGTTGCGGTTCCTGTTTTTATTCAAGCGCCTCTCGTGAGGGTGGCCCCGGCCCTGAGCTTTGCTTTTACCGCGCTTTGGCTATGGCTGGGCTATAGCTGGATGAAAAAGCCCGCGCTTAATCTATGGGGCGATCTGATCGTTGGCTTTAGCTGGACTTGGCTAGCCGGGTCTGTCTACTGGGGCTGGTTCCGTACTAATCCATATATCCATCTGCCCTTAGAAGCGATTGGCCTGCCGATTGTGCTGGTGCTGATGCTTTACGGCAAGGCCAAAATCGGCAACTACTTTTATTTGGGCTCTCTGCTAGGTACAGCCATCACCGATATTTACTTCTACTGCGTGGGCCTGATTCCTTACTGGCGATCGCTGATGATCGGCCCCCCAAGCGAAGCGGGCAATATTTTGCACAGCGCCCTGCTGCGAATGCAAACCTATGAAGGCGTTGGCTATGCGATTGTGCTGCTAACGCTGCTAGTGATGTTGGGTACTATTCCTATGCGATCGCAAAGCACAAAGTGGTGGGCTTTTAGCGGCGCAATCCTCAGCACAATTTTAGTAGACAGCCTGTTCTTTGTAGCCGCCGTGCTGTCCTAGCAGCTCACTGCTCTTAGCTCAATGCATCCTAATAGATGCTTAGCTAGAATGCTCGGCTTAAAGTAAGCAGCGCAGCTAGAGTCTTTACAAAAGCCTTGAGACATCCTCATATTAAGCAGAAGATTTTTGCCGGAGGCTGCTTTGAGCAGGGCGTATTGATTAGCCAAGGGGTTCAAAAACCAGTGCTGCAGGTGTCTAATCCGACTCAATTGGGCACTCAGTAAAATCACGTTGGTACAAATTCGGATATGGCTTTAGGCTAATAGCGCAAAGCAAGCCTATATTTGCTAAAAATAAACCATATTTCAACGTTGCCTTGCACAGCACGCTAATTAGCTTAAGCAATTTTCAATACAATTCATCTTGCGCAACCGTGGCAACTCCTGAGACCACTTCACAACTCGGCCCCTGTTTAGTCCTTAAGGCAAGCACTAATCCCCAGTATTGGCCTTTGACGGGAAACAACTGCTGGACGGTTGGCCGCAGCGACGATAATAATTTTGTGCTGGGCGATCGCTGGATTTCGCGCAACCATGCCATGCTGCAAAGCATGGATACCGGCGAGTTTTACCTAATTGACTTAGGCAGTCGTAATGGCACCTTTATCAACGGTCGGCGGGTCAGCGTGCCGGTTACCTTGCACAACCGTGACGCGATTACCTTTGGCCAAACCGAGCTTAACTTTTACTGCCCCACCCCAGAAGCCGACAGTGCCAACGGCTATAGCGAAACGCCCAACTTTGCTGCGACCGCTACGCTCCACGTCCGGCGGCTGATTTCGGTGCTGGTCGTCGATATTCGTGACTACACTGTCATGACCCGACAGCTCGACGAAAAAATTCTCTCTGAGGCGATTGGCACTTGGTTTCGCTACGCCGGAGACATTATCGGTGAGTATGGCAGCTGGGTCGATAAGTACATTGGCGATGCGGTTATGGCCGTGTGGATTCACGGTACCCAAAAAGTGACGCCTCAGTCTATGCTGCAAATTGCTAAGGCCATGAGCGAGCTAAACCGCATGACGAGCGAGCTACATGAAGAGTTTCCGCTGCCGTTTCCATTAAGAATCGGCGCGGGGCTAAATACGGGCTATGCCATGGTTGGCAATGCCGGAAGCAGCGATCATCCTGACTACACGCCGCTCGGTGACACCGTTAACGCTGCCTTTCGCTTTGAAAGCTCTACCAAGCAGCTAGGGCTCGATATCTCTGTAGGCGAAACCACCTATCAAGCACTAGAGCAGCTCGGCGTCAGCGACCAAACCTTCAGACGCTACTCTGTAGAAATGAAAGGCTATGAGCGTCCTTCAATTACCCATAGCTGCGCTTTTTCGGATCTAGACCGATTTTTAAGTGCCTATAAGCAACATAATCAAGATTCGATCTCTATAAAGTCTTAAGAAAATGATATCCTCAGAATATATGCTTGAGAGTAGATTTAAAAAGAGGGTTTGAGCGAATGAAAAGCACTATGAAGCAGGCGCTATGTACAGTAGCCGCCGTTGGCATTTTGATAAGCTCCTTGCTGTTTGGCAATATTCAGCCAGCAGTAGCTATGTCAGGCACCCAGGTAGGCCAGTTATCTAGCCACCAGTTATCTAGCCAAATGTCTAGCCAGCTATTTAGCCAGTCGGCTTTGCTTGCCAACGCGGGCGGTCGGGAGTTGCGCAACTCTATTGACGACAAAATGGCGACAGAATATGGCAACAAAATTGATGTCAACAACACTAACATTGCGGCTTTTAGAAAGTTTCGTGGTCTCTACCCTACGATTGCAGGCAAGGTAGTCACCAACGCTCCTTACGATTCTGTTGAAGATGTGTTGGATATTCCAGGGCTTAGCCAAGTAGAAAAAGACCGCCTTGAGCAAAATATCGATATTTTCACCATCTCTTCGCCTGACCCTGCTTTGGTAGAAGGGGCTGATCGCTTCAACAACGGCATCTATAAGTAGATGCAGCTAAGTAGATGTAGCCAAAGACAATAGGCTGATCGGCGATCGCCAGAAATAGCCAAAGATCGCCAAAGATAATAAGCGTAACGATGCCTTCAGCTAATCTTAGCCGAGGGCATTATTTTTTGCCCATCGTGCCTGCTAGAGTAAATCAACCCCTTGCAGGAGCGCGTTTCATTGGCTAATCCTTCCTCTCAAACTGCGATAGGCCATACTCCCACTTTTCAGGATGGAGCCTTTGATGTGCTGGTCGTCGGCGGTGGCGCAGCCGGACTGTACTCGGCGCTCTGTTTGCCAAAAAATCTCAAAGTGGCGCTGATTACCAAGGATAATTTGACCATTTCTGCTAGTGACTGGGCGCAGGGTGGTATCGCCGCTGCGATCGCGCCTGAAGACTCTCCTCATCTGCATGTCGCAGATACCCTGCAAGCTGGCGCGGGCCTGTGCGAGTCTAAAGCCGTTGAGCTGCTGGTAGAAGAGGCTCAAAGTTGCATTGAGTCTTTAGTTGATTTGGGCGTTGCTTTTGATCGGGTGGGTGATCGCCTAGCTATGACGCTAGAGGCCGCTCACTCGCGCAAAAGAGTGCTTCACGCCGCCGACACAACCGGACATGCCATCGTTTCTACGCTGGCTTTGCAGGTGCTCAAGCGAGACAATATTAAGGTTTTTGAGCAGACGTTTGTGCTGGACTTATGGACGGATAAGAAGGACTGTAAAGGCGTTTGTCTCTCTCAAGGTAGGGATCAAGGCATGGCTCAAGAAATAGATCGACCCAGCATTCGATGGGTGCGGGCGCGAGCGGTTGTGCTGGCAACGGGCGGCGGCGGGCAGGTATTTTCTCAAACCACTAATCCGGCGGCGAGTACGGGCGACGGGGTGGCAATGGCTGGGCGGGCCGGGGCGCAGCTACGCGATTTGGAGTTTTTTCAGTTTCATCCCACGGCGCTGACTCAGGCGGGTGCCCCTCGTTTTTTAATTAGTGAGGCGGTTCGAGGGGAAGGCGCACATTTGCTAGATAGTCAGGGCGATCGCTTCACCTTTAGCTATCACCCTGATGGCGAGCTGGCCCCTCGCGATGTCGTCAGCAGAGCCATCTTTTCCCATCTGCAAAAGGACGAAGTGCCTGATAGTAGGGTCTGGCTAGACTTGAGCCCGATTGAGCCTGAGCGCATTCGCTATCGCTTTCCCAACATTATCAAGGTGTGTAAGCACTGGGGTATTGATGTGTTTCGCGAGCCGATTCCAGTTTCACCAGCGGCCCATTACTGGATGGGCGGCATCACCTGCGGGCTAGACAGCCAAACGACGATCAATCACCTGTATGCGGTGGGTGAAAATGCGAGCACTGGGGTTCACGGGGCTAATCGCCTAGCGAGCAATTCGCTGTTGGAATGCTTGGTATATGGCGCGCAGTTAAAAAATATTCAGCTTGCTGATGACGTTGTTGAGATGCCGATAAACAAGGTGGTTAGGTCTGTGCAGCTGACGGGCGAGTGGCTAAAAAAATTGGCGTATTGGCGATCGCACCTGCCTCAGCTCATTTGGCAAAATGCGGGCATTGCTCGCGATCAGTCGCTGATGGAAGCCGCCATCAAGCAGGTCGCTCAATGGCAGGCGCAGTTTGATCGGCTCTCTATTAGTCAGGCGCTCAACTTGCAGCCAGGAGAAACAACTGAGCTGCCTGACTCGGTAACGGCTGATCATGTGCGGCTGTGGGGAGAAGTGCGGAATTTGCTGGCGATCGCTTCACTCATTCTCAAAAGCGCCCTCTTTCGCACCGAAAGCCGAGGCGGGCACTATCGCAGCGACTATCCCAATTCTGACAAGCAGTGGTTACTCCACACCATCGTAGAAGGCGACGCTTTAAGCAAATCTGCCATGTCCACTGACAGCTACAGCAGCTAAGGCAACGACAACAGAGTGTTTCTGTACTATCGTAGAGTTTGAGCTGATGATTTCAAGGTGAGCAGATATGCAGGGACAGGCGATAACACGCTCGTCAGAGACTCGAAAGAGCAAGGGTTATAGCTACAACCCTTTAGTTCAACCCTTTTTAAAATGGGCGGGCGGAAAAAGACAGCTTGTACCCGTCATCAAACAGCATATTCCGCGTAGGTATACTCAATACTACGAGCCTTTTATGGGTGCAGGCGCAGTTCTGTTCTCACTTCAGCCTGCAAAAAGCATCATCAACGATACTAATTCTGAATTAGTTAATTGTTACAAGGTTATTAGAGATAATCCTGATGAGCTTATAACGCTTTGCCAGCAGCACAAGAATAACAACTCGAAAGATTACTATTACAAACTGCGCGTTCAAGATAGACAGCCTTGTTTCAAGGAATTATCACCTGTTGAACGAGCAGCGCGAATACTGTATTTGAACAAAACCTGCTTCAATGGGTTGTTTCGTGTCAACAGTCAAGGCCAGTTCAACGTTCCATACGGGGACTATACTAATCCTGCTATAGCAGATCCTGCTGTGATAAAAGCAGTTAGTTTATTTCTAAACCAGAGAACAGTTAGAATTTGTCAAGGTGACTTTGCAAATTCAGTTTCAACAGCCAAGCGAGGAGCCTTTGTCTACTTTGACCCTCCCTATCACCCCATTTCTGATACATCATCTTTCACTGGATATAGCGCCAACGGTTTTGGTGAGCGTGAACAAGAGAGACTCAAGCTAGTCTGCGATAAATTATCAGATCGAGGCTGTAATGTTTTAGTCAGCAATTCAAATGCTCCGTTAATTCGTGAGCTATATAGCGACTCCCGATATGAAATCGTTGAAGTTAGTGCTTCACGAACAATCAGTGCGGTTGGGTCGAAAAGAGGAAAAATAGGAGAATTGTTAATCTATAACAAATATGAGTGCAAGTCTGTCTAGGATGAGCATCAACTTTAAAGTTGTTGCACACACGCCACGTTAGCAACGCCGTCTACAAATCAATAGTCATAAATATGCTGAAAGAATCATCTTTGTAATCAGCGAAAGCGCCGCAGCGAGTGAACCCAAACCCTTCATACAGCAGTCTTGCAGGCATAAACGCATTTGCCGACCCGGTTTCTAAACTTATGCGCTTGTACCGCCGTTTTTTTGCTTCAGCCAAAATATGACTAAGTAGCACAGCGGCGACACCTTTCCGCCGATGCGCTTTAGCAGTTCTCATTGATTTAATTTCGCCTGAGTGCGAATCTAACTGATTCAATGCGCCGCAGCCGACCAGTTCTCCAAGTTCTCTAACTGTCCAGAAAGTAACTGATTTTGCTCTAAGACCCTCCAAATTCAGCGCGTGAACGCAGCCGGGAGGTGAATTCTTATGCATGTCTGCTAAGTGCTCATGCAGCAAAGCCTGTACGTCGGTGGCTGTGAGATCTTCGGTTGCTATCTGCATTTATCCACCGAATACTTGCTTGAGGACGTTGAGGCGCGATCGCTCCCAGTAGTCCACATGCGAATCAATCAAGCCATTCTCATTAATGCCTAGCTCGGTATGTCCTGGAATAGAAAGGCGAGCAGGCCACGGCACGGGTGGTTTCAAATGCAGCGTCCATTGCATCGTGATCAGCTTTGGATTGACTTGTTCAATATTATGTAAATCCATTTGCACATCGCCAAAAAACCAATCGATAAAGCCGATCATCTGGCGATAGCGATCAGCCCCGTCAAACTCGTTCATCGGGTCTTTGAAATGCACGTCTTCTGCATAAAGACTGTAGGTCTGGTCTTTAGGAAAACGCGCATAGTCTTGCTTGAGCTGCTCAACTAGATTCATCGGCTAGCGCTCCTCACTATCACTAATATCAATAGTGGGCCACAGGCGCTCTAGCTGACGCCGCCAAGAGGCCATCGCATTGCTCTGATAGCTCGCGTCGCCCATATCACCCATCATGCCTTCTGAATAAAAGCGATCTAGCGTCTTCATCGTGGTTTCTAACGACTGGCCCTGCTGCTTTGAAGCCACAATAATTTGCCTTACCTGCGCTTCTACCATGCCAGAAAATAGTTCGCTCACGCCATTTGCCTTGAGCAATAGCAGCTGATCCACCGCGCTCTCAAATTGAGATAAATCAAGCGCTGCCAAATCGTATTGAAAAACACCCCACACGACATTTTGATGAAAGGCATAGCGAACCTCTTGGGTTTTATCAAAATTCGCTTCCATCATTTGAGCGGTAAAAGCGCCCGCCTCGGCAATCGGCACAATCGGAATCATCAGCTTTATCCAACTGCCGGGGCAAACGGCCAAGAGCCGCATTTCCTCAGTTTCTACTTGCCAAGCATCGTCAGCAGCTTTTTTGCAGGCGTTCTGTCCAAATCGGTTCATTAAAGCTTTTGTGATTTCGTCAGAAGTCATAAGCTTGAGCCGCCAGTAATGCTAAGAGGGATCGCTTTAAAGGCTAACACCTGACATACAAAAAGCGGCCTGCCCAAAGACAGACCGCTTTTCTTTGAGGATTTAGACTCTAGTAGTCAAAGTCGCCCATGCCGCCGCCACCTGCGCCAGCTTTGTCGTCTTCAGCTTTGTCAACTACGATGCACTCAGTGGTGAGTACCATGGCCGCGATTGAAGCAGCAT
>JBARVS010000365.1:0-14214 GCA_049646385.1 Phormidesmis sp. | reverse complement strand
ATGACATTAGTAAGCCTTAAAACAACCTATCCTGACTATCGCAACACGTTTAGCGATGACAGTCTCAGCCATCTTGATGACTACAGCGTGTATGTTGACAACGACAATAAGGTCGGCTCTGTAGAAGACGGTTTGTTTGATGACGCAACAGGTCGGTTCCGGTACCTAATTGTGGACACAGGCGCATGGATTTTCGGCAAGAAAGTGTTGCTGCCTATTGGTAAAGCAGAGTTCGACACTAATGACAGAAGAGTATATGTTCGTGGCCTTACCAAAGATCAGGTAGAGAACCTACCCGAATATGACAAAAATCAAACGGTTGACTACGACCAGGAAGAGAGAGTGCGCGGCGTTTATCGTGAGCCCATGGCTGGCCAGAGCGCGCCCGTGAGTGGCACAACTCCCGTAGAAGGAGCGGCCATGATTGGACGCACTGACTATACTCGTGACACCTATGACTACGACACTCATGACGCTGACCTTTATCGGACGCCTGCAACAAACGACGTCAATCAGCCTATTCAACTCTACGAAGAACGCTTAGTTGCAGACAAGCAGCGTATGAAAGTAGGCGACGTTAGAGTTGGAAAGCACGTTGAAACCGAGCAAGCCCAGGTCTCTGTTCCTGTTGAGAGAGAGCGGGTTGTGGTTGAACGTACGACGCCGACAGGAACGGTTGCTGGCGATGCTAACCACGAGTTTGTTGACGGCGAAGTTGCTAATGTAGAAGTTTACGAAGAAAGAGCTGACGTACGCAAAGAATCTTTTGTGCGTGAGGAAGTCAACGTCCGCAAAGAGACTGAGCAAGAAATGGTGACTGAGAAAGCCAACATTCGCAGAGAAGAGCTAGACATCGATAAAGGTGGCACTGACGTTGTTTCTCGATAGGCTCTAGCGAGTTTCTTTGAGCTAGGTTGGCGAAAATGAGTAAGAGAGCATAATCTTACTTTAAATATGGGGCGGTCTATCAATAGATCGCCCCATATTTTTTCTTTTTTTTTACTCAGAGGAAGCCCAACGCTCTAGTGCTCTTTGACCGCCCCACCTGGCGACAATTTCATCATCATAGTCATCAGCGAGGCGAACGACGGTAGCAACTGAATGCTTTAGCTCAATTTGGTCGCAGGTAGAGCCGACCAAGCTATGTTCAAATACGATGTCGTTTTCGCTATCGAGGGCGAAGCGGCCAAACTGAATGCCATTGTTGGCTCGCAGTAGGTAGTAGCTTAGCTCGGGGGTGATAGTGATGTCGGTAACCACAAAGGAGCGGCTTGTGATGAGGGCGTCGTTGTCGCCCCAAGGCACCACCCGAGTAGAGGCAACTGCCGAGCCAATCGTGACGATAAACAGCGGTTCGTCTTCAAAAACAACTGCGGCATCTCCAAAAAGATCTTCCATCCACGGCACGATGCGCTGGTAACATGCCCGCTGAGCGGTACTTTCAAACTCCATAGACGCTAAAGATTTGTAATAAGCCACCTTTATTCTCTCATTGTTTACTGACATCCACATCACGGTTCGCAGCCTTATTGCCAGGTTTTTTGCTAGAAAAAGTCAAAACAATAGCAGGTGCTTAGGGTTTCAGCCGTCAAACTTACGGTTTTACCACCCTTCAAAGTGCGTCGAGGCTTTCTATGATGGGCCTAGTCCCTCTAAGAAAAATCGCCCTTCAGCATTCGTTTTATCATGAGCGATTCATCTCCTTCTTTTGCTTCCTCGGCTTCTTCTTCCTCCGCTGCGCGTAGTGCCTCAAACAGCGAGTCTGACGATTTACGCTATGGTCAGGCGATCGCCGCCGTTAGCACCCTCATTCAAAAGCTAAACCTTTCTGATCGCGAACGCGCTGGCCTAAAAACTGACCTCAGCCATCTTCACAGCGTTCTAGGCAAGCTAGAAAATCAGGTGCTGCATATTGCAGTGTTTGGCATGGTGGGCCGAGGTAAGTCATCGCTACTAAATGCGCTCGTGGGCCAGCCCATTTTTCAAACTGGGCCGCTGCACGGAGTGACCCAGCTAGCCGAGAGCATTCGCTGGGAAACGGCAGTGAATGATGAAAACGATCCCGAAAATGTTCATAGAGCCCTCTTATCTGGGCAGCAGGCCGCGCGAGTAGAGCTGATAGATACGCCCGGTATTGATGAAGTCGGCGGCGAGGAGCGGCAGGCGATCGCCCAAAAAATTGCCCGCCAAGCCGATCTAATCCTCTTTGTGATCGCGGGCGATCTCACTCAGCTTGAGCACACGGCCCTCAGCGAACTCACTCAGGCAGGTAAGCCTGTTTTGCTGGTGCTCAATAAGATTGACCAGTATGCGGCGGGCGATCGCCATCAAATCCTCACCACTTTAAAAGAGCAGCGCTTAGCAGGGCTGCTGCCCCCTGAGAACATTCTGACGGCTGCTGCTGCCCCGCTCGTTACCCAGGCGGTAAGATCGGCAGCGGGAAAGCTCACGACGCACACCGAACGCGATCGCCCCGACGTCAGCGCGCTTAAGCTCAAAATACTAGAAATTTTACAGCGGGAAGGCAAAGCCCTGATTGCCCTCAACACGCTGCTGTATGCCGACGAAATTAATGAAGCAGTCGTTGCGCAAAAGCTGGCCCTACGCAATCATGCAGCCGATGACACGATTTGGAAAACCACGCTGACCAAATCAGTTGCAGTCGCGCTTAACCCTGTGATGGTGATTGACTTACTCGGGGGCGCGGCCATTGAGGTGGCCCTAATTGTCGGGCTCGCTAAGATTTATGGCTTAGAAATGACTCAGCAGGGGGCGGCCAAGCTGTTGAAAAAAATTGCGATCGCCACAGGTGGCCTGACCGTCAGTGAGCTAGCCCTTACCTTTGGGCTCAGCGGGCTAAAAAGCGTTCTAGCTGCGGCGACGATTCCCACCGGGGGGTTAGCGGCTACGCCTTACGTATCGGTGGCGCTTACTCAGGCAGCGCTGTCGGGCTTTTCAACCTATGCGATCGCCCAGGTCACCAAAACCTATCTTGCCAACGGCGCAACCTGGGGCGTTGGCAGCCCAAAAGCTGTGGTTGCAGGTATCCTGAGCGAAATTGACGAAGACTCAATCATGCGCCAAATTCGCACGGAGCTGGCAGACAGGCTCGATTTGAAGTTTCACTGGCAGCGATAAAGGATTGCTTCTACGGGGCAATCCTTCTGCTGGGCCGATTTACTGGGCCGATTTACTGGGCAACTTATTGGGCCAATTTACTGGGTAACTATGGAGTAGACGACTGCCCGCCGCTGGTTTCCTCGCTATTCTCATTGACAAAATTCATCGATCCTTCATAACCAGAAGCCAGCGCTAGCGTCGCCAAACTCTGCGTCCCTGACAAAAACTCGCCTTTCACTTCCCAGGTAGGAAAGCCCTTAATTTCGGGAATAGATTGGCACAGGGCAGTCTGAGAATTCTGGCCATTGGGATCGCATTCAACATAGGGCATCTTGGCAACCGCTTGTTTGCCAAATAGCTGCTTTTGGTCGTGACAGTGCGGACACCAGTAAGCGCTATACATTTTGGCACCTACTTCAGTCAAATGATTGGCCAGTGCGATTTCGGCCTCGCCCGAAGTGGTCGTAATCGCGGGGCCAGCGCCTTCTACTTCAGCCGCCTGTGTGCCTGTACTCAACGGGCCACCGGGCACCGCGTAGATGCCAAAGGTACCAACCAATGCCACCATCGCGACGATGGCCCCGCTAAACAGCAGCTGCCCGCGATCATCCCAGCGACGGCCTAGCACCGTCAAAATAAACATTGTGGTTGACATCAAAGCTGAGGCAATACAGTAAGGACATACCGCTTTGATGCTGGTCGCCAGCACAAACATTAAGAAGCCGCTGAAAACCATCATGCCCGTCGCGCCGACAAACAGCAGCGGCCAGGTGATGCCTTCTAGCTTGGTGCGCTGATCTTTATTGTGTTCAGCATTAACCAGCAAAGGCGCGATCGCCAGCACCAGCATAGAAAGATAGGCCAAGCAGCCAAACAGAGTTAGGGGCTGGCCGACAATCTCAGCCCACTCGCTGTTGAGCACTTTGTCACAGCCAGCGGCACAGGCAGCCGTTCCTTGCATCAGCTTGGTAACCGTTAAATAGCCGGTACCAGCGGCTCCTACGGCGGCGATCGCGCCAATTAGCGGGCGCGACCATTGGTGAATCCAAAGCGTTTCCTGGCGACGACGTTTCATAATGAAATGCGGGTGAATGCGAAGCGAAGAGCAAAAGTCTATAAAAAAAAGTCTATAAAAAAAGCAGAACACAAAACAGAAAATACCCGCCAAGGATAAATATTCTGTCAGGCCGCAGCCATTTGTGAGTTTCTAATCGACTTTATTGAGAAGCAAAATAAATCCTACCTGATTATTTTAGAGCGCGACCACACAAGCCAGACAGTTTTTTGAGCGGGTCAGCCGTCGCTTAGCCGACAGCAACCGAGTAGTTCTTTGAGGTGATTTGCGCAGGGCAAGCTGCTAAACCCTGCTCTAAAGCGGTCACAAACTCACGGACGCGAATCGGATCGACCGGCTGCTCAATTTGCCCTTTGCGCTTAAGCGAGCTAGATACAATCACGCCATCGGTATAGCCAATCAGCTCAGAAATATTATCAGCGCTCGCGCCGCTGCCAATAAAAACGGGGGTATTGGCTGCTGCTGCTCTCGCCAGTCTTAAATCCTCTACATCGGGCGGGCGACCCGTGGCCCCTCCTGACAAAATGATGCCATCAGCCAAGCCCCGGTGAATCGTGTCTTCTACCACCGCAGATAAATTAGGTGCGCCCAGCGGCGTCGCATGTTTTACGAGCACATCGGCCAATATTTTTACGTCGCAGCCCAGCTCACGCCGATAGCGGAGGATTTCATGCGCCTCACCTTCAATCAGGCCCTGATCGGTCGCCATTACGCCTGTGAGGACGTTGACGCGGATGAAGCTAGCTTCTGTGCAGGTGGCGATCGCTAGCGCACTGCGGGCATCATTGCGCAGCACATTAATCCCAATCGGCAGCGTCACGAGCTGCTGCAAGCGCTGTACCACCAGCGTCATCGCGCTCACCACCACCGGATCTACTCGGGACTTGGCAAAGGGCGCATCAAAAAAGTTTTCGACCACCAGGCCATGCGCACCGCCCGCAGCCAGGGCCGTCGCCTCCTGCTCAGCGCGGGCGACCACAGCTGAGAGGTCACCTTGCCAGCGAGCCGACGTCGGCAGCGGCAGCAAATGAACAACGCCAATCACAGGATTGGCCGTTTTGAAAATTTGAATTAAGTCCACGGTGTTCTTATCTCGGACTCGCAATATCGTCTCACTATAAACCTACCGCCAAAGCTACAGCACTTAAAAATAACGGGAAGATAACGAGTTCCTGCTCGTCAATTGTGTAGTTATGTTATGATCTGCATGAGTAGGAGGTTTGCATTTCACTCTAAGATTTACTCCTATTTTCAAGTTTTTTAAGAGTATTTCACCTAGAGAGTATTTCATGGGACGCAAGCCCACCATTGCCTTATCACATTTAGGCTGCGAAAAAAACCGAGTAGACAGCGAGCATATGCTGGGTCTGCTGGTGAAGGCTGGTTACGGCGTTGATGCCAACGAAGAACTGGCAGACTACGTTATTGTCAACACCTGTAGCTTTATTCAAGCCGCTAGAGAAGAGTCGGTACGCACCCTCGTTGAGCTAGCCGAAGCTAACAAAAAAATTGTCATCACGGGCTGCTTAGCTCAGCACTTTCAAGACGAGCTGCTAGAAGAAATTCCTGAAGCGGTTGCCCTAGTCGGCACAGGCGACTACAGCAAGATTGTCAGTGTGATTGAACGCGCCGAAGCGGGCGAGCGGGTAAAAGCGGTTTCCGCCGAGCCTACCTACATTGCTGACGAAACGGTGCCCCGATACCGCACGACCTCGGAAGGGGTGGCCTATGTGCGCGTAGCGGAAGGCTGCGACTATAAATGTGCTTTTTGCATTATTCCTCACCTGCGGGGTAAGCAGCGATCGCGCCCCATCGAATCCATCGTAGCCGAAGCCCATCAGCTTGCTGCCCAGGGCGTCCAAGAGCTGGTGCTAATCTCCCAAATCACCACCAACTACGGCGTAGATATCTACGGCAAGCCCAAGCTAGCTGAACTTCTTCGCGCCTTGGGCGAAGTCGATGTGCCCTGGGTCAGAATGCACTACGCCTATCCCACTGGCCTTACGCCTGCCGTCATTCAAGCCATTCAAGTAACGCCGAACGCCCTCCCCTATTTAGACCTGCCGCTTCAGCACTCCCATCCTGAAGTGCTCAAATCTATGAATCGACCCTGGCAAGGTCAGGTCAACGACGATATTATCAACAATCTCAAAACCTCCTTACCCGAAGCCGTCCTTAGAACCACTTTCATCGTGGGCTTTCCAGGCGAAACCGAAGCCCACTTCGAGCATCTTCTCGCGTTTGTCAAGCGCCATCAGTTTGACCATGTAGGCGTCTTTACTTTTTCTCCAGAAGAAGGCACCGCTGCCTACGACCTGCCCAATCAGGTTGATCAAGCCGTCAAAGAGGCTCGTCGCGAGGCCATCATGCTGGCCCAGCAAGACATCTCCTTTGGCCGCAATCAAGCGCAGGTAGGCAAAACAGTTGATGTGCTCATTGAGCAAGAAAATCCCTCCACTGGGGAGCTAATTGGCCGTAGCGCCCGGTTTGCCCCCGATGTCGATGGCCTAGTATATGCCAAAGGACAGGCCAAGCTTGGGCAGCTTGTTTCTGTCGTGATTGAAGCCGCAGACTCCTATGACTTGTTTGGCAGCGTTACACACCCAGCAACCTATCAGATGGCACATCAAATGGCACGTTAGCGCTCAATCTCTACCTCTCTTCACAGCTCACCCTCGCGTATAGGATCGTATGACCTCTTCATTTTCTGATTTAGGACTCTCTGCTGCTCGCGTCAAGCACCTTGGCGAAATGGGTTTTACCAAGCCAACGGCAGTCCAATCTCAGGCCATTCCTCAACTGCTCTCAGGCCACGACGTAGTGGGCCTTGCGCAAACAGGAACGGGAAAAACAGCAGCTTTTTCACTGCCAATTTTAGAACAAGTAAACTCAGCGAACCACTACGTGCAGGCATTAGTCCTTACGCCTACAAGGGAACTGGCGTTGCAGGTAAGCAAAGCGATGGAAAGCTTTACCATAGACCCTCGGCTGCGGGTCACTGCCGTCTACGGCGGGCAGTCTATTGGGCAGCAGCTCAGCCGTCTCAAGCGAGGCTCTCAGGTCGTTGTAGGCACGCCTGGGCGAGTGATTGACCTGATTGATCGGGGTGGCTTAGTGCTCGATCAGGTCAGCATAATGGTGCTAGATGAAGCTGATGAAATGCTTAACATGGGCTTCATTCAAGACGTAGAAAAAATTCTGTCACACACCCCCGATGATCGTCAGACGGCCTTCTTTTCGGCCACGATGGATCCGGCCATTCAAAAGCTTTCTACTCGATTTCTCAAATCTCCGATTACGGTCAGCGTAGAGCCTCAGAAAGCTTCCACCGCTCGGATCAAGCAGGTGGGCTATGTGGTGCCCAAGGGCTGGAGCAAGCCTAGAGCGCTCATGCCTATTTTGGAGATGGAAGATCCCGAATCAGCTTTGATTTTTGTGCGTACCCGCCGTACTGCCGCTGAGCTTACCCGTCAGCTTCAGGCCGCTGGTCATAGCGCTGATGAATACCATGGCGACTTAAACCAGTCTCAGCGTGAGCGGCTGCTTCAGCGCTTTAAGCAGCGGCAGGTGCGCTGGGTTGTTGCAACAGACATTGCGGCGCGGGGCATCCATGTAGACGACTTGAGTCATGTGATTAACTACGAGCTGCCTGACAACTTAGATAGCTATGTCCACCGGATTGGGCGCACAGGCCGTGCTGGGAAAGAAGGTCGCGCTATTTCCCTGGTGACGACTTTAGAAAAATACAAGCTTACGCGGGTTGAAAAACGCTTTGGCAAAAAGGTGGAATATGCCAAAATTCCAACCCAGGCCGAGATTGCTATTCGTCACCTCGAACAGCTTCAAGATCGCGTACGCGCGGCTGTTACTAGCGAGCGTTTGGCCTCATTTTTGCCGATTGTGTCACAGCTCGGTGAGGAGTTTGACATTCGCACCATTGCGGCGGCTGCCTTACAAATGGCTTATGACCAGGCCCGTCCTACTCATTTGCGCACTGAAGAATATGCGGGCGAAAAGCCTAAGCCTAAGCTTATTAAGCAGTCAGTTGTGGCATCGAAAGAGACCGAAACAGAAGGCAAAACGGCTAGAAAAATTGAGACTTCCTCAAGCCAAAACCGCAGCTAACACCGTTCATTTTGGGCAACCTATCGGTATGTAAAAACCCATACAGTTTCCTTAGATGAGTGCCCTAATATAAAGGCACTTAAATTGTCTTCGTAAGGCCGCATTTAGCCTCGGCGGTTTTTAGCTAGGGCTGTATTGAGACGAGGGAAGACAGATGAATAGGGCGGTGATTTATGTTGGTAATTATCATGAAAAATCAGCTTTTGCAGCCTGCTATGGTCTGCCAGAGCTGTCCTCTGGCTAGCCAGAGCGGTCTACCTCGCTGGCAGCAGGGACGGCTCAGGTGCGGTCATCCGGTTAAAAGGCTCTTGGATAGAGACTCCTGCCAAAGCTCTCATGACCAAACCCTGCAAAATCAAACCCTGCAAAATCAGGGCCCTCAGCAGTACGAATGCACGATGGGCTTTCGCATTGCTGAGCTAGCAGATCCGCAGGGCGCTTGAAAATATGGCGACAGGCAGAAGTGATGGGAAAAGCTGATAGGGATGGATACGCTATGCTAAAGGCATCTTTGATCCACCCTTTTTATCTGAACTGTAGGAGTTTGTTATGAATGATTCTGCCCCTCCACTGGATAGAGTCTTTTCGGCGTTGGCCTATGTTATGCCGTTGGCTTCTGCGCTAGATGCAGGTGCTTACTTTTTCAGATTTTTGCTGGCACAGGCGCGGCCCGTATTTGATGTTATTCAGCTGATACTCCTTCCTTTGCAGCCGCTTATCGCAATTGAGAACAGCATTTTGGGGCTGGCTGTTTTCATCTTGCTATTTCTGTTTGTGATCAGAAACACGAACATCAGTCGATTCATTCGTTTCAACGTGCTACAGGCAATTTTGGTCAGCTTTGTGATTTCTATTACGATGCTGGTACTGAGTGCGTTTCAGCTTTTGGGCGATAATATCATCGGCGAAACGCTCTCGAACGTTTTGTTTTTGGGCGGTATGGCCATTGTGATTTATTCGGTGGCTCAGTCTGTTCTAGGCAGATATGCTGAAATTCCAACGATTTCAGATGCTGTTAACATGCAGATGCCTTATTAGGATTTGTTCATAAGATGGGATTACTGAAGCGCTGGCTCTTTTGAGGTTGGCGCTTTTATTTTTGCTTGCACCGTGTTTTCTAAGCTGCCAATGCCTTCTATTTCTATGCGAATGCGATCGCCCAACTCAACTGGCCCAACCCCTTCAGGCGTCCCGGTCAAAATTACGTCTCCGGGCAGCAGCGTAATGGCCTGAGAAATATAGGCCACTAAATACTCTGGTGAAAAAACCATGTCGGCAATAGAGGCTGATTGGACTGGCGCTTTGGCCCCGTTGATAAAGGTTTGCAGCCTTGCGCCCGCTGGAATTTCTTTGACAATCCAAGGGCCTAACGGACAAAAAGAGTCAAACCCTTTAGCCCTTGTCCATTGATTTTCCTGCCGCTGCAAGTCACGAGCCGTTACATCGTTAGCAATGGTATAGCCCCATATTTTGCTGCGAGCTTGCTCTATTTCGCAGTCGGTGGTGCGATCGCCAATCACAATCGCCAGCTCGCCCTCATAGTCCACCCGCTGAGACTGAACCGGATAAAAAATCGGCGCATCTGCCGCTGTTACTGCTGTGGGCGGCTTCATAAATAGCAGCGGCTGCTTAGGCAAATCATTACCCAGCTCAGCCGCATGATCGGCATAGTTTCGCCCCACGGCAATCACCTTCGAGGGCGCGCAGGGGGCTAGCAGCCTATAGTCATCTTTTGCCAGCGCTAGCCCTGCGGCTTTGCCATGACGCCAAGGCGGAGCATCCAGCACCTGGACACCGTGGTCGGCCTGCAATAAGCCATAATGTAGCTGCCCCGATGACGATTGAACTCGAACATAGCGATGCGTCATAGGTTTCGTTGCCAGTTACCAGTTGCCAGTTGCCCAGTTATTGCTATGATTGTAGACCCTTGCTTTTATCCACGCTACACCAATGCTGCGATGAAAGCCTCTACAACTCCCAGAAGTGACCACAAGGACGATCTCAAGGATCTCAAGATTTAAGCTATGAGTACGCTTTACGAAACCATGTACATTTTGCGGCCCGACCTCGGCGACGAAGCCGTTGATCAGGCCATTAGCCGCTACCAAGATATGCTGACCGAAAGCGGCGCTGAGGATATTGAAACTCAGCACCGAGGCAAGCGCCGTCTCGCCTATGAGATTAACCGCTACCGCGAAGGCATTTATATTCAGATGAATTATGAAGCGCCTGGGACGGCGATCGCCCCCATGGAGAGAGCCATGCGCCTCAGCGAGGACGTTATTCGCTATCTCACTATCTGCTTTGAAGTCCCCGTTGAAGGCAGCACAGAGCGCGAGGCCGAGCCTGCGGCAACAGCAGCACCTTTAGGGTCGTAGCCAGCTGCTATTCTTAGCAAACCAAAGCAAACCAATACAGCCCATTTAGAGCAGACACTGTACCTTAGCAGTGCCTGCTTTTTGCTTTCTTGGCACATTTACCAGTCAATGCATTTGCCAATGTATTTTTTATTACATGGTCTCTCC
This sequence comes from Phormidesmis sp., assembly GCA_049646385.1. Classification (GTDB taxonomy): domain Bacteria; phylum Cyanobacteriota; class Cyanobacteriia; order Phormidesmidales; family Phormidesmidaceae; genus Phormidesmis. The sequence continues at coordinate 3,369 of JBARVS010000365.1, read as the reverse complement.
GTCTTGTTCAGGTTTCGAGCCCATGTTTAGAAGTGATATACATTTCTTATAGCGAGCAATCTTACAAAAAAAGGTGCGCCAGTGACCCAGGCAGGTTCAAACAATCACTCAGAAATCGCCCGACTGCGCGAAGAACTCGCAATGCGCGATCAGCTCGTGCAGCAGCTCTCTCAAGAACTTTTTCGATTAGTAAAGGGCAATAAAGACTTCATGCCTGCGCCAGAAGTGTCTGCGCAACATCAGCAAGAAGTCCTTTCACTGCGCGAGCAGCTTCGCAACCAAGAGCAGCAGGTGGCCTTTTACCAAACGCAAATTGAAGAGCAGGGCGAAGAGACCCATCAGCTACGCCAGACCGCTCAAGAACTCACAGACCGCACGCGCATGTTAGAGCAAGTCGTGCAGGAGCTTCCCAGAATTTATAAAGAAAAATTTGCCGAGCGCATGGCCGCTGTTAAAGATCGGGTCGCTAGAATTCAGCAGGAAAATCGAGAGCTTCAAGCTGAGCTACAAAGCACCAGCTACCGCCTAGCCGTTCGCAGTCGGCGCGGCAGCGATCACTTAGATTTGCCCACGTTCCCCAGTGAAATGCTAGGGGTTAACTCTATGGCAAGCTTTGCTAAATCATCTGCGCCTAGCGCTTAACGCTGCCTTGCGCTCCTTTCTCTGCTGTGTTGTGTAGGGTGGGGCGTAATGGTAGGACAAAGACCAGAGCGGCCTCGTGATTTTTTTGAACGTTTGGCGGGTTATCCGTAAAGATCAAATTGACACGAGCCGGATAGTCGCGCCAAGATAGGTAAATATGTAGAAGATTAACGATTCTTGGCCCGAAGCAAGGGCATGGACACTGGGCATGGGCGAACTCATTTCTATAGAGCTAGTGCAGGACATTGCTCGCGAGTATGGCTACTGGGCCATATTTTTTGGCGTCTTGCTAGAAAACATGGGTATTCCTATTCCTGGTGAAACCGTTACTTTAGTGGGCGGTTTCTTGGCAGGCAGTGATGAACTCAACGTTTGGTATGTGCTGGGTGCTGCTACAGCCGGGGCCATTTTAGGCGATAGCGGTGGCTACTTGCTGGGTTATTACGGGGGCTGGCCGCTGCTCGTGCGCATTGGCAAGCTGCTAAAGGTGCCAGAGTCGGCGCTGACGGGCTTGCGAGATAGGTTTAGCAAAAACGCTGACAAAGCCGTTCTTTTCGGTAGATTTGTGACTTTGCTGCGGGTGTTTGCAGGCCCGTTAGCAGGCATTACGCGAATGCCCTACCCCAAGTTTTTACTATGTAATGCGATTGGTGCGGCTACTTGGGCTTCTGTGATGGTCAGCCTTACCTACTTTTTAGGTCAGCTATTTCCGCTACCTGTGATTATGAAGTGGACGACGCAATTCGCGGGTGTTGCGCTGGTTTTGATAATTGGCATAGCTGGCATTGCTTGGTGGCTAGAGTCCCGCCGTGATACTAAAGCCGTTAGCTGAAAAGTGAATTTAAAAAAGCTGAGTTTTTAAAGAGCTGGCGTACAAGCGCCTAACGTGGCAAGCGTGAACAAGAGAGCTTTTTACAATAGCCTAAGCTGCCGATCTTCTTCTAGCGCTGTGTCGTTGTTGGCTTTATCCAATGCGACAATAGCTTTATCTCCATAAGGATCTTGATTAAGCAGACCCTGGGCAGCTTCTAAAATGTCTGGGGCTAGGGGGCTTAAGTCTTCTCTGTTTTCCAAGTAGGCTTTGAGCGCGCTTATGGGCGATCGCGAACTATCAACCCCTAGCTCAGGCAGCCGGGGCCGAGATAGCTGGCTCACTAGCTGCGGCTGAATAGTATAGCTGTGAGCGTCTGATAGTGCCTCGGCTAGCGCTAGACTGTCAAGCTGATTGACCTGATGGGCCTGTAGCTGGTAAGAGAGTCTGATTACTTTTTCGGTGATGTTTGCTTGGGCGATCGCCCCCAACAAAAGCGCCTGCGGTTCCTCTGCCCCGGTCAAGTCAACCTCTAAAGTCTTAAACACTCGCGCGGGCAAAGCACAAAACTCAGCCGTAGCGCTGCCCTTGACAACCTCTAACAGAATATAGCCTTTATCTTCTTTCTCTTCGCTAAAATCCACACGCTCGATGCTGCCAGAATAAATTGCTAGCGGCGACTGGCTCACTTCTTGATACTTGTGAACATGGCCCAGCGCAATATAGTCAAAACAGTCTCTCGCCAAAATTGCCATCGGTACCGTAAACCCTTTACCAACGGCTAAAAACTTCTCTGCCCCATAGCGGGCCGTATCGGTCATCAGGTGCGCCAGCAAAACCGTTGGAATCTGTTTATCTAACTTACGAATTTCTCCTTCTAAAACGACCCGCAGCCGATCTAACAGCAATTCTCCTACTTCTCCCATTGAGAGCCCTTGAGTCTCTGGCTTAGCTAATAGAGTAGAGCGCGTTAGCCAGGGAATGGTGACGATTTGCACCGGGCCGCCTTTGGTTTCTATGCGGTGGGTGGTGAGGGTGTCGCCCACAATAAAGCCCGGTACGCCTAAGGTGCGGTAGATGCATAGGCTAGCACCGCCGCCGCCTTGCGCATGTTGATCGTGGTTACCGACGAGTAAAACGGTGGGAATGTTCGCGGCGACTAGGCGGCAAAATTCGCTGGCAAAAGCCTGTTGAATATAAGGTGGTGGCGTAGCGGTAGGAAAAGCATCGCCGCCGAAGAGAACGAGATCTACCTGTTGGGCGATCGCGCTATCCACACATCTTTTCAGCGCCAGCGTAAAATCTTCTAGCCGCGTATTGAGCCCCGTTTGAGGATTGATTCGCCCATGGCTAAAGCCGCTTCCCATGTGGATATCGGACAGGTGTAGAATTTTGACCATAAAGTTTGACCATAAAGATAGAACCGTACGCCTTGCAATAGTTTATATTAACAATTTGGCTACAGCGCGGAGGTGCGCAGTGACTTATACGCCTGTAAAAGCATTGACCATTGAAGACTTTTTGTCTCAGTACAAAGGCGATCCCCGTTACGAACTTATTGATGGAGAATTACGAGACTTGGAACCAACGGGGCCACATGAGTCAGTAGCAGGCGATCTGGCCAGTTACTGGTTTTCTGCTTCACTGTCTGCTTCACTTAGCGACGGTAGACGGTTGACGGTTCCCAAGACTTGTTTGATTCAGCCTCCATATGCGCAGGCAACTATGCTTCGACCTGATGTCATTGTGCTAGATAAGGAAAAACTGAAGCAGGAACCTCTCTGGCAAAGGGAGCCTATTATTACCTCTGGTCAGTCAATTGTTGCGATCGCTGAAATTGTTAGCACTAACTGGCAAGATGATTACGCCCGCAAAGTCGAGGAATACAGGCTGCTAGGCGTTGCAGAGTATTGGAT